>NZ_JAMYOT010000121.1:0-509 GCF_040320005.1 Mesorhizobium sp. M0816 | reverse complement strand
GACGTGCTTCCGCGCTGGGCGGAACTCTCTACCTCTTCTTCCCGGCCTTTTGTCACACGGCTGACGCCATGGTTTCCCGCGTCCAGCGGAACTCGCTGTTGTCCAGCCACATGCGGTGCATGACGACCGCCAGGCGACGTGCGAGCGCGACTATCGCCCTGCGCAAGCCGCGCCGCTTGGCGACGTTCATCGCCCAGGCCTTCAGCCATGACCATTTCTTCACGTGCGTCAGCATGACTTGGGCTGCTTCATAGAGCAATGTTCGCATCATGCCGTCCCCGCAGAGTGAGATGCCTCCAACGCGCTTGCTTTCGCCGGACTCGTCGAGCTTCGGTGTCAGCCCCAGGATCGGCCCTACCGCCTTGGAGTTTCTGAACCGTTGTGGAATGTCGATCGTCGCGGTGTACGCGAGCGCCACTATGGAGCCGACACCAGGGACCGTCATCAAGCGCCGGCAGGTAGCATCGCCCCTGGCGATCGCCAGCACTTGTCTGTGCAGGTGCGCAAAT
>NZ_JAMYOT010000120.1:0-518 GCF_040320005.1 Mesorhizobium sp. M0816 | reverse complement strand
ATTTCCTTCGCCGACGGGCGTGACGGCCCGTGCCGGACCTTGAGTCCGAAGCCGATATTGTCGGCGACCGTCATATGGCGAAACAGCGCGTAGTGCTGGAAGACGAAGCCGACATTGCGCTCCTGAATCGACTTTTGGGACGCATCCTCTTCGCCGAAGAAGATCTTTCCGCGGGTCGGCCGCTCCAAGCCGGCAATCAGCCTGAGCAGCGTCGTCTTGCCGGAACCGGAAGGTCCCAGCAGGGCGATCAGTTCTCCCGACTTGATGTCGAGCGAAACGTCGCGGAGGGCCGGAAACCGCTCAAACTCCTTGCGCACGTTGGCAACGCGAACTTCCATGCAAATCCCTTTTGTAGTTGATGCATGCCGTTATCCCAAAACCGGTTCCCACTTTTGGGCGACATTAAATCTTTGTTTTATGCATGTCGTTGTCCAAAAACCGCTACACACTTTTGGGCGACATGCATTTGTCAGTGTCCGCGCGTCGCGGCGATCTCGGCGCCGTAGCGCATCTCGAGA
>NZ_JAMYOT010000119.1:0-530 GCF_040320005.1 Mesorhizobium sp. M0816 | reverse complement strand
GTCGTTCATCAGAACCTCGATCGGTTCTTTACGTCGATATTCACGCAAAACGCAGTTGGCGCACAAGCAAGGGCGGTGGCTCTTATTACGGATGCTTCAAAAGCCTGCATTTTGACGGTCGATCCTTCCGCTTCGAAAGCGGCGCTCTTTTCCGGCAGTTCGACCACAAAACTGACAGGCTGCTCCGTCATGTCGAATTCGATAGCTCCGGACGCCATCAAACTTCAGGGATCGGCAAGCCTTGATGTCGATTGCCTGATATCGGCAGGCGGTGTTTCGTTGAGCAACGTCGTGAAGACCGTTTGCGCCAGCCTGATAACTCAGGCGCTGCCCGCTGCTGATCCTTTTGCCGACCTGCCGGCGCCGCCGGCCACGAACCCTTGTCAAAACGGCAATCAGTCAACCTTGCAACCTGGAACATACTGCAAGGGGCTCAGCTTGAGCGGCAATGTAACCCTCTCGCCCGGGATATACGTCATTGAGGGAGGCGATTTCAAAGCGAGCTCGAATGCAAATATTTCCGGCGAGGG
>NZ_JAMYOT010000118.1:0-546 GCF_040320005.1 Mesorhizobium sp. M0816 | reverse complement strand
AAGGTCGCGTATACGCCGCTCGGCATCGTCATCGCGCTGGTCTTCATCGGTCTGCCCTTCGTCGTGCGCACCGTGCAGCCGATCATGGAGGAGATCGACAAGGAGGTAGAAGAAGTGGCCGCCACGCTCGGCGCCAATCGCTTCCAGATCATCAGCCGCGTTCTACTACCCGGACTGGCGCCTGCCATCGTCACCGGTTTCGCGCTGGCCTTCGCGCGCGGCGTCGGCGAGTACGGTTCCGTCATCTTTATCGCCGGCAACCTGCCGTTCAAATCCGAGATCGCGCCGCTTCTGATCGTCATCCGGCTGGAGGAATATAATTACGCCGCGGCGACCGCGATAGCGGCGATCATGCTGGCGCTGTCCTTCGTCATGCTGCTGGTCATCAACCTGGTGCAGACCTGGAGCCGCAAGCGCTATGGCTGACCCGGAGATCAAATCCTACGCGCCGCACCATGAAAGCCAGTCGCCGGCGGTGACCGAGAGCCGCACGGCGAGAACCGTGCTGATGATCGTGACCTTTGCCTTCCTCGGCATTTTCCTGCT
>NZ_JAMYOT010000117.1:0-554 GCF_040320005.1 Mesorhizobium sp. M0816 | reverse complement strand
TCGAGATAGATGGCGTCGGCCTCGCGCAGGATCTCCAGCTTTTCGCGGGTGATGCCGCCCGGACAGCGGATGGCGAGACCGGGACCGGGGAACGGATGCCGGCCAATGAAGCTGTCGGGCAGGCCGAGCTCCTTGCCGAGCGCCCTCACCTCGTCCTTGAACAATTCGCGCAGCGGCTCGACCAGCTGCATGTTCATGCGTTCGGGCAAGCCGCCGACATTGTGATGCGACTTGATGGTCACCGACGGGCCGCCGCTGAAAGAGACGCTTTCGATGACGTCGGGATAGAGGGTGCCTTGTGCCAGGAAATCGGCGCCGCCGAGCTTCTCGGCCTCCTCCTCGAACACTTCGATGAACAGCCGCCCGATGGTCTTGCGCTTCTTCTCGGGGTCCGACTCGCCCTCGAGCGCGCCGATGAAACGGTCCGCAGCGTCGACCAGGATCAGCGGCAGATTGTAATGCTGGCGAAACATCTCCACCACGCCTGATGCCTCGTCCTTGCGCATCAGACCGTGGTCGACAAGGATGCAGGTGAGCTGGTCGCCGACCGCCTC
>NZ_JAMYOT010000116.1:0-563 GCF_040320005.1 Mesorhizobium sp. M0816 | reverse complement strand
GCCGAGGGCAACAAGCGCGCCTGACGCAACGCCGCCAGATCAGCCGAGCCGGTGCAGAAGCAGGCGACGGCCAACTGGCGGATGACGATCTCGAAATGCGCGACAACCGCCTCGGTGGATATCGTAGCCGCGCGTAGCACGCCGGCCGCCTGCCCGGCGATGTCCGCGCCCAGGCGGATGGCCTTGGCCAAGTCGACGCCGTCGCGGATCCCGCCCGACGCGATCAGCTTCATCCTTGGCAGCGCCCGACGTACCGCCTGCACGCTGGCCGGGGTCGGAATCCCCCAATCGGCGAACGCCATCGCCACTGCACGGTCGGCGGCATCGCGGGCCCGCTCGCCCTCCACCGCGGCCCAACTGGTGCCGCCGGCGCCGGCGACATCGATCACCGCCACGCCCGCATCGACGAGCGCACAGGCCACCGAAGCGGACAGGCCCGACCCCACTTCCTTGGCCACGATCGGCACGCCCACGCTGCGCGCGGCGCGAGCGATCTGCGCCAGGACGCCGCGCCAGTCGCGGTCGCCCTCCGGCTGTACCGCTTCCTGCAGCGGATTGAGATG
>NZ_JAMYOT010000115.1:0-605 GCF_040320005.1 Mesorhizobium sp. M0816 | reverse complement strand
GCGAGCTGCTTGTCCATGTTCGCCTTGATCTTGTGCATCGGCACGTGGCCGGGCCCCTCGATCATCACCTGGCAATCTTTCGCCCAGGCGATCTGCGTCAGCTCGCCGAGCGTTTCCAGCTCGGCGAATTGCGCCGCGTCGTTGGCATCGGCAATCGAGCCGGGACGAAGGCCGTCGCCGAGCGAAAAGGACACATCATAGGCGCGGCAGATGTCGCAGATTTCAGCGAAATGCTCGTAGAGGAAGCTCTCCCGGTGATGGTGCAGGCACCATTTGGCCATGATGGAGCCGCCGCGCGAGACGATACCCGTGACCCGGTCAACGGTCAGCGGGATGTAGTGCAGCCGCACGCCGGCATGGATGGTGAAATAGTCGACGCCCTGTTCGGCCTGTTCGATCAGCGTGTCGCGGTAAACCTCCCAGGTAAGATCCTCGGCAATGCCGCCGACTTTCTCGAGCGCCTGGTAAAGCGGCACCGTGCCGATCGGCACCGGCGAGTTGCGGACGATCCATTCGCGGATGTTGTGGATGTTGCGGCCGGTCGACAGATCCATCACCGTGTCGGCGCCCCAGCGGATCGCCCACACCATCTTTTCGACCTCTTC
>NZ_JAMYOT010000114.1:0-644 GCF_040320005.1 Mesorhizobium sp. M0816 | reverse complement strand
CATCAATGGACGATTGGAGAATCGGGAATATCTGGGTAACCAGAATTCTGGAGATGTGCGACCCTCTGGGGACGCCGTCGGAATGGTTCCCCGACTGCACCGACGAAGCACTCGAACCGCATCTTCATTGGCTCACGCCCCGATTGATATCGCCGGCAACCGGCCGGCTTATTCTTCCCATCCAGAGTTTTCTGGTTCGTACCGGCCACCACACCATTCTGGTCGACAGTTGCGTCGGCAACGACAAGACGTGCGCATACTTCCCGCATTGGCATCGCCGCAATGACGGCACCTTTTTGGCGCGCCTGGCGAATGCAGGTGTTGCTCCCGAGCAGATCGACTATGTGCTGTGCACCCATCTTCATATCGACCATTGCGGCTGGAACACACGATTGGTGGACGGGCGTTGGATACCGACATTCCCGAACGCCCGCTACATCATGGCGCGGCGCGAGTTCGAGGCCGCACAGGCCGCCTCCGGCGATGCCGACGAACGGACCTATCAGGACAATGTGCTGCCAATCGTCGAGGCTGGTCGGGCTGTGCTTGTCGATATGGATTATGAACTCGATGGCGAAGTGTGGCTGGAGCCGACGCCGGGCCACACCCCGGGGCACGTAGCCATCGGCCTGAGATCTCGAGGC
>NZ_JAMYOT010000113.1:0-657 GCF_040320005.1 Mesorhizobium sp. M0816 | reverse complement strand
CGGTCGGTGGTGGTGACAAGCTCTACCCTTATGCCGTCATCGACCGTCCAGATCTCGCCGATATGGGCGGAAACGAAGGCCGAGGTCCATGGCCCGGCCGAGACGCGGACAATGCGGTCGGGCAGGTTTCCCTCGCGCCAGCGGGTCAGCGACTGCATTGCCGCCTCGACGTCTTCGGCGCGCCGCAGCAGTTCCTCGCCGACCGGGGTCAGCCGGTAGCCGGTCTGCTGGCGCACGAATAGAGGTTCGCCGATCTGCTTTTCGAGCGCGGTGACGCGTCGTCCAAGGGTGGCTGCGCTGAGGCGCGTTGTTCCCGTCTCTGCGCTCAAGCCACCCAGCCGCGCAACGTCGAGAAACAACCTCAGATCGTCCCAGCCGATATCCATTTTGCAGAAATGAAAAACTCCTTGCGACCGTGGCTGTAGCGCAAAGCGGGCATCGTGCGCAAGTATGCAGGCATTGGAGGCGTTGGACAATCCTGCCTGGCGGGACAGGGACAAGCGCCTCGGCTGGCCAAGAAGCGAACTGAACCCTTTCGATCGCGCATGCGATTCGCGCAGAGGTTTTGCGCTTCCGACCAACCCAGGCGCGCAGGCATTCTGCGTACCAAAGGAGACGATCATGTTGGATGAACTTCGATACCGTTTCGCCCGCTGG
>NZ_JAMYOT010000112.1:0-691 GCF_040320005.1 Mesorhizobium sp. M0816 | reverse complement strand
TGGCGCAACAGGCCGAGCGTATCGAACACCTCGCCGGCGCGCTCGATCGGATACTCGTTGATATGTAGCAGCACGACGTCGATACAATCCCGCTGCAGGCGCTGCCGCGAATTGTCGATCGATGTCCGGATTGCCGCGGCAGAGGCATCCTCGGGTGCGATCTTACGCGTTTCGGGATCGCCGAAATAGCCGACCTTGGTGACGATGACGGCTTCGTCCTTACCCCTCAACGCCCGCCCGAGGATCAGTTCGGCATTGCCGGCGCCGTAGGCGGCAGCCGTGTCGAACACCCGCGCGCCGATCTCATAAGCCATCGCCAGCGCGGCTTGCGACCTGATATCGTCGACCTCGCCATAGATTGTCGCCGTGTCACGCCAACGCGCGGGGCCACCCGCCGCCCAGGTGCCGATGCCGATGCGCGGTACCGAGCGGCCATCCCAAAGCATCATCATCTGCATGCCCGGCTCCTCAACGACGCAAGCTGGCGTGGCGGGCACGCTCGCGGATCTCTTCGCGAGAAATGCCGGCATCCGCCAGTGTGCTGTCCCGGGCCTGCCTCAAGCTCGCAAGCGTCTGGCGATAGGCAATCCAGCGGGCGAAACGGTATCGAAGTTCATCCAACATGATCGTCTCCTTTGGTACGCAGAATGCCTGCGCGCCTGGGTTGGTCGGAAGCGCAAAACCTCTGCGC
>NZ_JAMYOT010000111.1:0-701 GCF_040320005.1 Mesorhizobium sp. M0816 | reverse complement strand
CTGCCGCTGATCATCGTCTTCAAGGAAGCTTTCGCCAAAGGTATCGAGGCCTACACACAGGCGCTGAGCGAACCGGACACGCGCTCGGCGATCCGCCTGACGCTTCTGGTCGCGGCGATCTCGGTGCCGCTCAATGTGATTTTCGGCATCTCCGCCGCATGGGCGATCGCCAAGTTCGAGTTCAAGGGCAAGGCGTTCCTGACCACACTCATCGACCTGCCCTTTTCGGTCTCGCCGGTCATTTCCGGCCTGGTCTATGTACTTCTGTTCGGCGCGCAAGGCCTGCTCGGCGCCTGGCTCAAGGCGCATGGCATCGTCATCCTGTTTGCCGTGCCGGGCATCGTGCTGGCCACCGTCTTCGTCACCTTCCCCTTCGTCGCCCGCGAATTGATCCCGCTGATGCAGGAACAGGGCAATGGCGACGAGGAGGCTGCCCTGTCGCTCGGGGCCAATGGCTGGCAGGCGTTCTGGTACGTGACGTTGCCCAACGTCAAATGGGGATTGCTCTACGGCGTGCTGTTGTGCAATGCCCGCGCGATGGGTGAGTTCGGCGCCGTCTCGGTCGTGTCGGGCCACATACGCGGGCTGACCAACACCATGCCGCTGCATGTCGAAATCCTTTATAACGAGTACAATGCCGCCGCCGCCTTTGCCGTCGCTTCGCTGCTTGCCGGCCTGGCGCTCGTCACGCTGGTCTTGAA
>NZ_JAMYOT010000110.1:0-702 GCF_040320005.1 Mesorhizobium sp. M0816 | reverse complement strand
CAATTGCTCCCCTGGAATTGGGTGACATCGTCAGTAAAAGCCGTTGCTGCGTAGGCTCTGATGGCTCACAAAACCGACAGAGATCAGCCTGACAAAAACCGAGCTCTTGTTCGCGATGTATTGCTTCGCGATTGGAATCCGATCGGCATATCTGGCATTCCCGAAGCTAAGGACGAATATGACGACTATGCCGACGTCGTGCTCGGGATGCTGATCCACGAAAACGCGACGGCAAAAGACATCGCCGGCTATCTCTTCGAAATCGCCACAGAGGACATGGGGCTGTCCGATCGCAAGATGGCGAACCTGTGCGATAGAGCCGCAGAACTAGTCGTGGCGCTCCGATCAAACTTTTAGGAACAGGCTTGAGCTACCTGCGGTCTTCACCGGTCTTCACCGGATGGGTACGCTACGCAAGCGATCTACCCGATGCAGAGTGGGTGCTGATTGCGCCAATGATGCCGTCGGCGAGCCGCATCGGCCGGCCGCGCAAGACAGACCTGCGCGAGGTCGTGAACGCACTTCTTTACCTCGCCTCGTCGGGCGGCGCGTGGCTTTGCTGCCGAAAGACTTCCCACCCTTTTCAACGGTGCAGAAGTTTTCTATCGCTGGCGTGAGGCGGGCTTGTTGCGGACCATCAGCAACAGCCTCGTCATGGCGGCGCGCGAGGCTGAGGGTCGGGAAGCGAGCCCGACGGCGGGC
>NZ_JAMYOT010000109.1:0-702 GCF_040320005.1 Mesorhizobium sp. M0816 | reverse complement strand
TGTGCTTGTCGATATGGATTATGAACTCGATGGCGAAGTGTGGCTGGAGCCGACGCCGGGCCACACCCCGGGGCACGTAGCCATCGGCCTGAGATCTCGAGGCACAGGGGCAGTGTTTTCCGGCGATCTCATGCATTGGCCGATGCAATGCATATACCCCGACTGGAGCTTTCGGTACGACACGGACCCTGATCAGGCACGTCGGACGCGGTGGGCATTCCTGGAGGCTTGCTCGGACAATGGACGTATCGTCATGACATCGCATTTTCCCTTGCCGTCGGTGGGAACTATCTCGCGACGCCAGTCATCATTCTGGTTCGAGGATCATCAGCCGCCGTAATCGCCGAGGACGCCGACCACGCGAACCCGAACGGCGGGGGCGACCGCGCTCGGCATGTCCGGCGCGCGGATCGCCGGGAGGGCCGCGCTGGAGGCTTAGCAAATGCAAGGCTGGCTCGCGCTCGCCACGATGTGCATCGGCGTCGGACAGGGCGTGACATAAGAGTGGGGTGGGATTCCTTTTCACGAGTGCGCATGCGAGTCTGTTGCATGCGCGCAGGAATATCGTTCACCGTTTCGCCAACCGATCGCCAGCGACTACGGCGCTCATCCGGGATCGCAATACGCCGCAGAAGC
Organism: Mesorhizobium sp. M0816; assembly: GCF_040320005.1. Classification (NCBI taxonomy): domain Bacteria; kingdom Pseudomonadati; phylum Pseudomonadota; class Alphaproteobacteria; order Hyphomicrobiales; family Phyllobacteriaceae; genus Mesorhizobium; species Mesorhizobium sp. M0816. The sequence goes on along the minus strand of NZ_JAMYOT010000109.1, from coordinate 66 downwards.
ATGTCTGGCGCGCCGAGATCATCCTGCTGAGCGTCAACGGCACCGGCACCGTCGAGATCATGCGGC
>NZ_JAMYOT010000108.1:0-743 GCF_040320005.1 Mesorhizobium sp. M0816 | reverse complement strand
GCGGGCTTTCGCTATTTTGTTGCAACAAAACGTCCGGCGGACGATGGTCCCGTTCATTTCCCGAGGAGAGTCTGATAATATGTTGCACGAAATCCCCGCGCCGCCTGACGCCCAATCAACGAGACTATTTGCTCGTGGCCACACCGTTTTCCCCGATGGCACCACCCGCGCTACCGTCGAACGTGATCCCACGCCGCGCTACGTCCTGAGGGGCGAGGGTGCTTATCTGGTTGACGTTGACGGACAGCGTTTTCTGGACCTCAACAACAATTTCACCACCCTGATCCATGGGCATGGTTTTGCCCCGGCGCTTGATGCCGTGGCGCGGATGCTTCGTGACGGCACCTGCTTTTCCAATCCGACGGCGCATGAAATTGACCTTGCTGAATTGCTGGTTGATCGCATTCCGGCGGTCGAGCAGATCCGCTTCGTCAATACTGGCACCGAGGCTGTGATGTTCGCCATTAAGGCGGCGCGCGCGTTTACCGGACGCCCGGGCATTGCCAAGATTGAAGGCGCCTATCACGGCTCCTATGACTGGGCGGAGGCGGGACAGGGGGGTACGCCCTCAATATGGGGATCGCCGGAGGCGCCTGTCGCCGTGCCGGCCTATGCAGGCACACCGGCATCGGTTGCTGATGAGGTCGTCATTCTTCGGTTCAATGATGCCGACGGTGCGCGCCGCCGGATCGCGGCTGCCGCTGATCGCCTTGCCTGCATTCTGCTCGACCCAATGCCGAGCC
>NZ_JAMYOT010000107.1:0-762 GCF_040320005.1 Mesorhizobium sp. M0816 | reverse complement strand
CGCCATGACGTTGGAGCGCGCGAGCGACGCGTTCAGCTACCGTCTCGCAGACGGCCGTTGTTTGCAGCGATTGGGTGGGAGCATTCATTAGCGCGCCTCCCCTGCCGAAACCGGCGTCGTCGTCAGGAACCGTTCAAAGACATCCGCTATCTTGTCAATGTCGACGTCAGACATTGCCGTTGACAGGCAGGCCGCAGCGCCAGCAGGCAGGATCACACCTTCGTTGCGGAAGAAGCGGGTCATCTTCTTCATCGAAGCCGTTTCGTCAGGCAATGGATACGCTTCGCGATAGTCGTGCGGCAGCGTTCCCTTGGGATGGATACGAAACAGCGAGGCTGCACCGCTGATGACATAATGGGCCCGATGTCGATCAATAGCGGCGGTGAGGGCTGCACGGAGGCGATCACCCATTGCCTCCAGTCGAGCGAAAGCCGGCTCGGTCATGGCTTCCATGCTGACGCGGCCAGCGACCATGGAGACCGGGTTTGCCGAGAATGTTCCGCCCTGCGCCACTTTGGCCCGTCCGGCCGATCCGTCGAAGACGCTCATCACGCGACGCGATCCGCCGATCGCACCGATCGGGAATCCGCCACCGATAGTCTTGCCGGCGGCAATCAGGTCAGGCTCGATGCCATAACGTGCGGAGGCCCCACGATAGCTTTGGCGAATATTGAGCACTTCGTCGCAGATAACGAGAATGCCATAATGGCGTGCGGTTTCCACGACAGCGGCGATGAAGTCGGGATCGGGCGGGATAAGGCC
>NZ_JAMYOT010000106.1:0-780 GCF_040320005.1 Mesorhizobium sp. M0816 | reverse complement strand
AGCGCCTACGTCGAGGCCAATCGCAACCCGCACGGTCTATGGGACAACGAAAAATGGCACGTTTCGTGGCTGTATCCCACCGCGCATGCGGTCGCTGCGCTGGGCAAGGCAAGCCCCAGTGGCGCGACGAGCGCGCGCTGGCGGCGCTGCTGCAGGCGCAGCGCGACGACGGCGGCTGGGGCGCCGGTCGCGCGTCCACATTCGAGGAAACCGCCTATGCGCTGTTCGCGTTGCACGTGATGGACGGGAGCGAAGAGCCGACAGGGCGCCGGCGCATCGCGCAGGCGGTGGCGCGTGCGCTGGAATGGATGCTCGCCCGCCATGCGGCGCATGCATTGCCCCAGACGCCGCTGTGGATCGGCAAGGAACTGTATTGCCCCACCCGGGTGGTGCGCGTGGCCGAACTCGCCGGGTTGTGGCTGGCGCTTCGTTGGGGGCGGCGCGTCCTGGCCGAGGGAGCAGGAGCGGCGCCATGATCCAGACCGAACGCGCGCTGCAGCAGGTGCTGGAGTGGGGGCGTTCCCTGACCGGGTTCGCCGACGAGCATGCCGTGGAAGCGGTCAGGGGCGGCCAGTACATCCTGCAGCGCATCCACCCGAGCCTGCGCGACACCAGCGCCCGCACCGGCCGCGATCCGCAGGATGAAACGCTGATCGTGGCGTTCTATCGCGAACTGTCGCTGCTGTTCTGGCTCGACGATTGCAACGACCTTGGCCTGATCGCGCCGGAGCAGCTCGCCGCGGTGGAGCAGGCGCTGGGGCAGGGCGTGCCGTGCGCGCT
>NZ_JAMYOT010000105.1:0-812 GCF_040320005.1 Mesorhizobium sp. M0816 | reverse complement strand
CCGGTCGGACTGGGCTCATAATGCCCGTTATCAGGATGGCGAGGCAAAGAAGATTGTCCGTTACGCCTTTCATCCACGTTCGGGCGGGGAGATTTTCGTCACAGGCCGTCAGCGTTATTGCGGTGAGCCGGCCTATGTCGGGCGACAACCGGATGGCAGCCTGGCGCTGATTCCGATCTGGATGACGGAAGAGATCGCCCTGACGATGGCGGTTCGCGAGGCGCCCCGTTTTCCCCTTTCATGCCTGCGCGACCTGCGCCGCGAGGTCGATGCATGTCTACGTTTTCTGCAGAGCGACTCACGCCAGCCAGGAGACGACCATGCAGCGCAGGCAATGCCGAACCGACCAGCCAGACCTGTTTTCCAAGAAGGCTCCGCCATCGAGTCTTCCAGGCGAAGTCCGGGAACGCACCCTCCCGCTGATCGAGACCTTGCTGAGGGAAGCGGTGGTGAGCCAGACGGGACGGGAGGCAGATCATGAAGATCACCGCTGAACATCTCGCGCGCGGTGCCTATGTCTATGTCCGGCAGTCGACGGCCGATCAACTCGTCAACAATCCCGAGAGCCGGCGACGCCAATATGGCCTTGCCGAGCGAGCGCGGTCCCTTGGCTGGAAAGACGCCATCGTCATCGATGAAGATCTCGGTCGTTCAGGGTCTGGCATCAGCCGTCCGGGCTTTGAGAAGCTTCTGGCGGCGATCTGCGAAGGTCGGGTTGGTGCGGTCCTCGCCATTGAAGCCTCCCGGCTGGCCCGCAATGGCCGGGACTGGCATACGCTCATCGAGTTTTGCGGCCTTGTCGGAACGCTCAT
>NZ_JAMYOT010000104.1:0-834 GCF_040320005.1 Mesorhizobium sp. M0816 | reverse complement strand
GAGCCTCGGCGGGTTGTACGCCGTATGGCGCGGGTTGAGCAACGGGCGATCGGCGGAGCTGGTCGGGGTTGTGCAGCTGATCGCCCGTTGCGGTGAGATTGGCGGAATAAGCCGCGGGCGTGATGTAGCCGAGCGCCGAATGTGGGCGCGATCGGTTGTAGTCGTCCGCCCATTCGGCGATCGTCGTCCGGGCATGGTCGAGGCCGAAGAACAAGGTTTCGTTCAAGAGTTCGTCGCGCATCCGGCCGTTGAAGCTCTCGCAGAAGCCGTTCTGCATCGGCTTGCCCGGCGCGATGTAATGCCATTCCACCTTGTGATCCTTCGACCAGGCGAGGATGGCGTTCGAGGTGAACTCGGTGCCATGGTCGGAGACGATCATGCCCGGCTTGCCGCGGCGGGTGACCAGTTCCGTCAGTTCGCGCGCGACACGCCGGCCTGAAATCGAGGTGTCTGGGATCGCCGCCAGGCATTCGCGTGTCACGTCGTCGACGATGTTGAGCACGCGGAAGCGCCGGCCGCAGGCGAACTGGTCGTGGACGAAATCCAGCGACCAGCGGGCGTTCGGCCTTGCCTCGACCAGGATCGGTGCGCGGGTGCCGACTGCTCGCCGTCTTGCCCGGCGCTTGCGCACCGTCACACCTTCCTCGCGATAGAGCCGATAGATGCGGTTGATCCCCGACGGCTCGCCCTCGCGTCTGAGCAGGATGAACAGCCGCCGATAGCCGAAGCGCCGGCGCTCATTGGCAAGATCTCGCAAGCGGCCGCGCAGTTCCGTCTCAGGCGGCCGGCAGGACCGGTAACGGATCATCTTGCGGTCGGCAGCGACGATCGAGC
>NZ_JAMYOT010000103.1:0-846 GCF_040320005.1 Mesorhizobium sp. M0816 | reverse complement strand
GCGGTTGCCAACATGGCGGAAGCAATCTCCACGAGGTGCTGACCACGAAACGGTATCATGGAACTATTGCCAATGCCGTCATGGCGAGAGTGTTAGCGCAATCGCTGTCACCGGAAGCGCGCGCTTATGTGCCGTGCTGGAATGCACATGAAGAATCCGCGTCCGCGCGGCCTCGTCGATTTCCTTGCCTTCGAGGAAATCGTCGATCTGTTCATACGTGACGCCATGGGCATCTTCGTCAGGACGAAGCGGGACAAGGTTCTCCAGGTCGGCGGTCGGGATCTTGTCGACGAGTTCGGGCGGAGCGCCCAGATGCGCGGCCAAGGCTCGCACCCTGCGTTTGTTTAGCCCCGAAAGAGGAAGGATATCGGCGGCGCCGTCGCCGAACTTGGTGAAGAAGCCCATCAGTGCCTCGGCCGCATGGTCGGTGCCGATGACCAGTCCTCGGCTGGCGCCGGCGAGCGCGAACTGGGCAATCATGCGCTGACGCGCCTTGATGTTGCCAAGCAAGAAATCCTCGCGGCCTGCGTCGCCGAACTCGACACCAGCCCGCTTGATCGAATCTAGCATTGCGTCGGCAGCCGGCTTGATGTCGACCCGATGCACTTCGTCCGCCCCTATGGTGTCCAAAGCCCGCTGGGCGTCGCTCTCGTCGGCCTGGTTGCCATACGGGAGCCGAACGGCCAGGAATTTGGCGTCGTATCCAGCCGTTCGCAGTTCCTCAACGGCCCGTTGAGCCAGAAGGGCCGCGGCAAGTGAATCCACCCCGCCGCTGATCCCCAGCACATAGGTGCTGAGCCCCGATGCACGCAGATACGTGCCGAGAAAGTCGATACGCCGGCGTGC
>NZ_JAMYOT010000102.1:0-850 GCF_040320005.1 Mesorhizobium sp. M0816 | reverse complement strand
ACGGCGCTCATCCGGGATCGCAATACGCCGCAGAAGCATGTCTGGCGCGCCGAGATCATCCTGCTGAGCGTCAACGGCACCGGCACCGTCGAGATCATGCGGCAAACCGGCAAATCGAAGACCTGCGTGTGGCGCTGGCAGGAGCGCTTCGCCACTGAAGGCTTCGAGGGGCTGTTGCGCGACAAGACGCGGCCCTCGCGCATTCCGCCTCTCGGACCCGAGGTGGCCGAGCGCGTGGTGGCGCTGACGCTTGCCAATCTGCCGGGCGAGACGACGCACTGGACCGCCGACATGATGGCGCAAGCGGCTGGCATCAGCGCAAGCGCTGTGCGTCGCATCTGGAAGGCGCACGGGCTGCAGCCCAACCGCTGGCGCCAGTTCAAGCTCTCCAACGATCCCCAGTTCGTCAACAAGCTGCGCGACGTCGTCGGCCTCTATGTCGATCCGCCGGCTCACGCCATCGTGCTGTCGGTCGACGAGAAGAGCCAGATCCAGGCGCTCGACCGCACCCAGCCCGGCCTGCCCGTGACGAAGGGAAGGCTCGGCACCATGACCCACGACTACAAGCGGCATGGCACGACCACCCTGTTTGCCGCCCTCAACGTGCTCGACGGCACCGTTATCGGCAAGAACATGCAGCGGCATCGCCATCAGGAGTTCATCCGCTTCCTCAACGCCATCGAGGCGCAAATGCCGGCCAGCAAGGCCGTCCACGTCGTCCTCGACAACTACGCCGCCCACAAGCACCCCAACGTGCGCGCTTGGCTCGACCGCCATCAGCGCTTCACCTTCCACTTCACGCCGACGTCGTGCTCGTGGCTCAACGCGGTCGAGGGTTTCTTCGCCAAGT
>NZ_JAMYOT010000101.1:0-851 GCF_040320005.1 Mesorhizobium sp. M0816 | reverse complement strand
CGATCAGCCTCCTACAACACGACGACAGTACACCCACGGGACGGAGGTTCGCGAGCTTTTATATCCGTGGCATCCTTGGTGCGGTCAGCTCGTGCATGTCCATGAGGCGCTGGCCAAAGGTACGGATATTTTCCGCTGCAGCCTTTCTGGTGCTTCTTCTGATCGGCTTCTTGAAGTCCCAGCATGGATGTTCGACCGCTCCGTGAGCGGATATTGGCGCAGCCTGCCGGTTCCGCACGTCGATCTCGCGAGCCTGCATGCTTTGGCAAAGTTACTGGAAGACGCCGACGCCTCATCGCAATCTGCGGTAATGGGCGCAGCATTGGTCTCTCACGAAACGAGTCGGAGAGATGTCCATGCCTCGCCAGTCCATGACATACCAGTTCGATCTGTTTTCGGCTCCGCAGAGGGGGATGACCGCAGGCATGCCGCAATGGCCGGAGTTGCCGGAGGAAACCCGCCAGGCGCTGACGGTTCTCATCGTGCGGCTGTTCGTCGATCACGCAAACTGCGGGCGCGCCTCCCAGCAGAAGGAGGCCGGTCATGATGCATGAGAAGATCGGGCCGCACCATCTGCAGCGGAAGGCTATTCTCTATGTTCGGCAGTCCTCGGCTCACCAGGTTCTGCACAATCGCGAAAGCAGTACCCTTCAATACGCCATGCGCGATCGCCTGACAGCACTTGGTTGGTCGCGCATTGAGACGGTGGATGACGATCTTGGTCGATCGGCCGCCGGTGGTGTAACCCGCGCTGGTTTTGACCGGATGGTCGCCGAGGTCTGCCTTGGCAAGGTGGGGGCGGTAGCGGCACGCGAGGTATCGCGTTTTGCCCGCAACAGCCGCGATTGGCA
>NZ_JAMYOT010000100.1:0-988 GCF_040320005.1 Mesorhizobium sp. M0816 | reverse complement strand
CGTTTCGCCAGGTCCTGCGGCTCATCTCCGCGATAGGGCGCCTGCAGAACGATCTGCATGGACGCGACAAGGACAGGTCGGCCGGCGAGGCCGACAACGCGGCGATCCTGCTGCTGCAACGCTATCCGGCTATGCCTGTGGTGGAGTTCCTCAACGACGAGCTGGCCGGCCATACGCGCATGCTGCACCGGTTAATGGCGGAAGAACGCTTTCCCGCGCCGTGGGGACCGTTGATCGAGGCCATGGCGGCCATCCGCGCGCAGTACTACCAGACCTCGACCAGCCGCTACCGCAGCGACGCTGCGGGGGGAGGCCAGCGTGCGCCGGCCTGAACGCACGGGAGGCGGCGGCGTGCGCGCGCTGCCGTCGGTCCGATCCGACGCAACGCCGCCGCCCGATGCGACGGATGGAGCGAGCATGAGCGACACCGCCCTGAGCCGGCGCAAGGACAACCATCTGGACATCGTGCTGGATCGGCGAACGGCGCCGGCCACGGTCGCCGCCGGCTGGGAGTACATCCGTTTCGAACACTGCGCATTGCCCGAGTTGGACCTGACGCAGATCGACCTGCGCGCCTCGCTGCTGGGCAAGACCATGCGCGCGCCGCTGCTGATCAGCTCCATGACCGGCGGCATGCCACGCGCCGAGGCCATCAACCGGCATCTGAGCGAGGCAGCGCAAGCCTTGGGGATCGCCATGTGCGTCGGTTCGCAGCGCGTGAGCCTGCAATCCCGCAACTCCCAGGGGCTGACGCGCGCGCTGCGCCGCCTGGCCCCAGACATTCCCTTGCTGGCCAATATCGGCGCCGCGCAACTGCGCGAGGCCGACGGCCTGGACCTGGCGCGCCGGGCGGTGGATTCGCTGGAGGCCGATGGACTCATCGTCCATCTCAATCCGCTGCAGGAAGCGGTACAGCCGGAGGGCGACCGCGACTGGCGCGGCGTCCTGGCGCAGATCGCTCGCGCCGCGCGCAGCGTGGGCGTGCCGA
>NZ_JAMYOT010000099.1:0-1048 GCF_040320005.1 Mesorhizobium sp. M0816 | reverse complement strand
CTAGAGCACATCCTGTTTAATCCGGTTCATATCCTGCGGCTTTGAAGTAGTTGGCACATTCGGCTGGCGTGAAGAGGTCGAGGACCGCGCCGACCGCGTCCCACAGGGCCTTGATAGTTCTTTCGGCTTTGGCTCGCATAAGAGCCTTGAGTTTTGAGAATGCGTTTTCGATCGGATTGAAATCGGGGCTGTAGGGCGGCAGGAACATGAGCCTCGCGCCGGTCGTCTCGATCGCCTCTCGCACGCCGGCCGCCTTGTGGGCAGGCAGGTTGTCCATGATGACGACGTCGCCCTGCGACAGGGTCGGAACCAGAACCTGCTCGACATAGGCTAGGAACACGTTGCCGTTCATGGCGCCGTCGTAGACGAACGGAGCGGTCATGCCCGTCAGCCGTAACGCCCCGGTGAAGGTGGTGGTCTTCCAATGGCCGTGCGGCACACCGGCCCGGCAGCGCTCACCGCGCGGCGCACGTCCCCGCAGACGGGCCATCTTGGTCGACAGCCCGGTCTCATCAATGAAGACGAGCTTCGCTGGATCGAGATCGAGCTGGCCGTCGAACCAGGCGCGACGGCGCTTCAGGATGTCGGGGCGGTCCTGCTCCAGTGCGTGTGCGGACTTTTTTTGAACGTCCACCCGTGGCCGCGAAGCCATGCGCTCACGGCGCTGCGGCTGATCCGCACCGACCGCTCGTCCCCCAGCCGCTCTACCATCTCGTTCAGCGTGATGTCCTTGCGCTCACCGATCAGCCCGACGATGAAGGCTTCGTGGGCATCAAGGCTGGACGCGCGTCGGCGGCCTTGCGGGCGCGGCATCCGCTCGCCGATCTTTGCCCGTGCGATCCACCGGATCGCACTCGATATGCCGACGCCGAACCGCGCCGCCGCCTGCCGGGCCGACATGCCCGCGTCCGAAGCCTTCAAGACCCGGGATCGAAGATCGCCGCTCAGTGCTCTTCCCATCATCCACCTCCGTCAAAGTGGATGTTGAATCAGCAAAGAACGCATCCGTCACATCACAATCGATTCATCAATCACAGGACATGCTCTA
>NZ_JAMYOT010000098.1:0-1082 GCF_040320005.1 Mesorhizobium sp. M0816 | reverse complement strand
TCAGGCTTGTGGCGGTCGAGCGCGTCAAGCTCGTCCTGACGCTCGCGGACGGCTACGAGCGCGGCATTCCAGCGTCGCTCCAGTTCGCCTGCTACAAGCCGGTTGTCCGGGTCGACGGCGTCATACTGGCGGCGTGCATGGGCGGCTTCATAACGTGCCTGCTCGAGTGCGAGCTCCACATGGCGCCGCTTCTCTCCAGCCTGCACGGTGGAGGTCTCGATGGCCTTGATCGCCGCTTCCATGCCGAGCGGTTGAAGGCGTTGAAGAACCTCCGCGCTGACCGCCTGATCGACCCGCAACGATCCGAAGCCGATGCACGGGTCGGTTCCGTGGTTGACCTGCGCTCCGCGGCAATGATAGCGCCCCGTATTGCCGTTGCTGCCGGAATAGGAGACATGCAGCTTGCGGCCGCAATGGCCGCAGCGCAAGAGACCGCCGAGCAGCAACTCGCCCCGGCGAAGAGCACCGCGCGGCACCAGGCCTTTGCTTGTGGCATTGTCCGTGATCAGGCGCTGATTCCTCTCAAAATCGTGCCAGCTCAGGTAACCTTCGTGATGGTCGATGAGCAAGACCTCCCAGTCGGCGCGATCGCGCCTGATCCCACGCAAAATCCGTTTGCGTCCGGCCTCTATGGTGACTTTGCTGCAGGTTCGCCCGAACGCATAGGCGCCGGCGTAGATCGGGTTGGTGAGAATGTGGTGCACCGTATTGTAGACGGGCAGCTTCCAGACGATCGCCCTGTCCGCCGCGCGCGTGTAATTTACGGCAGGGAGCATAATGCCCTCGCGGCGCAACCACAGATGCACCTGCCGGATGCTCTGCAGTTCGTCGAAACGCCGGAATACAAGATCGATCGCCTCGCGGATCCGCAGGTCCGGGTCTTTCTCGACCCGGTTCCGGCCCGACTTGACGTAACCGATCGCCACCGTCAGGAAAAGTTCGCCCCGTCGTGCCTTCTGCTTCAGGGCTTCGATCGAGCGGGCCCGCAGGATCGAAAGCTCCAGTTCGCTCATCGTGCCCTTCATGCCGAGCAGCAGCCTGTCGTTGGGATGACGCGGTTCGTAGATGCCGTCCTCATCGAT
>NZ_JAMYOT010000097.1:0-1190 GCF_040320005.1 Mesorhizobium sp. M0816 | reverse complement strand
GAGACCTTTGCACAGAAGCCGATTGGTGATTCTGTGATGATGGTCGAAGCAGGGAGATTCGGGATGGCGGATCGTGTTCTGGGTCAGTTGAGTCTGGCGGACGGGCTGGCGGCGTCGGACGAGACGATTTTCGACCTGGTATCGAAGGAACTGGACTGGGCACCGATCCGAACATTGCTGGGTCAGCGCAGCGGTCCCGGCTCGGGCAACACCAGCTACCCGGCGGAGGCGCTGGTGCGCTGTCTTTTGCTGGGCGTGTGGCACGGGCTGAGCGATCCGGCATTGGAGGCTCAGATCCGTGACCGGCTGTCGTTTCGCCGCTTTGCCGGCTTCAGCCTTTCGGACCGTACGCCCGATCATTCGACACTGTGGCGCTTCCGCGAGGAACTGACGCGCGAGCGGCTGATCGACAAGGTGTTTGAGGAGATCAACCGCCAGCTGGAGACGAAGGGCCTGATCGTCAAGCGCGGCACCTTAGTCGATGCGACGTTCCTGCAGGCCCGTGGGCGGCCGCCCAAGCAGCCGAAGAAGGGCCACCAGGGCCCGGCCAAGCCGTCGGCCGACAAGGACGCGCGCTGGGGCAAGAAGGGCAACAAGAGCACCTTCGGCTACAAGATGCACATCGGCGCCGACCAGGAGCACACCATGATCCGGCGTGTCGAGGTAAGCGACGCCTCGATCACCGACACCGAGGCGGCCGACAATCTGGTTTGCGGCGATGAGAAGGCGGCCTATGGCGATCAGGCCTACTACACCCATGCCAGGCATGATCGGCTGGCCAAGGCCGGGATCAAGGACCGGCTGATGCGGCGGCCCAACAAGCATCATCCCGAGTTGCCGGCGCGCCAGAAGCTGCGTAACCGGTTGATCGCCAAGGTGCGGGCGGCTGTGGAGCGGCCTTTTGCTGTGTTCAAGGAGCGCTACGGCATGCGGCGCCTGCGCTTCTTCAACCTCGCCGCCAACCGCACGCAATGCATACTAGCCGCCTGCGCCTACAATCTGCGGACCATGATCGGCGCCCTCTATCCACCTGGCGGAAAGCCGGCATGAGGAGGAGTCTGTCTAAAATCGGCGGATCGGCCGGTCATGCCGGTCGATGCCATACCAAGCCGTCGAAAACTGCTTTCCCGGCCTTCAAAAAAGCCCCATTAACTCACCAACCAGGATTTCGCTTCCCGTGCAAAGCCCTC
>NZ_JAMYOT010000096.1:0-1323 GCF_040320005.1 Mesorhizobium sp. M0816 | reverse complement strand
ACGACGGCGCATACTCCACCGCGATCGTCCCGCCCAGCTCCGTCACAACACTGCGCAGCAGGTTCGGATTGCCCGCGCCGGGGGCCGAGATGAACATGTGGTCGTGGTAGTCAGTAAAATCCGGCAGGCCATCGCCATTGAAGTCGCCGACCGGCGATCCAGCAGTCATTGCCACCGGAAGGTAAAACCGAACCGGGGTGAAGTCCGTCGAGGACGGCTGCAGGAAGTAAATTTTGACCGTGCCGGTGCTGTAGGGCTGGGTCTGGAGATCGCTGTTGCTCAGCGTGATGAGGTCCATGCGGCCGTCATTGTCGAAGTCGCGCAGGATGCCAATATCTCCGTCCGCGTCGTGCTTGACGTAGCCCTTGAAGCCAATCCCGGTCGACAGAAATACTCGGGTGCTGCCGCCCTGGTTGTAATGGACAATGTCTGTTGCCCCATCGCCATTGATATCGGCCAGCACGCAAGGGCCGGTGGTGATATCGAATGAGGTCCCGCCCGGCTGCCATTTGTCGACTGAAAACACCCCCTTTTTTACGGAACTATCGCCCGATCTGTATATTGGCTGCTGACGGCCATTGCCGAGGAAGTCGCCGACGCCGAAGGGGGAGCCGCCCTTATCGAGCGTGTCGATTCCGTCGCCGTCGGCATCGGCTACGAAAGCGCCTGCTGCAGATGCCGGTATTGCCGCACAGACTGCTTCGTAACCGGCCGGCGCGCAGCCAACCTTTGTCATCGACAACTGGGGGGTTGTCTGAACGATCGATCTTGTTGTCGAATACGTAATTGCGCCGGTGGCCCCGTTGAAAGAACTACTCGTTACCGCAGTCGCAAAGTCCATTGTGTTTTTGGTCGAGAGAAACCGGCCAGGCCGAGAGAAATACTTTGGAGTGTAGTCAATGCCGTCAACAGGTTTTGAAATCGAATCAAGCTGCAATGATATGGTTCCGATCGGAGTCCCATCTGAGTTGAATTTGTAAATATGCTTTGTTCTAGTCCATACGTTTGTTGGGCTTCCATCGTGGCCGCCGCTATTTTGGGATTTGTTTATGCCGTCCCCAAAGATCTCGTCGCGACCGTCAAAATCCAAATCGCCGGTCTCGTTAGGTGCTCCTGCAAGCGCACTATTAACGCTCGTATAGAGCCCATCTGTATTCTGATAGGTCATCTGGCCGAGCGGCTTTGCGGTGCCCCCGCTGATGGTGCCGTCGGCGGCGATGGCCGCATCGGTGCCGTAGCGGGTGACGGCGGTCAGCCGTGAGGCGTTGGACAACGGCGCCTGGTCGTAGGTCAGCTTATACGCGCTGCGCAGCGCGCCGGAGA
>NZ_JAMYOT010000095.1:0-1344 GCF_040320005.1 Mesorhizobium sp. M0816 | reverse complement strand
ACGACGGCGCATACTCCACCGCGATCGTCCCGCCCAGCTCCGTCACAACACTGCGCAGCAGGTTCGGATTGCCCGCGCCGGGGGCCGAGATGAACATGTGGTCTTTGTAGTCGGTAAAATCCGGCAGGCCATCGCCATTGAAATCGCCTATGGCAACGCCGGCATTCATTCTGGCCGGAAGTGTGAATTCCACCGGCCCCATCGCCGTCGACGACGGACGCAGCGAGAAGACGCGGATCGTGTCGGCCCTCCGCGCCGTCAGTGTGCCACCGATGGTAATGACGTCCATGCGGCCGTCATTGTCGAAATCGCGAAGAACGGCGGACGTTCCCGGTATCGAGGAAACCGTGTACTCCTTGAATCCGACACCGGTCGACAGCCAGAGTCTGACGCTGTCGTCACTGCCCTTGTAGTGGAAAATGTCGGTCGCGCCGTCGCCATTCACATCGGCCAGAACACAGGTGCCCAACTCTCCAAACGTCGAGCAGCTGGGGGAAAATGAGGGATCGACGGCCTCCCATGTGCCGTTTGACAGGACACCCTTCTTTACATTTCCGCCCAGTAACGGCGTTAATAACGGCTGCTGGTGCCCATTGCCGAGGAAGTCGCCGACACCGATCAAGCCGTTTATCTCGCTGACACCATTGACGGTATCTATGCCGTCAGCATCAGCGTCGGCGACAACAAACGAGCCGGTCGAGAGCGCGTCACATAGGGCGTCATAGCTGGCCGGCACGACGGGGCCGAAGAAGAGCGATGATTTACAATTAGCATTGGTCAACGCGAGCTGGGCGTTTGTGATGACAAACGCGCCTCGTGTGCCCGTCGTCACCGTGTGGCCGTCATTCGAAGTTGACGTCACCGTGTCCGCAAAGTCCATCGTGCTTTTGTCGGGAAAGAATCGACCGGGCTTGGAAGAATATTTTCCGTCATAGGCAGCGTTAAGGCTCACCGAGATTGTATCGATGAGTGCGCCATTCGAATCGAATTTATATCGGTACTTTGTTCTACTGGCCGACTTTTGCCCTGTTGGGGATTCTCCTTGCGTGGCGTAGTCGCCAAAGATCTCGTCGCGGCTGTCAAAGTCCAAATCGCCGACCTCGTTTGGTGCTCCCTCCATGAGGAGCAAGCCTGTGAGGAGGGAGGCATCGACCGTCGTATAGACGCCATTGGTATTCTGATAGGTCATCTGGCCGAGCGGCTTTGCGGTGCCCCCGCTGATGGTGCCATCGGCGGCGATTGCCGCATCGGTGCCGTAGCGGGTGACGGCGGTCAGCCGTGAGGCGTTGGACAACGGCGCCTGGTCGTAGGTCAGCTTATACGCGCTGCGCAGCGCGCCGGAGA
>NZ_JAMYOT010000094.1:0-1356 GCF_040320005.1 Mesorhizobium sp. M0816 | reverse complement strand
TTAAGCAAATCGGCTGTTCCCCGTTGGCTTAAAAATTTCCCTGTGGATATTCCTATTGCGACGACTTGGTGCCGTATTCGTTTGGCGGCGGTTTAGTAGAAGTAAGCAACTTGGGCTCGGGGGAATCATGAACAAGTTGCTTGTTGGTGCGGCATTGCTTGCCGCCGGTGTGTTCGGCGCTGATACATCTTTAGTCGCTCATATTAGAAACTCCGCAGGGATGGCTGCCTTTGCGCAGGAGGCGCAAGGGACTTCGCCAGATGCTGGCGCCGGTGAGGGCCTTGGCAATGGCGGGGCAGCACTTGGCTCGGGATCAGGCTCCGGCACGGATGATGCGGGCGCACCGCCCGCAGCAACTGCGACGGGAGATGCTGCGCCGGCGGGCGATGGTCCTGATGCGGCGGCAGAGGTGGGCACGACCGATCAGTCGACCGACAGCGAAGCCGCACCCGAGGAGCCTGCCGCGACGACGTTGGCGACGACCACGACCACGACAAGCGGCGATCCGGAAGCGATCGGCACGCCGAAGGTGGATCTGCCGAAGAGTTCAGGTAATGGCAATCTGGGCTATGCCATCGGCATCGATGTCCCGGATTTTCATGGCCTCGAGCCATCGATCGCACTCACCTACGAGTCTTCGCGCAGGACCAAGATCGGCGGCCTCTACCAGGGCTGGCTGGGCTATGCCTGGGGCCTTGATGGTTTGGATGTCATCGAGCGGGCAAGCCCGGGCTATGGCATGCCGGCCTTCGATGCCGGCGACATTTATCTGCTTGACGGCCAGGCGATGGTCGCCTGCGTGGCCGGCATGGTGTCGCCATCGTGCGCGACCGGCGGCACGCATGCGACGGAGAACGAATCCTATCGCCGCATTGCGCTCAACAGCACCACCAATGAATGGACAGTGACGGATCGCGACGGCACCATCTCGACCTTCCGCTCGGTCGCTGCGGTGGCGAATCTAAGCCTTCCCCCAACCATCCCCGGCAAGGATGGCACAACAGTTGCCAATCCAGCCTATGATCTGGCCCAAAGCTATCGCTGGCTGCTGACCTCGGTCACCGATACCAATGGCAACAATGTTGCCTACAGCTACACCTGCCCGGCAAGCCCGGTCTGCTATCCCGACACGATCAGCTACAACGGCAGCGTCGTAAAATTCTATCTGGAGACGCGGCCCGATCTGATCCTGATGGGCAATGGCCGCGACATCTCCGAAACCAGCCAGCGCATCAAGGCGATCGGCGTCACGGTCTCCGGCGCGCTGCGCAGCGCGTATAAGCTGACCTACGACCAGGCGCCGTTGTCCAACGCCTCACGGCTGACCGCCGTCACCCGCTACGGCACCGATGCGGC
>NZ_JAMYOT010000093.1:0-1445 GCF_040320005.1 Mesorhizobium sp. M0816 | reverse complement strand
TCTCTGATTGGGGTGGTTGAGGTCAAGGTGCTCCTGTACTTTTTTCCTGGGCCGTTCCGCAGGTCACTCGCTTCTCTTCGCGGTCGGCGCCTTGGCCGCCGCATGATGGGGTCAGGAGAGCGAGGTGTCTCAATCTGTTTCACGACCTTGCCGGGTTTAGCGGCAGGTTCGGGTCTCTCAACGAGATCGCCTCGCCCATCGTCCCCACGGAACGATCTGGACGTCGCCCGTTCGGGCGAAAGCTCCTTTCCTTACTCCTTCAATGTTTGCGGCGGGTTCACGCCGCCGGGGTGGCAATTTCCTTTCCAAAGCGGAATTCGGTCGCGTCGGCCCAAATCCGGTGCAGGATGACGGCCAGCTTACGGGCCACCGCCACACGCGCCCGCGCCATGCCACGGCGCTTGGCGACATTCATGCCCCATGCCCTCAGGCTCGACCATTTCTTCGAGCGTACGAGCAGCGAATGCGCTGCCTCGTAGAGGGCCGTGCGGGCGAGTTCGTCGCCGCAGCGACTGATCCTGCCCTGGATGTCGGTCTCACCCGATTGGTAGCGCGCGGGCGTCAGCCCCAGATGCGCCCCAACCGCTTGGCTGGAGCCGAACCGCTCCGGCCGGTCGATGGTGGCGCGGAAGGTGAGCGACGTGATCGGGCCGACGCCGGGCGCCGACATCAGCCGCCGGCAGACCTCCTCCTTGCGCACGATGTCGAGAACCTGCCTGGTCAGCCGGGCGAACTCCTTGAGCATGGCGCCGAGGATCGCAAGCAGCGGCTCGACCATCGCCATCACTTCGGCGTCGGCGCCGACCAGCTCGCGCACCCGCCCGGCAAAGGCGGACCGCGACGGCAGGCCCAGCTTGACGCCGGCTTCGCGCAGCATGGCACGCACCACGTTCTCGATCGTGCGCATTTCGTTGAGAACCGTCCGGCGGGCGACCAGCAACGAGCGCCACAGCCGGCATTGTCTGCTCTTCACATGCACCTGCCGGTACCAGCCGGTGCGCATGATCTGCGCCAGCGCGCGGGCATCGTTCCTGTCGGTCTTGTTCGGCATCGTCTTCATGGCCGCATTGGCAGCCCGCGTCTCGATGCAGATCGCCGGCAGCCCTTCGGCGCGCAATCCGTCGTGAAGCCATGCCGTCAGTGAACAGGCTTCCAGCCCGACGCGCTCCAGCACCAGGTCGACTTTACGCAATGCCTCGGCCAAAGCCTGCGGCTCGCTCGCCGCTCGAGCCTCCTTCATGATGCGACCGCTCTCATCGACGACGCAGATCGCGGTCTCTTCCAAAGACACGTCCAGTCCGGCAAAGTACTTCATGGCTGCTCCTTCCCGATGTTTGTGGCGATTCCACATCGACCACGTTCTCACATCACGACAGGAGCAGCCGCCCTCTTCCGGCGTCGGCCGAGACCCCAATCACCCCATCTGTTTTGAAAATCGGCTTGCT
>NZ_JAMYOT010000092.1:0-1463 GCF_040320005.1 Mesorhizobium sp. M0816 | reverse complement strand
GGCGGATTCAACCGGTCGTCGCAACACCCTCATACCAGGAGGTGTTTATGGCTACAGGAAGACGGAAATCGGAACGCTCTACGCGGCATAAATTGTCCTCGCCAGGTCGACCACCGGTGTGGCAGCGTGAGAACCTGTGCCGGTTCTGGCGAGGAGTGGCAGCAGGCCTTTCCAGTGAAGAAGCCGCCACCGAAGCCGGCGTCTCCGGCCCCGTAGGTATCCGGTGGTTTCGGAGTTCAGGCGGAATGCCTCCCACACATCTTTCGCCCGCGGTGGCGCCACTCACGAGCCGAAATCTGACGTTCCAGGAACGCGAGGAAATAGCTTTGGAATGCGCTCGGGGAACTGGAGTGCGTGCGATCGCGCGCAAGCTGGGGCGGTCGCCCAGCACAATCTCCCGCGAGCTAAGGCGCAACTCGGCTACGCGCGGTGGAGACTTCGACTATCGGGCTATTACAGCGCAGTGGCATGCTGATCGAGCAGCACGACGGCCCAAGGTGGGAAAGCTGGCAACCAATCCTGCCCTTCGTGACTACGTACAGGACCGGCTCGCCGGCTTCATTGCCACGCCGGACGGCATCGCCTTCGATGGTCCCGTCGTGGTATGGAAAGGACGACGGGCCGTTCATCGGCAAAGTCGACGCTGGTCCACAGCCTGGAGCCCGGAACAGATTGCGCGGCGTCTGCAGCTGGACTTCCCCGAGACTTCGACCATGCGCATCAGCCACGAAGCCATTTATCAGGCGCTTTACATTCAGGGCCGGGGCGCCCTGAAGCGGGAGGTATCGGCCTGTCTGCGCTCCGGGAGAGCGCTGCGTTTGCCCCGCGAACGAGCTCGTAGCCGTGGCAAGTCATTCATAGCTGACGCGCTAATGATCAGTGATCGGCCGGCAGAGGTCGGTGACAGAGCAGTGCCTGGCCACTGGGAGGGTGATCTCATTCTCGGTCTCGGCAGCTCAGCGATTGGCACGCTGGTCGAACGTACGACACGGTTCACAATGCTCCTGCACCTGCCGCGCATGGAACGCCACGGGAGAGACAAGTCTGTCAAAAACGGCCCGGCTCTTGCCGGGCATGGTGCCGAAGCGGTCCGCGACGCCATCGCCGGGACCATCATGGAACTACCAGCTCACCTGCGCCGATCCTTGACTTGGGACCAGGGTGCGGAGATGGCGCAGCATGCACAACTCCGCTTCGAGACTGGCCTCGAAATCTACTTCTGCGACCCTCAAAGCCCTTGGCAGCGCGGAAGCAACGAAAACACCAACGGACTGCTGCGTCAGTACTTTCCAAAAGGCACCGATCTTAGCCGGCATGAGGCCGATGAACTCAGCGCTGTAGCGCATGCTTTGAATACCAGGCCCCGCAAGACGCTGGAATGGCGCACGCCTGCAGAGGCTCTCGACCAGTTGCTCAAAACAGATATGATCGAGGGTGTTGCGACGACCGGTTGAATCCGCCCA
>NZ_JAMYOT010000091.1:0-1489 GCF_040320005.1 Mesorhizobium sp. M0816 | reverse complement strand
GCTAGGGCGTATACACATCTTGCTGCGACGGATTGACTCGGTTGTGACGTGTCGGATTCCGCCGGCGTGTGCTGTATGATTCTTCTGTGACGTTCTGATTTGGAGGAGCGTCGCCGATGCAGACATGCCAGGACTGGTCCTTGGGTTCATTTGGAGATCGTCGTCTCGATAAAGGGGGGCGAGGCTGCTCCAAGGCATGGTGCTGCGCGAAACGGTTTGCCTGCGCCGGCTTGCCGGTGGCGACCATTCCGAAGAGATCCGCTATGGGCGCTTTCTCGGCAATGACGCGGTGACAGCGGACCGGATCATCGCAGGCTGGAGCGATCAGACCCGGCTTGCGGTCGAGGGCCGGCATGTCCTGGCGGTGCAGGACACCAGCGAGATCAAGTTCCCGACGACAGAGGGCAACCGGCGCGGCCTGGGCAAGGTCAAAAAGGGCAATTGCTGGGGCCTGCTGCTGCATCCAATGCTGGCTCTTGATGCCGAGCGCGGTTCTTGCCTGGGTCTTGTGGGCGGGCAGGTGTGGACGCGCGGGGACGAGGAGCTGCCGCCGCATGCCGAGCGGCCGTTGAGCGAAAAGGAATCGCGCCACTGGATCGAGACGGCCGAAGCGGCCAAGCCGGTGCTGGCCCGGGCCGGCATGGTCACCTTCATCGCCGACCGTGAGAGCGACTTGTATATGATGTGGGCTGGTGTGCCGGACGGCCATTGCCATGTTCTGTCGCGTCTCATGAATGACCGGGCCCTCACCACTGGCGGCACGCTGCGCCGCGCCGTGGCGAAAGTGGTGTTCTGCGATACGCAGGTGATCGAGCTGCGCGAGCGCCAGGACCGCCCGGCGCGCCGGGCTGAGCTGTGCCTGCGCTTTGGCGAAGCCACGATCAAGCGGCCGGCGAACCTGCGCGCAAAGGGGCTGCCAGAGGGGGTGACGCTGCGCTGGGTCGAAGTCGTCGAGACGGCTGCGCCCGACGGCGTGGAGCCGCTTCATTGGCTGCTTCTGACCACCCATGCGGTGAGCAGCCCTGCCCAGGCCTGGCAGATCGTCGCCTGGTACAAGCAGCGCTGGACCATCGAGCAGTTCTTCCGGACGATGAAGGCCCAGGGCTTGAAGATCGAAGACAGCCAGCTGCAATCGGCCGCACGCCTGGAGAAACTCATTGCCATCGCCGCCAAGGCCGCGGTCATCGTCATGCAGCTCGTGCAGTCCCGCAGCGGCCAGGACGCTCAACCGGCAAGCCTCGTCTTCACGCCAAACGAGATCGACACACTTGCCGCGCTCGAGAAGCGCTTCAAAGGCAAGACCAAGCTGCAAGCCAATCCCCACCCCAGGAGCTCGCTCGCCTGGGCGGCATGGATCATCGCCAAGCTCGGCGGCTGGAACGGCTATGCTTCCTCCAGACCACCGGGACCAATCACCTTCTACAACGGCCTGGCCTACTTCCGTGCCTGTGCCGATGGATGGGCTCTGCGAGATGTGTATATGCCCTAG
>NZ_JAMYOT010000090.1:0-1490 GCF_040320005.1 Mesorhizobium sp. M0816 | reverse complement strand
TCCAGCCGCTTGTATCTCACATGAGAATGCAGCCTCGAGCAGCGCAAATCAGCAGTTAGTGCGGGTCACGCATCCGTTTCATCCTCTATTCGCACGGCAGTTGCCCTGTGTCGGCCGGCGATACAACCGTCATGGCGAACGCCTTTTGCTGCAGGCTGACGATACCGCTGTTTGGTCTGTCCCCCCGCAATGGACTGATCTTGTGAGCCCGGATCCGGAAGTCGTCATGGGCAATGGGCGAGCGCTTTTGCGGGTCGCCGACTTGATGGAACTGGTCGATCTGGTGGGTCGCCTTTCCGGCAAATCGGCGACGCGATCACGCGGCAATCTGTAAAGAACAATTATACCGCATCTGTAAAGCGGATTACGCCGCAAACGGGATTTGAGTGAACGACAATGCCTGCTAATGGAGCCTAACAGCAGATATGAATGACGAATACAGTCTTGACGCGGTCACGCAAAGCGGCGTAATTTTATTTACGTTAATACCGCTTCACGCCGGAGCCAGCGATGTCTGTCAAGTACGACAGCAAGCGATCAAAGACCGATGTCCTCATCGAAGAGGGCACCTTCAATCCAAGCCCGGACAAGGTGCGCGATCCGAAGTTCCGGGCCAGCGAGTTCTTCGATCCGCACGACACTGTGCAGGTCAGATACGAGATGCTGCGTCGCGTCTCCATCGACAAGGTGTCGGTGACGGACGCCTCCGACGAGTATGGCGTTTCCAGGCCGACCTACTACCAGGCCAAGGCGAACTTCGACACGGCCGGGATTGCCGGACTGGTGCCGGCAAAGCCGGGCCCCCGCGGTCCCCACAAGATCGACGACGAAGTCCTGGCATTCCTGCAGGCGCGGCTGGTCCCCGGCGAACCCGTTCGCGCTCGGGAGCTGGCGCAGCTGGTCCGCCGCGTACTCGATATCGAACTTCATCCCAGAACGATCGAGCGGGCATTAAAAAAAACCGGCAGGTGAACATTGCAGCGACATCAGCATGTTCGATCCGGTCGTCGGCTATTGCGGCCCAGTACGAGGTACTGCGCGGGGCAGCTCTCGGCGACGCGCTGCCGCTCAAGGCCCGTAGTGGCCTCCTGCTCTTTCTGCGCCGGGGCATGTGGGGATGGGCCAAGGCGCTGACCCCAACAGCAAGCTCGCCTCGAGAGCAGATTTATCCATCGTCAGCCGCCTGGCCGGCGCACGGCGGACACAGCGCCATCGTTCACGTCCTTGCGACGATCGCCATGAGCATCCACGACCGGAGGTCACCATGAATGCACATCTCAAAGTCCAGTCTCATCACCTTGAACGCGGCGCCTACCTGTACATCCGCCAGTCTTCGATGCGGCAAGTCGTCGAGAACGCCGAAAGCGCCAGGCGCCAATATGCGCTTCGTGGGCGCGCTGTCGCCCTCGGCTGGCGCGACGAGCAGATTATCGTCATCGATAACGATCAGGGCGAGTCCGGCGCATCGGCGGCCTGGCGCGAGGGGGTTC
>NZ_JAMYOT010000089.1:0-1576 GCF_040320005.1 Mesorhizobium sp. M0816 | reverse complement strand
CATCAATCTCGGCGGGCGCCAGCGCCGTCAAGAATGCGTCGGCGACGGCGGCATCCACACGTGAAGCACGGATGTGCTGGCATGCCGGCAAGCCCGTGTGGGAGCGCAGGTGATTGCACACATACTCTCCGCCACCCTTGTAGCGAACGTACATCTTGTGGCCGCATCGCCCACACCAGGCGATGCCATGCAGGAGAAGTTCGCCGTTGCGAGGAGCACCTCTCGTTTTGATGCGCATGTATTCGGCCCGGTTGTCTCGTACGATGTCGCGGATCTTCTCATAGGTTGGCCAGTCGATGTAGGGTGGATACCGGCCCTTCACGACGATCCGCCATTCATCGATTGGCCGCGCCACCTTTCCCGGCGGACCGCCTTCACCCGTGGCGGCACGAAGGCGGGTTCGTCCATAGACGAAAGCACCGGCATAAGCGGGATTCTTCAGGATCGCCGCCACCGCCGAGACTGTCGCTCGTGCCCAGCGCAGTTCGCCGTGCCAGTCGCGGCGCGGCAGAGCCAGGCCACGATCGTTCAGCACACGCATGACCTTGGCGATGGTGCGGAACTTCAGGAATGTCTCGAATACAAGCTCAAGCCGTCCCTGAACAGCGAGATCCGGATCTTTGACAACTACCCCGCTTGGATCACGCACCAAGCCGACCGGCAGCGTGAGGGCAAGCTCGCCGCGCTCGGCCTTGGCAAGCAGACCCGCGGTCAGACGGCTGCGGATCGTATGCAGCTCAAGCTCTGAGATTGTTCCCTTCAGGCCGAGAAGCAGGCGGCCATTGGCGCTGCCGGGATCATAGACGCCATCGCGATCGGCAATGAGGCAGCCGCGCACGCCGCAGATATCCAGGAGCGGGTACCAATCGGAACAGTTGCGAGCAAGCCGCGTCACGTCGATCGATAGGATCAACCCGATCTCGCTGAGGCCAACCCGTCCGACAAGTTCCTTAAAGCCGCTCCGTTTTGCAGCGGAGGCTGCGCTCAAGCCGAGATCGGCATCGATGACATCGATGTCGGCATCATGCCAGCCGAGTTCGCGAGCGCGTTGGCGAAGCGCGTACTGCAGCCGCAGGCTCTCTTGGTTGCTCACTACCTGGTGTGGCGTCGACTGTCGGACGTAAACAACCGCTCTGCGCGCCAGATGGGTTGGCTTGACCAGTTCGGACTTCACGAGCCACCTCCGCCAGAACCGCGGCGACGTCGTCGAGGATTTGACGCCGCAAAGCTGGTGGCAGCGTCGCCCACAGGCTCTTGGGGTCTATGGTCATGACCTTCGAGACATTCCGCCACCGCGACAAGATCCCGAACCGCCTCGACGCTCAATTTACTCTGATTCGTGTCCTCTACATACTTCTGCGTTGCTGCCACCGCGATCAGCAATGTTGATCCATCACGATGATCGACTTCATATGATGGTGGAAAGTTGCCGCCTCCATGCGCCACTCTCCGGATCACGCGGAAGGATCGCCTGTAAAGCGGATGATGTGGGTCCATAACCCGGATCAGCTCACCCGATGATTCGTCAGACTCACCAGCAGGGATATTCCTGGATGCCTTCGTTGGACGGGATCGA
>NZ_JAMYOT010000088.1:0-1657 GCF_040320005.1 Mesorhizobium sp. M0816 | reverse complement strand
GTCTTCGAGGTCGCTGGCGCGGATCTGGTAGGGTGCGCCGCGCATGACCTGCTCGGCAGGCAAGAGGCCATCCCTGATGAACCGGCGGATTTTGACGTGCGAGGCCGGCACCCGCCATGCTGCCAGGTATCGGACGGCTCGGCGCTAGCACCTGAACCATCTTTTCGCAGCAGCGGCAGGATTTCTTCAATCGAGCAACCTCGATGACCTTCATCTGCGCGGCGATCACATCGAGGATTTCGCTTACGTCTTCGCCCACAAGACGCAGTTCACCCCCACAAGCGGGGCAGCAGGTGCCAGGATCGAGTTCCCGGCGCTCGCGAACTGCCTTCTCCGATACGCGCGGACGACGGCGCATAATCCTTTCGGGCGCGTTTGCCGCAGGCGGGACAGGCGCTGTCCCATCGGCCTCATTGACAGGCCTGGTGTCGCTCTCGGCTGCGGCGATCAACAAATCCTCCAGCGCCAGTTCCAACTGTTGGATTTCCCGCTCGATCTTTTCCGAGGACTTGCCGAAGACCTGTTTCTTCAGCTTGGCAATGCGCAGCCGCAAGGTCTGGATCAATTGGTCATGCGCCTGCAACGTCGCCGACATCTTCGCATTTTCCGCCTGCAAGGCGGCGATCATTGCCTTCAGGAAGGCCGGATCGTCGGGAAGATTTTGGGTCGCGTTCGACATGAACCCGACTACCATAGCTCAGGAAGGATATCCATAAAAACAAGCAAAATCAGTGGGATAAAATTAACCGACACGCGCCGGTGGGGCACCCCAGTCGGGACGCCGCCAATCAATTCCTTCCCATAACATCGCCAATTGCGCCGTTGTCAGGCGAGCCGTCCCATCGGCGGCCGACGGCCATGGAAAGCGGCCCCTCTGGAGGACCTTGTAATAGAGGCAAAAGCCCTGGCCATCAAAATAGAGAAGTTTCAAACGATCGCCGCGTCGTCCTCGGAACGCAAAAACCGCACCTCCTGTCGGCTTCTGGCGCAACACGTCCTGCGCAAGCGCCGCCAGACCCTCGATCCCTTTGCGCATGTCCGTCATCCCGCAGGCAAGGTACACTCGAACGCCAGTTCCCGGTCCGATCATGCCGCCTCCACCGCCCGGATAAGCCGCGTCAGGGTGGCGGCATTCACGCCGCTGTCGAAGCAAAGGCTGCGACCGCAGGTCAATCTCAACTCGATCAGCCCAGACGGGTCCTGACGGTCCCCACCGCGCTCGGTCTGCACGGCATTCATGTCCACGGGAACAAACACCGCATTCGCAGACCGCGACAAAAGCCCCTTCTTCTTCAGCTCACTGCGCCAGGTGTAAATCTGCTGCCGCGTCACATCGTGCCGATGAGCCACCTCCGTTACCGTAGCGCCAGAAACCCCAACCGACATGACAATGTCGAGCTTCTGTTCATCAACCCATCGACGCCGCCGTTCCTTCCCAAGAATTTCCACACGCATCGCAAACCTCGCCTAAGACACGTCGCAAACGACGTCGTTAAACACGTGTCTTAGGCCATCACGACGATAGCCGGCAGGCGGTGACAATCGGGCGGTTACCATCAATCTCGGCGGGCGCCAGCGCCGTCAAGAATGCGTCGGCGACGGCGGCATCCACACGTGAAGCACGGATGTGCTGGCATGCCGGCAAGCCCGTGTGGGA
>NZ_JAMYOT010000087.1:0-1793 GCF_040320005.1 Mesorhizobium sp. M0816 | reverse complement strand
ACCACCCGACACAACCGCAATTCGCGGATTGGGTCCAGTATTCACGCTGCATCCTCCAGATTCTCGAATAGCGAGATCGGCGGAAAGGCGGCCGGGTCCGTAATCATATCGATCAGAAGCGGCCCCGACCCGGTAAGTCCACGGTCAAGCGCAGCCCCAAGCTCGTCTGCCCGTGTAACGCGCACTGCCGGGCAGGCGCAAGCCTCTGCGATCTTGGTGTGGTCGACCACGCTGAAGTGGCACGCACTCGTATAGCCCTTAAACTTAACGGTTTCGGCATGCTTCTGGAATCCCAGAATGCCGTTGTTAAGGACGATAATGGTAAGAGCGATGCCGGAGCGAACGAGCGTCTCCAGCTCAGCCCAGCTATGGGCAAAGCCGCCGTCACCGACGATGGCGACAACCGGATGATCCGGATGAGCGACTTTTGCCCCGATTGCGAGCGGCAGCCCCGATCCCAGACCAGCCAGACCGCGCGGGGTGATGAAACGCATCCCGGCTTTTAGACTACGAAGTTGTCCCGTCACCCAGAACGACGAATAGCTAGCGTCAGTCACGACAGTAGTTTCGGGCGTCAGGCGGGACTGAATCTCGTGCATGAGATATTCGGGACGGATCGGTGTCCTCAAGTCGTGCGCCACTGCCTGCCGATCTTTCTCGAAAGCCTGCCAGGCCGCCGCAATTCTGGACTCCAGGCCCGCTCTGGCTTGCCGACGCAGGTCGAGTGATTGTGCTTCCAGCGCTTTGCGCAGCGCACGGAGCGTTTCAGCCGCCGAACCTACCATGCGCAAAGCTTCATAGGTCCGCCCAATCTCGCCCGGATCGATGTCGATATGCACGATCTTGGCTGCGGGAGGGATAAGACGCCAGTTATCCGTCCCGTTCTGATTGGTGCGCGTTCCGACGAGCAGGACCAAGTCGGCCTCATCGAGAAGCGCCCGGCTGTGGCGACCAAGGGACCGAGGTCCCACCAAAGACCCCAAAACCCCGGCCGACAATGGATGATGCTCGTCCACTCCCCCCTTTCCCATATTCGTGGTGAACACTGGAAGAGAAGCCATTTCCTGAAGTTCTGCGAGTTCCACCGCCCCCCCGCCGCCATGAGCGCCGCCGCCGGCGAGAACCACCGGCGCCCGAGCCTGCGCTATGGCGCGGGCGGCTGCTTCGACAGTCCCGGCATCGGGCTGCATGCGATCCAATGGCCAATGACCGAGATTGGCCTGGCGCGCGAAAGCGGGAGCAGGCGCGTTCTCACGCAATAGATCAGCGGGCAGCAGCAGGACTGCCGGACCGGGTCGGCCGGAAGCCGCGGCGGTGAAAGCCGCGTCGATATAGTCGTCGATGCGGCCGGCAACGACCACGCGGCGAATCCACTTGGCGCAAGCCTGGAACAGCGCGAGATGGTCGAGCTCTTGGAACGCATTGCGATCGGCCTGGTCGCGCTCGACCTCCTGAACCAGGGCCACGACCGGAACACTGGCTTTAAGTGCTTCAGCCAACGGCGGCACGAGCAAGGTCGCGGCAGGGCCGTTTTGAGCGGCGACCACAGCTACCTTGCCAGAGAGGCGGGCATAGCCGTCGGCCATCGCCCCACCCATATTTTCCTGTCGGTAAGCGACTTGCCGGATGCCGATCCTCTCCGCGGCAAGGATCACGGCGGAAGGAAGGCTTTGGGCGAAGATGGTATCCACGCCATGACGTTGGAGCGCGCGAGCGACGCGTTCAGCTACCGTCTCGCAGACGGCCGTTGTTTGCAGCGATTGGGTGGGAGCATTCATTAGCGCGCCTCCCCT
>NZ_JAMYOT010000086.1:0-2148 GCF_040320005.1 Mesorhizobium sp. M0816 | reverse complement strand
ATTCCACATCGACCACGTTCTCACATCACGACAGGAGCAGCCGCCCTCTTCCGGCGTCGGCCGAGACCCCAATCACCCCATCTGTTTTGAAAATCGGCTTGCTGGGGTTTCGTCTGAGGCTGGGTTATGATTCAAGCTGTGGATGTGGACAAAGCAGAGCCGTGGCCGGATGGCTCAGATCGCCATGAAGACCAAGCGCTACCCGTCTGATTTGACGGATGAGGAGCGGGAGCAGTTCGCGCCGCTGATGCCCAAGCCTGGGCGGCGCGGCCGTCCGCTCGAAGTTGATTTTCGCGAGGTGATCAATGCGGTGCGCTACCTGGTCCGTTCGGGTTGCGGCTGGCGGATGCTGCCGATCCACTTTGGACCCTGGCAGACGGTCTATGGCTGGTTTCGAGAGCTGGCGCGGCGGTTTCTGTTCCAGACCGTCCACGATGTGGCGCTGATGCTGGATCGTGAGCGGGCCGGACGCGAGGCGAGCCCGTCGGCGGCGGTGATCGACAGCCAGTCTGTCAAGGCCCCGCAAGCTGGAACAAGGGGTGGTCGACGCCGGAAAGAAGATCGTGGGACGCAAGCGCCATATCGCAGTCGATACGGATGGGCGGCTGTTGATTGTCAACCTGACGCCTGCCGATATCTCCGACGCCGGCGCTCAGGCGATCTTGGATGGTATCCGCAAGCGTTGGCCCTGAGTGAAGCATCTGTTCGCCGACGGCGCCTATGATCAGCTAGCGCTCATGGACAAGGCTGCCATCTGGACTTCGTGGTTGAGATCGTCCGTCGATCCGATCACCAGAAGGGCTTCGAAGTCTTGCCCCGACGCTGGGTCTCGAGCGGACCTTCGGCTGGATGATCCGACGGCGCCTCGTGCGCGACTAGAGCAGCGCATCGACGCCTCTCACGCAATGATCCTCTTCGCAATGGGCGCAAACCTCATCCGCCGAAACGCTCATCCTTGAATTTCAAAACGGAGTCAAACGAGTATTAACAGGTCGAACTAATGGTTGGCGATGTCCGGCGTGGGGCGCTGGACAGGGAATGCAAACTGCAGATGATCGAAGAGCTTTCGCGACTGTGGCCCAGCATACTGGCACCCAGAAGGAGGCGACCTTGGTGCCGCAACGCCACCGTTGAGGAACGGTCGAAGATTGTCACATGTCCACCCAATCGCTATGTGCTTCCCAACTGGACGATCACGGCGGCGTCGCCGTTGTTCCCGGCGGGCACCTTACCTATACGCATGGCCACCACGTGAGCGACAACCCGCCTCTCTGGCATGGGGACAGGATGTAAGAAGTGCGCCTTGATGAATTGTGCCATAGCGATTTCCAACAGGGGCCAGTTCTATTTCCAAGGCTCGGATATGGGCCTTGGAAGCGGCCAACGAAAGTGACTGGCGTGCTCGAGCCGGTTGGCTTCCACGCGGATCATCGCCTTGAGGTCGTCAAGGCGCTTGCGCAACTCCTTCAGCGCAGCGGGCGCGATCGGAGCGGTCTTGGCATCGAAGGCGAGATAGGGGCCAAGAAGCGCGTGCGCGTGCCATGGGCACGACGTACCGGGATGGAAAGATCAGCTGCGACGGCGAGCACATGGCGCTTGTGGCAGCCGTTGGCTCCGCAGACAATGAGCATCGGGCCGAGCGCCGCCTTCTGATTGCGCTTCACCCGCCGCACAACACGGTGGACGGCAGCCGGCGTGTTGGCCATATCTCCTGCCGGTCGGCAGCCAGAATGTGCACCGTCAGGCTATCTTTGGCTATCTCGAAGCGGCGACATAATCGAAGCACCGGGACTGGTCGGTCATGCTTTGATGCTTGTCCGTTGGTCCTGGATTGTTCTCGGCCTGGAAGGCCCCTCTACCGTTCGGATGGTCAGCCGGGGCCGAGGATGACCTTGTCAACGTCACTGAGATTGAGGCCCGGACGGAGCGAGCGCCTTGAGTGCCAAGCGACAAAGTCCTCGTCACCGTGCCGCCCTTACGGAATTGGGCCGGTAGGCGCGAAGCGCTTCAATCGCGTTTTCGGAGGACGGGAATGCTCGTCTTTCGTAAGCGCGAATTTCCCCGCACCTTTTGCTGTTGAGTGCTCTGATGCATGAGGTGTCCACCAAAATAGGTGGACACCTTGTGATGGAAGAAGATGAGCAGAAA
>NZ_JAMYOT010000085.1:0-2186 GCF_040320005.1 Mesorhizobium sp. M0816 | reverse complement strand
CATTCCGGCAGGAGCGGACACAGTCCATTATCACAATCACAGGATCAGCAGATCCAGCTTTTTCAATAACATAGCGAGGTGTGCATTATGTCGTGGGATCGGTCTGCCCGGTGATGACGAGGTTTTCATGCGCCTTCAGCCAGGCGCCTTGGGCCAGCTGTCGCTTGGCACTTAATTGGGGTCTCCCTCACTTTGTGTGGTTCATCTGCTGTTAGTGGCGCTGTCGCTATGGACGGGCATGCGAACGAAAACGAAATGGTCGCCCGGCCCAGGGGGTGACATCGCCACTGCGGTCCTTCGACCAAGTCGATTCAATTCTGAATTTCGGCCTTTAGATGTTTGTAGCGATTGAATCAGCGACCAAGATCCGGGCAATCGCGGTTATGGTGACCGCGAGCCACTAAGCTTGTGCCGTACCCTTACAATGATTCATCAAGGCGTTTACCTCGGCAATCACGAGATCCGGCGTGATGTCGAACTTGCATCGGACTTTGACCGGACAATGCCGCACTTGGTCCAGACCACACCCGCGACATTCAATAACACTCATAAGCATGCTGACCAGGGGACCTCGAAACCCCCAAATCTCCGGTAGATGTGACGCCGTGAAAATGCCGATAGTAGGGCGGCCAAGCTGGGCAGCGACATGCCCGGTGCCTGAATTGTTCGAAACGACGAGCGCGGCCGAATTCACGAGATAATTGAATTCCAATTCCGACAAGTCGACAGCCGTCCGAATGTTCGCGGCTCCACGATCCCGAGCTATGTTCGCAACCTCCTCAAGCGCTTCCAGGCATTCGCCACGGGCAACGAGGACCACCTCACCACGGGTCGAAAGAGCAGCGACAACTTTGCCAAAACTTTCAATCGGCCAATCTCGCAGGCTGGAATTGGAGAACGGAGCCACGACAATCGGGGCATTGCCTGTAGTCGAATTCTGTGGGTGACCCGCTCCGCTTTCGAAATAGGCAGCTGCCTTTGCGACCAGAAAGAGGAGGATTTCTGACACATGCTGGAGACGCACCTGCTTGCGGTCAATGAACCAATCAAGCCATCTACGAGGGATTTTGTTAGCAAGCCCTATTTTTTGGACCAGCTTGTAGAGGATGGTTCTGCGCAGTTTCAGATTGAATGGCGCTATCGCAATATCGATCTGATGCATGCTGTACGGATCAACTATCGCCGCACGGTGCCTGGCGGGGACTTCAAGCAAGATGGGCCTTGTTTCTTCCGGAACACGCATATCAATGGCAAGATCAAACTCGCCGGTCAGCAGCGGCCTTATGTCGGCGGCTTTTTTGCGCGTTTTGACTTTTGGGTTGCGAGGAAAAAAGTCAAAAGCAATGTGATCGTCGGCGAGGTCGAACTGTTTTGCAGTAGCGATGTTCCAGCTTCCCACCACCAGCGTAATGTGGGCATGCGCAAAACGCTGACGAAGGTCCTTTAGGGGCCCTAGAGACATCCAAAAGTCGCCGACATGATCAAGCTTGAGGACCAAAATTCTCATCCTTGCGCTTGACTGTTCCGGCTCTTCCCAGCTGCGGTATATAATTTGATTGCGGTCGTGCTTTGTAAAATATGCCATTGCCATTCCGAAGATTATACGGTCAACACTGATAGCCAGTGACGCGTGTGTAGGGTTGGAGTGCTCCCCACTTGTCCGCGTCTCCGCAAGAATTCTGCCATCAGATCCAAGCCGCGCTCCAGCAGGAGCTGTCGGGCGAAGTCTGCATCTCTAGCGGTGGTAGCGCGCCAAGAAGCCAGCTATGTCCCGACCCGCAATGTGAAGGGCTTCGTCACGGTCTTGCATGCAGTGAGTTCGAGAAACGCCGAGTAGACGGCGATCGCCAAGCCGCCGTCCCCAGATCTCGAGCATAACGGCAGTGGCCTCGCTCTTTGGTCGATGCTGATCCTGAATGAGACCGTCGCCGCCGGCGACGACATCGCCGGCCGGATTGACCGTCTCCGGCACGCCCTGTCGCTGTGGTCCCGCATCATGGTGGTTAACAAAGGACCCGCCGCAGGCGCTTTTTTCTGCGCGTCCGGGTCGTCCAACATGAAGTGGACGAATCAACCCTGTGATGAAGTCGAGCGCCCGCCCCCCGGGGGGGGGGGGGGGGGGGGTGCCGGGGGGCCCCCGGGTGAGGGGGTAGAAATCTTTCCGTCGAGGCAAGCCAAGATCGTAT
>NZ_JAMYOT010000084.1:0-2487 GCF_040320005.1 Mesorhizobium sp. M0816 | reverse complement strand
GTAAGCGCTGTTCTCAGGCCACGGCCTTTAGCTCGGGGGCGCGGATGTAGGCCCAAGGCAGCAGGTCGTCGATCCGGCTGTTCCGATGGCCGTTGACGATCCTGGTGAGTACGTTGGCGAGATAGCCGAGCGGCTCGACACCGTTGAGTTTGCAGGTTTCGATGAGCGACGCGATGACTGCCCAGTGTTCGGCACCGCCGTCCGAGCCCGCGAAGAGCGCGTTCTTGCGGTTGAGCGCGATCGGACGGATTGAGCGCTCGACGGTGTTGCTGTCGATCTCGATGCGGCCGTCGTCAAGGAAGCGCGAGAGGCCTTGCCAGCGCGAGAGCGTGTAGCGCATCGCCTCGGCGAGCTTTGTCTTCTGGCTGATCAGGCCGAGCTTCTCGCGCAGCCAGGGTTCAAGATCGGCGATAACTGAAGCGCTCTTTTCCTGACGCATCGCACGGCGTTCATCGGCCGATCGGCCGCGGATATCGTCCTCTATTCTGTAGAGTTGGGCGATCCGTCTCAGCGCCTCGCTGGCAATCGGCGCGGGGCCAGCGGCGGCCAATTCATAGAACCGCCGGCGAACGTGCGCCCAGCAGAATGCGAGCGTGACGTCGCTCTTGTCGGCCAGCACACGATAGCCGCCATAGCCGTCGACCTGCAGGATTCCAGTGAAGCCTGCGAGATGAGCGATCGGACGCTCGGCCTTCCGGTCGGGTGCGTAGACATAGGCGACGCCCGGCGGGTCGGCTCCCTGCCATGGCCGATCGTCACGCGCATAGGCCCAGAGCTGCCCGGTCTTGGTCTTGCCGCGGCCGGGATCGAGCACCGGCGCGGTCGTCTCGTCGGCGAAGAGTTTTGGCGAGGACTTCAATTTGCCAAGCAGCCGCTCATGCACCGGACGCAGGTGCCAGGCGGCGCGGCCGACCCAGTCGGCGAGCGTGGAGCGATCGAGATTGATGCCTTGCCGGGCGTAGATCTGCGCCTGACGATAGAGCGGCAGATGATCGGCATATTTTGAGACCAGGACCTGGGCGACCGTTGCCTCGGTCGGAAGGCCGCCCTCGATCAGCCGGGCGGGTGCGGGAGCCTGAACCACCACGTCGTCGCAGGCGCGGCAGGCATATTTTGGTCGCCGCACGACGATCACACGCAGCTGCGCTGGCACGATGTCGAGCCGCTCGCTCACGTCCTCGCCGATGCGATGCAGGCCATTGCGGCAGCACGGACAGGCATGGTCCTCAATGTCGACGACCATCTCCGTGCGCGGCAGATGGGGTGGCAGCGCGCCGCGGTTCGCCCGGCGCTTGGTGGTCTTTGCTTGGCGCTCGGCGGGAGCAGATTGCTCCTGCTCTTCGTCACCCGCGGCCTCGATCTGTTCGGCCTCTTCGAGTCCCAGCAGCAACTGATCCTCGGGGAGCGTCTCAGCACGACGGCCGAAGCGGTGACGTTGCAATTCCTTGAGGATCTGGACTAGGCGGGCATTCTCGACGTCGCGCGCCAGGACCATCGCCTTCAGCGCGTCCGGATCGTCGGGAAGCTGGTCAGCCGTCATCGCCATGACCGGATCAGACCATATTCGCCGACAGCCCGCGACAGCGGAATCCAGACTGATTCACTTCGTCGCGGGTCAGCCGGCCTGGGCTGGAACGCGGGTCCGGCGCGCCTCATGGACGCGCCGCCAGTCGAGACCTTCGAGTAGCGCCGAGAGCTGCGCGGCCGTCAGCCGCATCATGCCGTCATGCACTTTCGGCCAGCGGAACTCCCCATCCTCCAAACGCTTGGCATAGAGGCAGACGCCGGTGCCGTCCCAGAAGATCAGCTTGATCCGGTCAGTCCGCTTCGCCCGGAAGACGTAGACGGCCCCGCTGAACGGATCGGCCCCCATCGTCTCTCGCACCAGCGCCGCCAATCCCTCCGCGCCCTTGCGGAAGTCGACCGGCTTCGTCGCCACCATGACCTTGACCGCACCCGTCGGCCCGATCACGACGTCGCCTTCAGCGCGCGGATCACTGCGGCCACCGTCTTGGTATCGGCGCCCCGGCCGACGCGCATCGCGATGCCGTCGATCTCAAGCTCGATCATGCCGGCGTCTCGAGTGGCTTGCCGTTTCCGCTGCTTCGGTGGATGCCTGGCTACAGGCTCCGCTGCCGCCACAACCGCCGGCACGAAGGCAGGAGAATCTTGCTGCACCGAAGCGGCCTGTTTGCGCGCTTCGCGGCGCCAGGCGAAGACCTGCTGCGGCCTGAGGCCATACCGGCGGGCGACCTCGGAAATGACTGCATTCGGCTCCAGCGTCTCCGCGATGATCCGCGCCTTGTCATCCACCGACCACTGACGCCGACCGCCAGCACCGTTGATCACCTCGAAACGCCGAGGCTGCCGCTCCGGGTCAAGCGTAAGGTCAAGTCCAGACACAAGCCGATCTCCGATCCCAATGCAGAACCGGCAACCTCACAGATCACGACCACTCCCGAAAGGTGGTCCCACAACAGCGCTTAC
>NZ_JAMYOT010000083.1:0-2646 GCF_040320005.1 Mesorhizobium sp. M0816 | reverse complement strand
CCAGCGCAGCGACCGCATGCGCGGTGGGATACAGCCACGAAACGTGCCATTTTTCGTTGTCCCATAGACCGTGCGGGTTGCGATTGGCCTCGACGTAGGCGCTGGTGCCGGCGGCGGGCTTTCCCAACATTCGCAACGCATGCAGGGCATGGATGTTGGTCGACACCGAGGCATTGCGCTCGCCGGGGAAGGTGACGAACAGCTCGCCGATTTCGAAATGGCGCAACGCATCGACCGCCGGGTCGCGGCCTGCAAGGCGCAGGACGCACATCGCAACGGCGGTATCGTCCGCATCGGCCGCGAAGTGCAAGGCCGGGCCCAGACCGCGCACGCCCAGGCGGGCGTCGAGCTGCGCGACGATCACTTGCACCGCCTCGGCGAGCGCGGGATGCGCGAACAGACCGGCCAGATCCAGGGTGTACAGCGACCAGCATGGCTCGAATACATTGATCGGCCAGACGTTGGGAAAGACACCTTCGATGCCGCTGCGCGTCGCCCGCGATGCCGCCTGCAGATACGCGTCGGCGCGCCCGACCTGCGGCGTGCTCCCCTGTGACACGGCGTGCGCACGCCACGCGGCGGTGGCTGCCGGACTGATGCCGATGCTGCCGTCGTCATCCGGGCATGCGGTGGTCGGCGACCTCCCCCAGGCTTCCCAGGAGTGCAGCAACGGATGGCCGCTCGGCAACGTCGCCACCGCCCCCAGCTTGACCAGGCACGCTTGCCGCAACGGCAACAGCGCCGGATGGCGCGGAAACGCCACGCCGCCCAGCAAGGATGCGGCCTCGCCGCACAACTGCGGCAGGATCAGCTCCGCGCCGATGGGCGCATCTTCCGGCACCGCATGCGCGTAGGGATCGGGCTGGCGCTCGAGGAACCGGGTTGCAGCCTGGACTGCGTCGGCAGCGCCGGGAAGAGGATCGGCACACTGCAAAGCCAGCAACGCCGCCCACGTGGGCGCATGGCGGAACAGCGGGAAATCCGCGCTTCCCCATCCGCCATCGGCCTGTTGCTGCGCGATGAGCCACGCGTATGCGTCCTGCCGACCGGTGACGTTGCCGTGGAACTGCAGAGCTCGCGCCGTGTCGTAGACGGACGGGCCGACGCTGCCGCCGTCGCTCATCTCGCTCAGCAGGTGGCGCAATTCGGAAAGGATCTGTTCGGACAGCGCGTTCACGCAGGATGTTCCTTCTGCAGACGGTTGACGAGAACCAGGATCGGCAGACGCCGCGCACATCGCCGCGGACTCGGACACAGTGCAGCATGCACCGCTGCCGCCGGCCGATCGCAGCAGCACAGGGGCGAGTCCATGCGGACGGACGCGCTCATGCGTATGGCGCGGACAGATACATGTTGGCCCGCTGCAGCATCTGCGCCAACCGTTCCGCACGCGGCCCCAGCGGGACGATGGCCTCCCCAGCGTCGCGCAACAAATCCAGCGCGAACTGGCGCGCTGCCTGCAGCCCCATGATCGACGCGCAGGTCGGCTTCTGCGCCGCCGCGTCCTTACCGGGGGTCTTGCCCAGCGTCGCGGTATCCGCTGTCGCGTCGAGAATGTCGTCGACCACCTGCAACGCCAGGCCGAAACAGGCGGTGTAGCGATCGAGCGCACAGTACAGCGCAGCGTGCGCGGCATCTTCCGCGATGGAGTATAGCGCGCCCATGCGAACGGACGCGCGCACTAGCGCTCCGCTCTTCTTCCGGTGCATCGCCACGATCCTGTCCAGCTCGGCGTGCTTTCCGACCAGCGACAGATCCATGGCTTGCCCGCCTGCGGCACCCTCGGCGGACACCGCCTGCGCCAGTTCGCGCACGAGCGCGATACGGTTGTCGCCCGGCGCATCCAGGCTCGCCAGGGTCAGGAAGGCGTGCGCCTGCAGCGCATCGCCGACCAGGATCGCAGTGGCTTCGCCGAACTCGACGTGCACGGTCGGAAGGCCGCGGCGAAGCACGTCGTCGTCCATCGCGGGCAGGTCGTCGTGGACCAGGGTACAGGCGTGCATCATCTCGATGGCGGCGCCGACGTCGTCGAGCATGTGCGCCGGCGTGTCGGCCAGTGCGCCGGCAGCCAGACAGAGCAAGGCGCGGGTGCGCTTCCCGCCATGCAAGGTGGCGTAGCGCATCGCCGCCATCAGCTCGGTCTCACCGTCGTCTTCGGCGCAGAGAAGACGCGCCAGCGTCTGTTCGACCCGCTTTGCGCCGTTCTGCATCCAGATCTCCGGCAGCAGCCTGCCGGATGCGCCGCGCGCCTGCGCACCCAATCCGCCGAGCGCGGAAACGCCAGTTCGGTCGTCGTGTAGCCTGGAACCGGTCTGCATGTTTTTCATGTCCTTGTACCTGACACGAGATGGCCACGGCGAGCGCCAAGCCGCAGCGGTGTTGCCGGCGCCGCACCGAGCGCGTGCGCTGAGTGCAGCAATGCCGCGCCTCGCCGGCGCCGATGCCTCGCCACACGGGGCATGCGATGCCAGCTCATGAGAAGCCTATGCGGATTGCCATGGACGGATGTGCGGTCGGGTAATAGCGCCGGCCTTTTTCGACGCCGCTCAGCAACCGCGGCCGCACCCCGGCCTGGTGCATGGTCAGTGCCAAGGCGATGCAGAACTGCACCATTTCCAGCCATACCAGGTGGTAGCCGATGCAGAC
>NZ_JAMYOT010000082.1:0-2693 GCF_040320005.1 Mesorhizobium sp. M0816 | reverse complement strand
GCGGGCCGTGGGCAGGGTACGCAGCGGGTATGGAGCCCATCAGAAGCAAAGTCCGATGACTTTCCCGAATTGACCGAAGAGGACCTGGCGAGAATCGATGCACTATCTGAAACTCGCTCCACTTCGAAGCGGGATGTTGTACCCGATATCCACCCAGTCAGGCTGGACGATGTTTTCTCGCAAGAGGATTTTGCCGGGGGCACGGACGGGTTGCGTGCCAATCCCGCGGGCCGTGGGCAGGGTACGCAGCGGGTATGGAGCCCATCAGAAGCAAAGTCCGATGACTTTCCCGAATTTACCGAAGAGGACCTGAGGAGAATCGATACACTGTCCGAAATGTACACCAAGAGACCTCGCTCCGAGCGGGTTAGTGCAGGAGATTTCCATGGGATCAGTTTGAATGGGACTTTCGAGGAAGTGGCCTCGCCTACTATCGCCCCGGGAACGCCCGTTGACCGCGCGGCACTTGTCAGGCTTGAGAGCGAAGCACCTAGGTCATCACAAGCGACCCGCAAGGACCTTCCTGACTTGAGCGTCGGAGATCCGTCGCATGTCAGCGAATTACCGCGTGTCAGTATTGGACGAGAGGCTTCTGATAAAGGGAAACAAAAGATCGCGTTAGAAGATCAGGTTCGGTCAGATCCTAACCAGCCGCGACAATCACTAACCGGTACGATCTTTGGCGCACCAACTCTCCGCGACCTAATGCCCAACAGAAATCGTGCGCACCGGATAGATCGCGCAGCAGAGCAATCTGAGGGCCGGAGCGGGCATGACCGCGACGCGCAGCTTAATACGAGGTTAGAACCGCGTGTGCGCGATGGCTATGGACGGTAGATCAACTATCCGCAAAACAAATTGGCGTTTCCGATTTGGGAAGGCAGCGTGGTCATGAATTCAGGCAAGAACACGCCCTTACGCGTAGTTATGAGCATATGACCTTGCCCCGTTGAAATAATCCATTTTGAAGTAAGCTCTGGCCCATTTAGTGTCCGTTCCAAAAAGAGTTGAGTAATTTCAGCAGGTTGTGATTCTGTCGGATTTGCGAGATTGGATGGAGATCACGATGGCCTGGACTGAAATCACCCGTGCGCATTATGAGCGGCGTTGCGCCCGCTACGCAGTATCCCCACGGTGACGGCCGCCTTGCTGAGGTAGGCTGAAGGCTGCAAGTCCTAGTGCAAGCACTAGGAGTAGCCCTATGACGAAGCATCAGATCGAGGTGATCACATCGGTCGAGCGGCGTCGGCGCTGGTCTCGCGAGGAGAAGGAGCGGCTGGTCGCGGCGACGTTTGAGCCTGGAGTCAGTGTTTCGGAGATTGCACGGTCGGCCGGCATCCATGTGAGCCAGCTTTTCCGGTGGCGCAAGGAACTCTGCCAGATCTCCGCGCCGTCCGTGCCGCAGCTCGTTCCCGTGGAAGTCGTCGAGGCGCTGTCAGCGCCACAACCGCCGGCGACGCCATCGCCGATCTCCCGGCCGCGCAAGAAGAGCAGCATGGTGACGATCGAGCTTGGCGGCGCCCGCCGCCTG
The DNA here is from genome assembly GCF_040320005.1 of Mesorhizobium sp. M0816. Lineage (NCBI taxonomy): Bacteria > Pseudomonadati > Pseudomonadota > Alphaproteobacteria > Hyphomicrobiales > Phyllobacteriaceae > Mesorhizobium > Mesorhizobium sp. M0816. The sequence goes on along the minus strand of NZ_JAMYOT010000082.1, from coordinate 1,162 downwards.
CGGGTCGAGAGTGATATCGACAGCGAGGCGCTCGGCCGGATCCTCGATGTTCTGGAGCGGCGATGATCCCGGTTCCGCGGGGTGTGAAGGTGTGGCTCGCCACTGGCTATACGGATATGCGGAAAGGTTTTCCGGGTCTTTCGCTGATGGTGCAGGAGACCTTGAAGCGCGATCCGCACAGCGGTCATCTGTTCTGTTTCCGCGGGCGGCAGGGTGGCCTGATCAAGGTGATCTGGCACGACGGCCAGGGTGCTTGCCTGTTCACGAAGAAGCTTGAGCGCGGCCGCTTCATCTGGCCATCGGCGGCCGACGGCACGGTGGTGATCACGCCTGCACAGCTCGGCTATTGCTCGAAGGCATCGACTGGCGGATGCCGCAAAAAACCTGGCGTCCAAGCTCGGCGGGATGAGCAAAACCGCTGGCATGGCGGGAGCGAATATGATTCCATCGCGCCATGGCCGATGCGGCCGATCAGCTTCCTGACGATCTTGTCAGCGCGCACGTTATGATCCTGGCCGAGCGTGCGGCCCGCCGGGAGGCACAAGCACTCGCCGCTCGCGCGCAGGCCATGAACTCGCACTCGGATGCGCTGATCGCGCGGCTCAGGCTGGAGATCGAGAAGCTGAAGCGCGAGATCCATGGCAGTCGCTCGGAGCGGAAAGCCCGGCTTCTCGAACAGATGGAGCTGCAGCTCGAGGAACTGGAAGCCGACGCCGGCGAAGACGAGCTGGCGGCGGAACTGGCGGCACGGTCATCGACGGTCAGGGCCTTCGAGCGCAAGCGCCCGTCGCGCAAGCCCTTTCCCGACCATCTGCCGCGTGAGCGCGTGGTCATCGCCGCACCGTCAAACTGCCCGTGCTGTGGTTCGGCCAAGCTGGCAAAGCTTGGCGAGGATATCACCGAGACGCTGGAGGTGATCCCGCGCCAGTGGAAGGTGATCCAGACTGTGCGCGAGAAGTTCTCTTGCCGTGAATGCGAGAAGGTCGCGCAGCCGCCGGCTCCCTTCCATGTGACCCGCGCGGCTTCGCCGGGCCAAATCTCCTCGCCATGATCCTGTTTGAGAAGTTCGGTCAGCATCAACCGCTGAACCGGCAAAGTGAGCGCTATGCCCGCGAGGGCATCGACCTCAGCCTCTCGACACTGGCCGACCAGGTCGGAGCTT
>NZ_JAMYOT010000081.1:0-3005 GCF_040320005.1 Mesorhizobium sp. M0816 | reverse complement strand
AACCTCCCCAGCACCGGATCCATGTACCTGGCATTGAGGTAGAGCAGGCCGGTCTCGGGATCGAAGCGTTCGCCGATATAGGATTTCTGCGTCTGGAAGCCGGTGTTGAGGCGCTCGCCATAGCTGGCGTAGTTGGTCTGTTCGGCGATGGCGCCTGAGGCATCGGTGACCATGCGGACAGAAGCCAGGTGGTCACGATGCAGGAAAGCTTTGGCGGCGCCGGTCACCTTGACGTCGGGATGGGGGTAGCGGGTGTAGATCTCGGCTCCCGGTGTCGCCGGATCGATCTCGACGGAAGGATCGGGATAGAGCGTGGTGGCGAAGGACGAGGTCTTTTTGGTACGTGCGCCGTCGGGGCCGTAGAACAGCGAGACGGTGTTGGCGGCGATTGTGACGGTCTTCAGGCGGTTGGCCTCGTCCCAGGTGAGCGTCCTGGTGCCGTCGGCGGTCATGTTGCCGTTGGCGTCATAGGTGAGCGTCTTGGCGCCGACCGCGGTTGGCGCGTGCGGACGAGCCGCGCTCGCCGCGGGATAGACATAGGTGCCGGCAACGCGGGTGCGCGAGGTCAGATTGTCGTTGGCGGCATAGACGAAGGTCTCGTCGAGCGTGTTGTTGCCAAGATTGTCGCTCGAAGTCAGCCGGTCGGCCTTGTCGTAGCCATAGGTCCAGCTGTCGGAAGCCGTCAGCCCGGTCGTGCCGGTGATGCGGCCGATGAGATCGCGGGCATACTGGTCGTCGAGCAGGACTGTGGCGCCCCTGGCCGTGGTGACGCGGGTCAGCCAGCGCCGGGTCGGCGAATAGGTGAAGGAGGTTTTTACACCGTTGGCATAGGTGATCTCTTTCGTCTGGCCGTCGGCCTCGTAGATGGTCGAGGTGATGAAGCCTGAAGCGGAGAGCAGCTTGTTGCCGGCCGTGTATTGCAGCGGGGCGGCCAGCGTGCCGAAGTCGAGCTGCACCGGCAGGTACTGGGTGCGCAGAGTCTGGCCGGAGGCATCGCGCACACTGGTCGTGGTGTGGGTCAGCGTTCCCAGCGTGACGTCCTGGCGGGCGAGTTTGCCAAAGCCGTCGTACTTGTTGGCCTGCGTTGCCGCAGGGTTGGTGGATGTCGTGAGCTGGCCGATATTGTAATAGCCGGCCGCCGCCTGATCGTAGGTGTTCTGCGTCAGCGTCACCGCACTGCCGCCGGCGCTAGTGGCCGTCTTCAGCGTCAGCCGGTCCATCTGGTCGTAGGCCAGTGTCGTGACGGTACTCCGGGCATCGGTCTGGCTGGTCAGCCGGTTGGCGCCGTCATAGACATAGGACCATGAGCCGAGATCGGGATCCGTCGCGGAAAGCCGGTTGCCGACCATGTCATAGCTGTAGCTCCAGCTCGAGCCGCCGGGATCGCTGACCCCGATCAGCCGGCCGAGAACATCGTAGCTGCGGCCCTCCGTCAGATTGAGCCCGCCGAGATCGCGCACGATCTGCACGATATCGCCGCGCGTCGAGGACACGCTCTTCGACTGGCGTGTGGTCGTCGCATTGATCTGGTCGGTCTGGGTGACCGCGTAAAGCCGCGGATTGGTGCCGCTGCCGCTGTCGAGGCTGTGGGCAAAAATCGTCTGGCTGGCATCGGCATAGACGGTCTTTACCAGCCGGTCGGCCCAGTCATAGCTGTTGGTGGACCACTGTGCCGTGTCGCCGACGAAGCGCGGGAAGGCGGTGCGCAAGACATTGCCGCGCAGGTCAAAATCGGTGTCCGCAATGCGCTTTGCTCCGGCCGCCGTCTCGCCGGGCGTTTCCACCCGATAGACCCGGCCAAGCCCGTCATAATAGGAGCGGACAAAATCCTCGCCCGCCCCATTGGGCAACGGCGTCAGCTTGGCCAGCGCCTGTGTCGCCGGATTGCCCTCGTTCTCGAACCGGGTCTTGGCATAGGCGCCGGTGACGCTTTGCGAGACCTGGTAGGGCCGGCAGAACGGATCGTAGGTGAAGGTCTTGATCAGGCCGTTGAAGTCGGTCTTCGTCGCCGGCAGCCCGCAGACGGCATTGTAGGTGGCGCTCGAGACGAAGCGCGTATCGGCGCTCTGGCCGCCGGTGGCAAAATAGCGGGGGCTGCGCTGCGTTACCGGATAGAGGTGATAGGTCGCATCATAGTCCCACTCGGTCTTGTGGCCGAGCCCGTTGGTGGCAGAGACCTTGTTGCCATAGAGGTCATAGGCAAAAGTCTGGTTCACCTCCTTTTGCGGCGCTCCATAGTAATCGGAGAAGCTGCGCTTGCGGGTGACGTTGCCCTTGGCCGGCGGCGTGGCGTTGGCGCCGCCGTCATAATAGGTCTCGTCATAGCCGATATAGGCAAAGCTGGTGTCCAGCCCGGCGCGCATCGTCTGGCTGCTCGGCAGCGAGACGATGTAGGCGCTCGTGTTCGGCGCAAAGCTTGCCACCGTCCAGGTCTCATCGCCGCTGACGTCGGTGCGGCCATAGTCCTTGATGCTGGTGATATTGTTATAGGCGTCGAACGCCCGCTCGACCTTCAGTGTGCGCGAAAGATTCTCGGTCAGCGTCGTGTCGGTCGCAATGTTCTGCACGGTGTATGGCTTGGTCGCGGTGTTGACCGCATAGGTCTCGGCCACCTGCTTGTGGACGACGCCGGCGCCATCCTTCCAAACGGTCAGCGACGGCAGCCCGTAGCTTGCCAGGTCCTGGCGGTAGGTGGTCTCGATCTTCGACGCCGCCGTCTCGCCATTGGCCAGCGGTTTGGTCTCGACGATCGAGGCGAAGCCCAGAAACTTGCGTGCCGCCGGATCGTATTTGCCGCCGGCATAGGCGTAGGTGCTCACCGCCGTCTGGCCGCGGCCGTCGCCGACCGACAGTTTTGTCACCGCATGCACCAATTGCGGCAGGTAGGTGTTCGCCCAGGTCGACGACGGCGCATACTCCACCGCGATCGTCCCGCCCAGCTCCGTCACAACACTGCGCAGCAGGTTCGGATTGCCCGCGCCGGGGGCCGAGATGAACATGTGGTC
>NZ_JAMYOT010000080.1:0-3262 GCF_040320005.1 Mesorhizobium sp. M0816 | reverse complement strand
TGCGGCGGCCAAGGCGCCGACCGCGAAGAGAAGCGAGTGACCTGCGGAACGGCCCAGGAAAAAAGTACAGGAGCACCTTGACCTCAACCACCCCAATCAGAGAAGTCTCTCAGGGATGTCTTTTCTTTCGCTGTCCGACAGTGAAATACGCTTCCGTTTCGTCAACGGTCGCTTTGATCCGGAAATGGCGCCCGGACGCCAGTCATTTAGTTTTGTGAGCCGTCCTTTAGTGTCCGTTCCAAAAAGAGTTGAGTGATTTCAGTTGTGATTCCGTCGGATTTGCGAGATTCGATGGAGATCACGATGGCCTGGACTGAAATCACCCGTGCGCATTATGAGCGGCGTTGCGCCCGCTACGCAAGCGATCTGACCGATGCGGAGTGGGCGTTGATTGCGCCGATGATGCCGTCGGCGAACCGCATCGGCCGGCCGCGCAAGACGGACCTGCGCGAGGTCGTGAACGCACTTCTTTACCCCGCCTCGTCGGGCGGCGCGTGGCGATTGCTGCCGAAAGACTTCCCACCCTTTTCAACGGTGCAGAAGTATTTCTATCGCTGGCGTGAGGCGGGCTTGTTGCGGACCATCAGCAACAGCCTCGTCATGGCGGCGCGCGAGGCTGAGGGTCGGGAAGCGAGCCCGACGGCGGGCGTGATCGACAGATGGGGTATTCGGCTTGAGCCTCATCTTTTGGCGGAGATGCCATCAAGGTGCTGCGCTTCGAGCTGATGAAAAAACGTGGTCGGTTCCGTGGAACAGCCACAAGCCATCAGGAAGGAGAAGCGCAGCATGAAACATTATGTAGGAATGGACGTCTCGGTGAAAGAGACCGCAATTTGCATCGTCGACGAAACCCTTTGGCTTGGCTGGAAGAGCGCTGGGCTTTGGCTTGGCTGGATATATGGCTTTGTAGCCTTTCTTTGTTTGTGCATTCGTGCACTCGTGACGTAAGCGGCGGCGCGCCCGATATGACTTGCCTCCATATGTGGAACGGCCCGCATGGCAAGAGCTTTTTCAGTCGATTTTACACATTGGGATGTGCGGCCATATTTCCGCCTTTACGCGCGGCCTATGGCCGCTGGCGTCGATGAGATTCTCCAGCGTCGCGATGGCGTCCTTCGGTCGGCTTTGGCCAAGTTGAGACAGCGCCAGAAGACGTCGCAGCTGAGGTTCGCTGCGAACGACGTGTGGTTGCACGCTTGAGAAGTGCCTCGCATTCCGCAGGCCGATCTGCCAGCCGCAAAAGGAACTCCCGCGTTATTCAGATAGGCAACGAGGTCATGTTGATCGGCGAAGGCGATTTCCAGCATATGCTCCGCGACGGCGTTCATGTCATTGGCCGCGGCGTTGAGTTCATCGGCGCTGATCGAACTACCGGCTGCAGGAACGGCTACACCGGACGTCACGATCATAGACAGCGTTGCGACAGCTCCAATTCGCTTGAACTCCGCCATATCTGGATGGTTTAGCGCAAGCTGGCGATTGCGCTCCCCAATTGGAGACGTTACGACGGCTATAAATTCTGCCAGACCAAGGTCCGCATGTGCGCTGCCGACTAGCTTAAGAAGCAACCTCACTTTGCCACAGCGCAGGTCGCTATCCACTCCCTCCTCCATAGGATCTGGAGACGACGGGTGATCCAGCTCTATCCGCGGGTCGGTTACCGCACTTCCGTAATTCGTCTTGGGCTTTCCTTGTCTAGTTGTCGGGCGTTGGGCGGATGCCCCAGCCACATAGTACCACACGGGAATTCCGCACCGTGGCCACATCCCGTCTCCGTGCTGCCCGGCATTTCCGCCGGATTGAAGCGGACCTACTTGCCTCAATTCGGCGGCGCCCGTGCCAGGGGTGGGCTTGGCCTGATCTTCGATGCAGAAGCGCGCTGCATTTCAGCGAACCGGTTCGACCTGGTGGCCAATGGCCCACAGGAACGCCGCCATCTCGCGCGCGACCGCCGCAACAACAATGGGTTTGTTCTTGCCCGCAGCGATCAGGCGCCGGTATCTCCCGCACCGCCTTCGGCAGCCCCCTCGAGGCGGACGCGAATGGGCTCCGTCACCCTGGCGGGATAACGGTAGGCCCAGGCGCCTTTGATCAGGACGCGGCGGGCGCGGCGGTTGCCGGCCAGCGTCAGGCTGCCGCGCTTCACCGTGTCGCCGGTCGAGCGCTCCGAGGGCACCAGGCCGAGGAAGGCCATCAGCTGCCGCGGATTGTCGAAGCGACGGACATCGCCGACTTCGCTGGCAAAGGTGAGGGCGACGATGAAGGACATAGGGCGCGACCGCCGGCGCCATCGACCAGCTCGGCACGAGTTCAATCAGCTGGGCATCCAATCGATCGAGCCGGTTTTACGCATCGCTGCCTGTCGACCCTGGTCTTGGAACACGATCTGTTGGGCCGGATGGTCGAACTTCTGCGCCGCCAGCCAGCGGGCATGCGCCCGACTCCAGTTCTTGTGGCCGGCAAAGACACGACCATGGCGCAGCAGGAACGAAAGCAGCTGCTGACGCTTCTTACGCAGATCCTCGCTTGCCGTGGTCGCCTCGATCTCGCCGAAATAGCGAACTTCCCCATTGTGTCCGCCCGCGGCAATCGCAATCGCGTGCTTGGCTTTCGACACATCGACACCAACGTAGCGTTATCCTCTTCCATGGCCCGTCCTTCCTTTGCTGGGGCTCGGCTCGGCATTCCCGAGCAACCCCCGTTTGCTTTACAGCTGCAAAGACCAAGGGCGGGCCGCCGCTCAGACCACGGTCATACGTCTAGCAGCTTCTCTGATTGAGGTCGGTGAGGTCAAGCTTTCCTGTCTTTTCCGGACGATCTCGCCCCGTGGGCAACTCGCTTCTCTTCGCGGTCGGTGGCCTGCTGCCGGTTTTTCGGACACGAGGTTAAGCTAGCATAGCTTGTTCCTCGAACTCGACGGGGCTCAGATAGCCGAGCGTCGAGTGCCTTCGCCGAGGGTTATAGAAGCGCTCGATGTAGTCGAACACATCCGCCCTCGCGTCATCCCTCGTCCTGTATACCTTGCGGGCTGTCCGCTCGGTCTTGAGCGACGAGAAGAAGCTCTCCATCGCAGCATTGTCCCAGACGTTGCCCGACCGGCTCATTGAGCAGGTGATGCCGTGGTCGGCCATCAGTCGCTGGAACTGCTCGCTCGTATATTGGGCGGATTCAACCGGTCGTCGCAACACCCTCGATCATATCTGTTTTGAGCAACTGGTCGAGAGCCTCTGCAGGCGTGCGCCATTCCAGCGTCTTGCGGGGC
>NZ_JAMYOT010000079.1:0-3563 GCF_040320005.1 Mesorhizobium sp. M0816 | reverse complement strand
CGTGGGCGCGCTGTCGCCCTCGGCTGGCGCGACGAGCAGATTATCGTCATCGATAACGATCAGGGCGAGTCCGGCGCATCGGCGGCCTGGCGCGAGGGGGTTCAGCGCCTGGTCAGTGACGTCGGCATGGCGCGCGCCGGTATCGTGATGGGGCTGGAGGTCTCCCGTCTGGCGCGCAACAATGCCGACTGGCAGCGTTTGCTGGAGATCTGCGCCCTTGCCGATACCCTGATCCTCGACGAAGACGGCGTCTACGATCCGGCAAGTTTCAACGACCGGCTCCTGCTTGGCCTGAAGGGTACAATGAGCGAAGCCGAGCTGCATGTGATCAAGGCACGGCTGCGCGGCGGCATCCTCAACAAGGCAAGGCGCGGCGAGTTCCGCTGTCCCCTGCCAACCGGGCTGGTCTACGATCATTCCGGCAATGTGGTGCTCGATCCAGACACGCAAGTCAGAGAGACGATCGTCCACTTCTTCGAGACGTTCTCTCGCGTCGCATCCGCCTCCCAGACCGTCAAGGTCTTCCGCCAGGAAGGCCTTTTGTTCCCATCACGCCTGCACAACAGTCAGACGGTGTTTCGGCCGCTGACCGCGTCGACCGCGGTGCGCGTCCTGAGCAATCCGCGCTATGCCGGTGCCTACGCCTATGGGCGGCGACACTATCGGCGCACCATCGACGGCAAGAAGACCGTGCGTGCGCGAACCAATGATGACTGGCTGGCCTGCATCCCCGATGCCCATCCCGGTTATATCGGCTGGGAGCAACATCAGGAGAACCTGAAGATCCTCAAGGCGAACAGCCACGGATATGACGCGGCACGCGCGTCAATCCCGAGGGAAGGCCCGGCGCTGCTGCAAGGTCGGGCCGTGTGCGGGCAATGCGGCAGGCATTTCCGGGTTCGCTACGCTGCCCGGCGCGGCCGGCAGGAAGCCTGGTACATCTGTGATCGCGCCCATACCTATCGCGGTGAACCCCTGTGCCAGTCCATTGCCGGGCCTCCCGTCGATGAAGCCATCGGCAGGCTGATTGCCGAGCAGATGACGCCGGCGGCCGTCGAACTGGCGCTCGACGTCCGCAAGGAGATCCAAGCCCGGAATGACGAAGCAGATCGCCTGCGCTGTCGCGCGATCGAGCGCGCCCAAACGGAAGCCGATCTCGCCCAGCGCCGTTTCATGCTGGTCGATCCCGACAATCGCCTCGTCGCCGACACGCTCGAAGGCGAATGGAACGAGAAGCTCCGCATGTTGGCCAAGGCCCGGGAAGAGCGCGAGCGCGCCCGCGAGCACGATCAGTTCATCCTTGATGAAGCTGTCCGCGAGCGGCTGGTCGCAATGACGGTGGATTTCAACAAGCTCTGGGCGGATCCCGATACCCCGAACCGCGAACGCAAGCGACTACTTGCCCACGTCATCGAGGATGTCACTCTCGTCAAGCTGCCGGCGGAAGGAACCACCAGGGTTCACGTTCGATTCAAGGGCGGCAAGATCCAGACACTCACCACCCTGAACCCAAAATCTTCCGCCCAGCAGGTCAAGACGCAGCCCGGCATCGTCGAACTGGTCGACAAACTCCTCGACGACCACATCTATTCCGAGATCGCAGAGCTGCTCAACCAGCAGGGATATCGTCCGGGCGAGGCCGCACGCCGCGGTCGCCACAACGCCCGCTTCACGGCCTTGCGGGTTGCCTATCTCGTCCACCAATACAAGCTGCGCTCACGCTATGACCGCCTGCGGGAACGTGGAATGTTGACAAAACAGGAAGCGGCCGCGCGTCTTGACATCCACGAGCACACCGTCACCAGATGGGCCAAACATGGCCTCATCACCAGCCATGCCTACAACGGCCACTATTGCCTGTATGAACTTCCCGTTTCGGATCTGCCGCAAAAACAATGCAGCCGATGGAACCGGCTCGTCGATCGCGCTGCCGCACGAAGGCAAAATGCCAGCCAGGCAAAACCCTCAACTGAACACGAAAGGGACGTAGTATGAATGCAGATCGTTGGCATAAAGACACACGCCGCTGCCGTCCCACCAGACGATCTTGATCCTGTCCGCTCTTTTGGCGCGGAATACATAAAGTGCGCCATTGAATGGATCCGAGCCGGCATCGCGCACCAGTGCCAAAAGGCCGTCGGGACCTTTTCTAAAATCGACGGGATGACTGGCGACCAACACCTTCACGCCAGCCGGGATCATGCCTGGCGAACCGCCCGGATAATCCGCACCAGCTGCTCCTCATTGATATCGGCACCGGCGCGAATGACCACGCCACCCAGCTCGATCTCCACCGACGCAGACGCTGTCGGCGTGACCTCGACAAAGCCGAGCCGCTCCGCATCCCTGTGTGGCGTGACCGCACCGCTCTTGATCGCCTTGCTCCGCCAGCCGAACAGCTGGGCCGGCGCGATCCCCGCTTGTCTGGCAATGGCCGATACATTCGCGCCCGGCTTCAGTGTCGCCTCGATCAGCCGCGACTTCGCTTCCGCCGACCAGCGCCGGCGCGGACGCTGCGGGCTTGCCTCCAGTCGGTTGGCAACCGCTTCAAGAACATGGAAACTTCTATCATCAGGCATAGGCGCAGACATAGAAATTGACACTGCAAGCTCCTCGGCTCCTTGCTTCAGTGTCAGTATGTCTCGCTCATCACCTCAAGCCGCGCCAGATGGGGTCAGCTTGGCGCTTACCCTTCGGCGGCATCGAACGAAGGCCGGGGCCGGTTAGGCTGCGCTTGCCGTCGCATAGGTTCGTAGAGCATCGAAAAGAACGTATCGGCGATTTCAGCGGCCAACTCAGGCAGAAGATGGTCGACAGACCCAACAAAACTGGAGCCGGAGAACAGCGATTTGACCGAAATGCGCCGAGCGATGATCTGGTATGTCTTGAACATCTCTCGGACCAAGGTCGTCCCTCGATCGCCCTGCACATGTCCTTCATCTTGAGGGTCGATGGAGATGCAATCCCAACGGAGTTCGACATATTTACGCCGGGTCGCGATACACAAATTTGGAATGCCTCGCTTTGTGCATTCGCGGAACCAACGAATTAGCACTGCGATCGCCGCTGGCGAATTCGACCCAGATACGATCTGGCAACGACGGCGATCTCGCAACCATCCTGACGGCTGAGAGATCAACATCGGCATGGCCGAACGTTGCCAACCTGTCTGACATTCGCCACAGGTCTAAGTGCGAGAGCGTAGGCCTCGCAGGCGAAGTGCTTTTAAGCGACGCAAGTAGCGCGGCGTTTGTGCCGTAGCCCAGCGCCCAGGACGACCACGGAAGCAGAAGGCGGTCCGCGACGCCGGCGTGATCGAGTTTGAGATCGACGGTGTCGCCATGCGCGTTGGCCGCGGCGCCGACACCAAAACGGTGGCTGCTATAATCCGCGCGCTTAAGGCAACGACGTGATCGGGCCGACGGGTGCGGTCAAGGTAATGGTGGCGACAAAGCCAGTCGAACCCCCTCGCGCCAGGCCGCCGATGCGCCGGACTCGCCCTGATCGTTATCGATGACGATAATCTGCTCGTCGCGCCAGCCGAGGGCGACAGCGCGCCCACG
>NZ_JAMYOT010000078.1:0-3575 GCF_040320005.1 Mesorhizobium sp. M0816 | reverse complement strand
TTCGGTTCCATGCGATTGCGGGCATGCGGCATATCTGCCTCCGCTCCGGTTGGCCTTAGCCAGATACCGCGAAACGATCTGATCGGCGGCAGGTTCCTTGGCCGCTTTCACCGGCGCGACCCTCACGATTCTCGCGGAGACTTTGCAGGCTGAAGGAACAGCAGAATTATGATGCGCTGCGCTGGCCACGGACCGGTATCGCAACTGACGCTGCGCCGGAGCCCTTTAAGGTCGCCTGCGGTCTGGCTGCGGGGACGTTGGAAATCGTCGACACAGCGGCCGGCGAGCGGATGCGGCTGACCATAGAACGGCACACCGATGATTTGACAGCGACGGTGATCATCGACCGGCCCAACGGGCCAGAGACGCTTCGCCTCGAAGCCGTCGCCGACAACCATCATCGGCTTGAGAGTACGGTGGCTCCGGCCGAGCCGCATGAGTTCCAGGCAAGTCTGGTGCTGACCGCGAAAGATCGCGAACAGGTGCTGCCGTTCACGATGGTCGAACCCGAAGGTCACCATCATTAGGTCGACTGGCGGATATGCGGTTCAATGACCGATCTCGCGGCCTATGCTGGTCTGTTCCTGGCGGCCTTGCTCGCCGCCACGATCCTGCCGATGCAATCGGAAGCAGTGCTGGTCGGGCTGCTGCTTGCGGATTATTCGCCCTGGCCAATCATCGCCGTCGCGAGCGTCGGCAACGTACTTGGATCGGTGATCAACTGGCTGCTCGGGCGAGGCATCGAGCGCTTCCGGAGCCAACGGTGGTTTCCGATGAACCAAGCGCAACTGGAGCGCGCGCAAGTGTGGTATCGCCGCTACGGAAAGTGGTCGCTCCTGCTGAGTTGGCTGCCGGTTGTCGGTGATCCGCTAGCCGTCGTCGCGGGCGTCCTGCGCGAGCCTTTTCGGGTTTTCCTTTTGCTGGTCACTGCCGCCAAGGTCGGCCGTTATCTTGTTCTTGCCGCCGTGACGCTGAGCGTCATCTGACCTCGCGAAGCTTCTCCAACCTGAGCGGGTTAGGCCCGACTGGTTCGAAGGAGCCAGCCCAAGAGCCACGTCTGATACAGGCGGTCGGGAAGCCTAGCCTTTCTTGACGGCGACCTTGTCAAGGGGCCGCGCGCAGTCCTTTCGCCAGCTGCTGCGCGTCGCGGGACCGGCCAACCAAGCTAAGGCACAGCGCGCGAAGGGCTTCAGCCAACGTCGACATTGTTAAGACATTCCTGTGGCCGCGCGCCAAGCCTGCACAACGAAGCTGTGCTGGTTCCAGATCATCAGCGCTCCACTGACTGCCATGAGCGCGACCACAAGGCCGCGGAACTGTCGTCCACTCAGGCGCTCGAGCCAGCGCTTGGCCAGCAGATTGGCAAGCGCAGCGCCCAAACCCGCGGCTGCGCCGTACATGGCCGCCTGACCCCCGAGCGAGCCAAGTCCGGTGAATACCGCGATCTTGACGACATCGGTCACAAACGAGTTCACCGATTTCGTGGCGACCAACGTCTCCTTCTCCGAACCGTAGTTCAGATAGAGCGAATTCAGGACGGGTCCCACCGTGCCCATCAGCCCCGACAACAGCGCGACGATCAGGCCGGCCGGGAGGAACCACCAGCGGCGGACTCGGTAGCTCCGCTCGCGCGCCCCGCCGCGAAATTCCCAGACTGCACTGATCAGATAGATCCCTATGAGTATCTGGAGCCATTCCGCCCGACTGTTGGCGAAGAGCCAGGAGCCCGCCGCGGCACCGGCGATGGCGCCCGGCAGATACCAACGGACCAGGCTCCAATCGATGTCGCGCCGAAAGGCCAGGGCGCGGATGGGATTGCCGATGAGCTCGGTCAAGGTGATGACCGGCGCAACTGCGGCGCTCCCTGTGATGAAAGTCACGGCGGGGATCAGCAATAGGCCTCCGCCTCCGGCCGAGAGGGTGTTCAGCGTCCAGGTGAGGAACCCCGCCAAAGCCAGGAGGCCGAGTCTAACCCAGTCCATCCGATCAGAACGAAGCGGGCCTTCGATCGTTCCGAACGCATCGGTTCGCAAAAGCCCGGCCCGCCGCTCGTGTGCGATGGAAAGGCGATCTCCGGCGCAATGCTGGTGGCAGAAAGACGCCCTGCTAGAGAACAATTCCCGAGGCGGCGGGAAGAAGGCCGGCGATCGCTCCGAGCCGGCCGAACTCCGCCGTTGGACGGGCCACCAATCTAGCTCTTCTTGACGGCGACCTTGTCGAGGGCTGCGCGCAGGCCTTTCGCCAGCTTCTGCACATCGTCGTTCGCCCAGAAATGCATAAAGAAGAGCCGCGGCTGCTCATCGAGCATGTGGCTATGCAGTGCGGTGATCTCGATGCCGTTGTCCTGCATGGCTTTGATAATCGGATTGACCTCCTTTGCGGTCAGCACAAAATCACCCGTGATCGCCGCCTTGCCGCCACCTGTCGATTGGAAGTTGATCGCTATTGCCGAGCCCATGGCCGCCGGCACTTCCATTCCATTTTCCTCGACCGGCTTGGCGCGCGGGATCGTGAACTGGTAGATCGCGCCATTGGCTTTACCCTTATAACCGATGGTTTGGTCGACACTGGCCGTGTCGAAGTCGATCTGCGGAGCGGCTTGCGGCTGGGCGCCGCCTCCCATCGGTGTTTTGCTCAGCGCCAATCCGGCATGAAGCGCTGTTGCGAGGCGTAACCGGGTCGCCTTGGCCGAAGACGTGCATGTAGAGTGTCATCGGCTCCGCGCGTAGCAAGTGGTTGTGCACCGCAGTGATCTCGATCCCACCTTCTTCAAGCTTCTTCATGACCGGGTTCACCTCGTCCTGCGTCAGAACGATGTCGCCCATGACCATGGCCTGTTTCCCCACGGGTTCGAACGCAATCCAGCCTCCAAGCGCAAATCCTGGTTTCAGGGCCACGCCATCGAGCGATACCTTCAGGTCCGTTCGAGGCAAGCCCACCCGGTAGACGCCATCAGGCGTCTCTGCTCCGGATTTGCCTAGCGTCTTCGCGATTGTTTGCCAATCGTGTGCCGCCGATGCCGGTTGCAGCAGCGCCGACATCGCAATCAGCATTGCTCCCGTCACGAGTTTTGCATGCATGGGATTTCTCCTTGTGATCTGCCCCCATTGCCCAATTCGTCATGCGGCTGCTGGCTTCGTGGCGGGAGGGTCGGCGCCGCGCATGATCGCGGCAATGATTACGATCGCCGGGTCGCGCTCGAGCCCATTTTTGGATCGGGCTCGCCGGCATATGGAATCCTGTCGGCCGTATCATAATCCTCATTGCACCAGCGCCCCACGACGTCGCCGACCGAAAGGTTCTTTCTCGCCCATTTTTCCAGTTCGGCAAACCGCTTCGCCACGTCGCCGTCATAGGCATCCATGCTGCCGAGACGGTAGCCGGGATATGGGCTGCTCAAATCCTCCTGCATCTTCCAGATCACGCCGCGGCCGGGGACCACAAATGCCGGGTGAATGCCGCGCGCCAGCGCAATGCCGCGCTTGCGGTATTCCGGCTTCAGATCGCCGAGACGCGCCAGGGCGAACAGCCACATCGCCAGATAGTGGAAATACTGGCCGTCGCGATCCGCCGCT
>NZ_JAMYOT010000077.1:0-3820 GCF_040320005.1 Mesorhizobium sp. M0816 | reverse complement strand
GTGTATCGATTCTCCTCAGGTCCTCTTCGGTAAATTCGGGAAAGTCATCGGACTTTGCTTCTGATGGGCTCCATACCCGCTGCGTACCCTGCCCACGGCCCGCAGGATTGGCACGCAACCCGTCCGCGCCCGCGGCAAAATCCTCCTCCGGGAAAACCTCGTCCCGCCTGACTGGCTCGATCGGCCTATAAACATCTTGTGAGACTTCCACCAAAAGCTTTGGACGTCGAGGCTTCTGTTGCTGAGCTTGTCTGTCTCCGGGGTAGGTGGAAGTACTGGCTCCCTCATGGCCAGTTCTAAGCCGCTTCACAATATGAGAGTCTTCGTTGAACAAAGTTTCCTTTTCGGCGGAGCTGGGGCGAAGTTCTGAGGATTGGGCAGTGTGCGAAGGTCCTACCCCGGTCTGCTCTAAAATTCTCTTCTCTCCCAGTTGCGCTTTCGGTGCGGTTGGGAGAGATGAGAATGTGCGAGCGGCCAAGCGCTGATTTAGTTCGTCGTATCCACCCCACTCGTTTCTAACCAAAATCCTATCAGACGAAATTGATTGGGGAATTTGGCCCGTCGGTTCGCCCATGGAAATCCTTTCGCCAGCAAGAAAGGTCCTACCGTTTCCGCCATCAACTAGTACGGCTGGCAAGGCAGCAGGTGGATGTGAAGCGAGACTATGTGGTAATTGACCTTCGCTCATCGTCCTCGTAAACAGTGCGCCTTTATTCCGTTCTGACCGCGCCTTGAGCAAGGCAGGCGTTTCATACCCGTTACCATCTTCCAACCGAATGAGGACGTTCATTTTGCTCCTGTTGCGATTGATGTGGGGATATTTGTCGCGATCGCGAACCATTCGATTATAGTCCTCGATCGGCCTATAAACACCTTCTGAGACTTCCACCAAAAGCTTTGGACGTTGAGGCTTCTGTTGCTGAGCTTGTCTGTCTTCGGGGTAGGTGGAAGTACTGGCTCCCTCATGGCCAGTTCTAAGCCGCTTCACAATGTGAGAGTCTTCGTTGAACAAAGTTTCCTTTTCGGCGGAGCTGTGGCGAAGCTCTGAGGATTGGGCAGTGTGCGAAGGGGATTGGGCAGTGTGCGAAGGTCCTGCCCCGGTCTGCTCTAAAATTCTCTTCTCAAAGCTTTCTGTAATATCCGCCATTATAGTAAGTCGCTGGTTTTCTAACTCCTTCAAAAAAGCCTCTTCGAAATTCACTTCTCGAAAATCTCTGGGATTACTCCGATTGGCGCTAATCAAGGCAACATCGCGCTGCAAGTTCAGCAAAAGCTTGTGCGAATAAGCTCGCAAGAAGACGCTTCGCGTAGGTTGCCTATCTAGGTCGCCGTCCTCATTCAGCGCTTCCATAACCTTTGTCCAATAGGTCCGCACCGGTACGCGTGCAGAATCTGGATGCTGGGCAAATGCTCTGCTGTTCTCAACTCTATTCCAAACGTCTTTAATCCATTGTCTTTGGTTCACGTCCATGGGCCGGTTGCGGGCAATCATCAGCGCTCTCATCGCGCCCGGTTTATGCCGCCAGTTCGAGCGACCATGGCTGTCCACGATTTGTTCATTTTCGAAAACTGTTGAACCATCTCGGCGGACAACGGAAATCTGATCAAAAAGCTTATGCCTTTCAACCTCAAAAGCCACGCGCGGCCATAGCGAGTAATAGTGCTCATGTGTCTCCGCATCCGGCAATACGGTAGACGCAACAAAACGACTTGCCAAGGCTTTATCAAAGCGGTCATGGATTGCCGTAAAACTAGTCGTTCTATCCGTGGCGATGATGTTGAGCTCTGTTCTGTAGCCACTTGAGCGAGCCCGCTCAAGCAACCTGCTGTAGTGCTTGGGTGGAAAGCATGACTTTAAGATTATGTTTACACGGTTGCTTATGCTGCGGTTGGCGAGTTGATCACACCATTCTGCGACCGCGGACCGATCTGTTCCCGCCAGCGAATGGGAGCCTTCTAAAAGGGCCGCGTTATTGCCCGGAATATAGGTGTTGAGGTCGTCCGCGATGATGACTTGGGTAGCTTGTCCGGCAAATTGACTTCTGATTTGCCGGATCATCGTGCTCTTGCCTGCACCCGTCTGACCGCTTACCACCGTGAAGGTCGGATTGTCGACAGGAGGTCCATTTGCGCCGATCGCGGGGATAATTTCGGCGTCAAAAATCTCCTGTGCAGACCATGACGGCAATCCTTCCCGCATTCCGTCCTCAGGCTTCACGCCCGCCCGCCCTTTCGAACTTCGTAAGCCATGGATCGATGACGGTCTTGACGAAGTCGTCTATCTCCTCGGCCAATCTTGCCGCGTCAATGGCATTCCCGCTTAAGAGATTTAGCCTGCCCGAATATTGCAAGCGCTGTCTGTTCGCTTTTTCACACAACGACGAGGATTCGCTGAAGCGTTCGGGACCACTGTACTTAAAGGTGATCAGTCTTGGGGTGAGCGTTCCGAGCCAATCGTGCGTGTCATTGACGATCTCAAATGCTCGCTTGTCCCGGTAGCGCCCTGTAAGCCCGAGAACGCTACCCAGACGAACATCCAAACGGGGAGTCATATGCCGCCCTCCTTGTGGAATTTGCTAAAAGCATACTACGCAGTAAGAGCATCCTTTGCCTACGCTTTTCTTGTTACAATTGAAAATAGAGAGAACTATGATGGCATAGTTCGACGGTCGGCATAAACGGCGAAGATGAACAACGTCGATCCGCTGGCCTGGCTCACCCGAACCCTCGAGCGCAGCGCCAACGGGTGGCCGAGCAGCGAAATCGACGCACTCATGCCGTGAAACTACGCCGGCTGAACGGTCTCAGCTTGTCGCTTACGATCCAGATGAAGTGCAAAGCCCTTGCGTGGTCGCGGCGGACGTTTGCCATTCCGACGCTCGCGGCCCTTGTTGACCTGTGCCTTATATTGCTGCTCGTCGTCGGTGCTTGGGGAGCCGAGCTTTTTCGACCGCCGGCCGAAGCAGGCGCGATCGAAGGCCTTCAGGATCTGCGTCAGCCGATGCGCTCATCAGCATCGGCGTTTCGTGCCTTGAGATCAGCGACCTCGCTCTCCAGGGCATCGGCCCACGCCGCCCGATCGGCTCTGGCAAGCTTTCTTGCGGGTTGCCCGAAACGACGCTCGGACGCGGCCGTGGTTGAAGGCGCTTCTCGCCAGAAAACCATTCAAGGTTGCAGCTGTCGTGCAGGCCAACAAGACGGCGCGGATCATCTGGGCGCTTCTGAACCAGGGCGGGATCGACCGGCGTGCCGCTCCATTGGCGATTACCGCGGCCGCTGTCTGATGGACGCAATGACGTGATCTGACCGGCGCAGGCTGGCAGACGGCAAGGTGAAATAACAGGCGATGAACCCATGCGACGAAATCCCGAAACGGTGAAGCTGCTGCCCCCAATGCGCTCAAGCGCGTAAACTCGGTTCAGCTCGTCGTCGCGGATCTCAGCAAGGCCGGCGGCCATGTTCCGCGCGCAAAGGCCGGACATATGCCCGCACCGTGCCAATATATGAAATCGACTGAAAGTGAGCGTCACGAGCACCCCATCTTGCCTGAGGGCTATGCACTGGGGCGTTGTTGCGTGGATCACCCGGCGACTGATATAGAGCGGTGGTTCTCACTCTCCGGATCTGGATTTTGACGATGCCGCACAAGTTCAATGCCGATCGGCGGGACAAGATTGCCAAGCAGAAATATCAGGTGACGAATTGGCCGGCATATAATGGGCGGATTCAACCGGTCGTCGCAACACCCTCGATCATATCTGTTTTGAGCAACTGGTCGAGAGCCTCTGCAGGCGTGCGCCATTCCAGCGTCTTGCGGGGC
>NZ_JAMYOT010000076.1:0-3880 GCF_040320005.1 Mesorhizobium sp. M0816 | reverse complement strand
TGGGGTCAGAACAAGAGCTGCTCGAAATCATACGCTAAGGTCGAACGGAACGTGAACTGTCGTCTCTGACTCGCATGATGGTCTGTCGGCTGGTTTCGAACTTTCTGGCGAGCGCGGAAACGCTCATGCCGCTGGCCAGCCCTACAAGAACATCCTGCTTCCGCGTTTCGTTGAGCCGCGCCGGTCGGCCAAGGGTTTTTCCTTCCGATTTTGCCCGTTTGAGGCCGGACTGCGTGCGTTCGATAAGCAGGTCACGTTCGAATTGTGCGACGGCGTTGATGACGTTCATGGTCATCTTGCCAGCGGAGCTTGCGAGATCGACACCGCCCAGAGCGAGGCAGTGAACCCGGACACCCAATTCCTCCAGTTTCCCTACAGTGGTGCTCACATCGATGGCGTCCCGACCAAGTCGGTCGAGCTTTGTCACGATGAGCACATCCCCGGCTTCGAGCTTGTCCATGAGCCGGGTGAAGCCCCGGCGCTGCGCAATGGCGACACTGCCGGAGACCGTTTCGGTGACGATGCGGCGTGGCTCGATGTGGAAACCGGCTGCCTCGATTTCCTGAACCTGGTTTTCAGTCGTTTGGCCGGTCGTGGAGACCCGGACGTAGGCAAAGGTGCGCGGCATGGGCTCGATTTCGTCCGAATAGGCTGTCCGAAATGTCGTGCATGTCCATAACTATGTCAAGGTAATTTGTGGACAGTGCTATGTTCACCCTGTACGGAACCGGTCGTTTTCGGACATGCCAAGGGCCATCGGCGTGATGTTGCATGGAGTAAAGAAATGGCCCGGCGAAAGCTTCTCAAGATTCAGGATCGACAGGAGCTGTTCGCCGTGCCGACCGATGAAGATAGCCTGATCCGTCACTACACCTTATCTCCGGCCGACCGGCTGGAGATCGAAGTCCGCAGGCGCAAGCATAACCAGATCGGATTTGCGGTTCAGCTTTGCCTGATGCGATATCCGGGCAGAACGCTCATGGCGAATGAAATACCGCCGCGGGCAATGCTCAATTACATCTCCGAGCAACTGAATGCCGATCCGGAAAGCTTCAGTTCCTATGCGAGGCGAGAGCCGACCCGGCTGGAACACATCTCGCACCTCCTCGCCTATCTTGGGATGAGAACCGCAGCAGCTCCGGACCGGCGGGCCGCCTTGATGTCCGCAATCGAAACGGCAGCGACGACAGACAAAGGGTCATCTATTGCCAAGGCAATCATCACAACCATGCGGGAACGCAATGTGGTGCTTCCCACGCCGGACACCATAGAGCGGATCGGGCTGGCGGCACGCGCCATAGCGCGACGGCGTGCGGAAGCGGCGTTGATATCCGGCTTTTCCCCTGAGCAGCTTCAGAGCCTCGACGATTTGCTGAAGGTGGATCCTGCAATCGCACAGACGCGGTTCCATTGGCTACGATCGGCTCCGGACGCACCCGGCGCCAGCAACCTGGTCGCGATGATGGAAAGGCTCTCCTTCATACGCGCCCTCGATATCGATCCCCGCCTGCAGGGCCGCATCCATTCCGGGCGCTGGGACCAGATGATCCGGGAGGGCGATGTCACGCCGGCCTGGCTTGCCGCTGATTTCAACGCCAGCCGTCGGCGCGCGACGATCGTCGCCCAGGTCATCAAGCTCGGTCAGAAGCTGACCGACGACGCGGTCACCATGTTCATCAAGCTGATCGGCAGGCTCTTTTCCCAGGCCAACAATCGCAAGAAGCAGCGCCATGCCGAAACGCGTAAAGAGACGGCGAAGGCGCTCCGGCTGTTTCTCGACACGATTTCCGCCCTTCAGGCCGCCAACGACAACGATGAGGATGCAATCGAGACGATCAACCGGCAAGTCGGCTGGCATCGTCTTTTGCAGGTAAAGCCCGCTCTCGAAGCCATGGTGGAAAATGGAGATCCTGATCCATTGCTTGTGGCGGTGGAGCAATACGCGAGCGTCCGCAAATATGCGGCGCTGTTTCTACAGACCTTTGCTTTCCGCTCCGCTCGCCGGAACGATACCCTGCTTGCGGCGATTGAAACCCTCAAATCCCTCTACGAAGATGGGCGGCGCAGCCTTCCAGATCGGGTTCCGGTTGCCCATCTTGGCACGACGGCCCGCAAACTGATCTTCAGCGGATCAAAACCCGATCGTCGTCTCTACGAGATTGCCACGCTGGCGGCGTTGCGGGAGCGGCTTCGCTCAGCAGATGTCTGGGTCGAAGGCAGCAGGACATTTCGCCCGATGGATGAGCATCTCATGCCGCGCCCTGCCTTCACCAATCTCAAAGATGCCGACCAGCTCGGCCTCGGCGTACAGCGCGACGGGGCGGCGTGGCTCGCGCAAATGCAGCAATTGCTCGACTTCAATCTCAAGCGGCTCGCACACCGCGCTCGGAACGGCAAGCTCGAGGGTGTCCGTTTCGAGGCCGGAACCCTGCTGGTGACGCCGCTGGCCAGCGAGGTTCCCGCCGCAGCCGAGGAACTGAATCTTGAGCTGAATGACATGTACCCGCTCATCGAGGTGCCGGACCTTCTTAGAGAGGTGCATGAGTGGACGGGCTTTGCCGAGCAGTTCACCCATGTGCGAACGGGCGACATGCCACAAAACATCGCTGCTATGCTCGCCGGCACGCTCGCGGACGCCACCAATCTCGGGCCAAAACGGATGGCAGGCGCATCGAAAGGGATCAGCGCCCATCAGATCGGCTGGATGCGCATGTTCCATGCCAGGACCGAAACTTATCGGGCGGCGCAGGCAAGCGTGACCGACGCCCATGCGCGTCATCCCCATGCTCTGCTCTGGGGAAATGGAACGACCGCGTCTTCCGACGGTCAGTTCTTCCGGGCCAGTGATCGTGCTGCAGGGCGCGGCGACATCAATCTGCACTATGGCAGCGAGCCAGGCACCAAATTCTACAGCCATCTCTCCGACCAGTACGGCTACTTCAGCATCCTGCCGATCAGTCCGACCGAAAGCGAGGCGGCCTATGTTCTGGACGGGCTATTCGACCACGACACCATCCTCGACATCGAGGAGCATTTCACCGACACGGGCGGCGCCAGCGACCATGTGTTTGCCCTCTTCGCCCTGATCGGCCGGCGCTTCGCGCCCCGACTGCGCAACCTCAAGGACCGGAAATTCCATACCTTCGAGAAAGTCGATACCTATCCCGCCCTCGCGGACCATATCGGCGTGCGGATCAATTCCGCGCTCATCATGGAATATTGGGATGATCTGCTGCATCTGGCGGCGTCAATCCGCGCGCGTACGGTTGCACCCTCGACGATTCTCAAAAAGCTGGCTGCGTCACCTAATCCGAGTCAGTTGGCCAAAGCCCTGCGGGAACTCGGCCGTATCGAGCGATCCTTGTTTATGATCGAATGGTATTCCAGTCCGGACTTGCGTCGGCGGTGCCAAGCCGGTCTCAACAAGGGCGAGGCAGCGCACAAACTCAAGCGTGCGGTCTTCTTCCATGAGCGCGGCGAAATCCGCGACCGATCGTTCGAGAGCCAGGCATTCCGCGCCTCCGGTCTCAATCTTGTCGTCAGTGCCATCGTCCACTGGAATACGGTATATCTCAGCCGGGCCACCGAGCACCTCCGTCAGAGTAGCCGAAATATTCCCGACACCCTGCTCAAACATGTCTCTCCCCTGAGCTGGGAACACATCAACCTTACCGGCATCTACTCCTGGGACGTCGCGCCCGACCTTACGGAGGGCTTCAGGCCGCTGCGCTTGCCGACTAAATTGCCCTGGGCGGCATAATGTTCATGCTCCGTTCGGCCTTAGCGTATGATTTCGAGCAGTTCTTGTTCTGACCCCATTCTGGCTGATTTGGGCGGCGAGAGCAATCGCTATCGATAAGAGGTCATTATCGATAGTGAT
>NZ_JAMYOT010000075.1:0-4258 GCF_040320005.1 Mesorhizobium sp. M0816 | reverse complement strand
GACGCCGCCCGACAGCGCGCAGATCACCTTGCCCTTGCCGACCTGTTTGCGGATCGTCTCGACCGCGTGCTCGCGGTAGGCGCGCATCGTCCAGTCGCCTTCGGACGCACTTATGCGGTAGTTCGCTCCTGGAACAGCGTCTCGATCAGCGGGCACTCCGGCAACGTGCCGTCAGCGCATTGCGCGACCACCTCCTTCAGCATGCGCTCCATCCGTTTGAGGTCAGCGATTTTCGTCCGCACGTCCTTAAGATGGGCGGCGGCCACATCTCTTGCCTCGCCGCAAGGCCGATCGCGTTCATCCACGAGGCGCAGCAGTTCGCGGATTTCATCGAGGGAAAAGCCTAGCTCTCGCGCGCGTAGCACGAAGCAAAGGCGCCGCTCGTGCATGGTGTCGTAGCTGCGATAGCCGCTCGTCGTACGCGGCGGCTCGGGCAGAAGGCCGACCTTCTCGTAGTAGCGCACGGTCTCCAGGTTGCATCCCGTTCGCTGGGCGAGCTCGGCCCGCTGCAGGCCCTTCACCACGGTGTGATCGCGCATCGCAAAATCTCTCTTGACCCTGTAGTGACTACAGACTGCATGTTACGACAGACTTGGCATTTCGGCAAGGAAAGAGAGGCCTGATATGCTCGCATCGCGACCGGGAACGGCAGACACGGCGGCCGCTACGACAGTTCTCGCCGCGTCCGAGCGGGGCGAGGTCGGACGGCAACGCCTGATCGCCCTTGGCGGCATTCTCGGCGCGCTTGCCGCTTCCTCCTGCTGCATCGTGCCGCTGCTTCTGTTCAGCCTTGGCATCGGCGGGGCCTGGATCGGCAATCTGACGGCGCTCGCGCCTTACAAGCCATTCTTCGTCGCCGGCACGGCAAGCCTTCTCGGATGCGGCTTCTACCTCGTCTACTGGAAGCCCAGGCGAGCCTGCGCCGATGACGCCGCTTGCGCGCGCCCAATCCCCAACCGCCTCGTGCAGCTCGCGCTCTGGATCGCGACCGTGCTGGTGATCGCCGCCTTCGCCTTCGACTATGTCGCCCCACTGCTGCTTCGCGCCTAATACCAAGAGCAGCCCCGTCCCGTGAACAAGTATTTGAACACGCTCGCAATGATCAGCTCGGTGATGGTGGCTCCAGCCGCCTTCGCCGGTGAGCGGACCGTCACATTCGCTGTCGACAACATGACCTGCGCCTCGTGCCCCTACATCGTGAAGAGCTCGATGGCGGCGGTCCCCGGCGTTGCGAAGGTGGCCGTCTCGTTCCAAGCCAAGACCGCGACCGTGACGTTCGATGACACGAAGACGAACCCGAACGCCATTGCGACCGCCAGCATGAATGCCGGCTATCCGGCTCATCCGGTGCAGCAGGGCAGTTGAGATGCGTGACCGAGCCTTGGTCCGCGCAGGCGTGGTTGGCGCCATTCTCGCAGCGATTTGCTGCGCGGCGCCACTCCTCGCCGTGGGCCTGCCCCTGGCCAGCCTCAGTGCATGGCTGGCGGGTGCGGGTCCGGTGGTGTTTCCCTGATCGTCGCGGGCCTCGGTCTCGTCGCGTGAGGCTTCCACCATTGCCGGGCAAAAGCGGCGGGCTGCGAGACGAGGATTCATAAGGAAGGCGTGAAACCATGAATGATTGCTGCGCATCCTCCTCATCACGGGACAAGCTTGCAGCTTCGGCGTCCGCGACGCTGCCCAGCTACACCGTGCGACCCGGCGTGACGTTTCCGGACTGGTCCGTGGTCACATCGCCGGCGGTCCAAGATGCGCTGCAGGCCATGGTCGGCTCCGACCATGTGTTCGATCGCTGGAGCGGCTACGATCCCGCCACGGACCGCGTTCGCGTCGCACTGCTCCAACTCTACGCCGAAAACGGACGAGCCCCGACTGCAGGCGCGCTCGCGGAGCGCGCGGGGTTGAGCGGGACGGCCATCCGGCCTCTGCTCGAAGAGCTCCGCGGTCGCGACCTGGTCGTCCTCGACTGTGAGCGGATCGTCGGCGCCTATCCCTTCACGGACCGAGACACGGGGCACCACGTCACACTGGACGGGCGTGTTCTCAACGCAATGTGCGCTGTCGACGCGCTCGGCATCGGCGCCATGACCGATCGCGACATCGCGATAGCTTCGCGCTGCCGCCATTGCGGTGCACCGATCCGGATCGCCACGCGGAACCAAGGGCGGGGGCTGGCCGAGATCGAGCCGCGATCGGCCGTCATGTGGCATAGCGTCCGCTATGAAGGCGCGTGCGCCGCCAGCTCGCTATGTGCGACGACCGCCTTCTTCTGTTCGGACGACCACCTCTCTGCCTGGCGCGGCGAGCGCTCCACGGACGAGCCCGGATTCCGGCTGTCGATCGAGCAAGCGCTGGAGGCTGGCCGGGCTCTTTTCGGGCCCAGCCTTGCTGGCCTCGATACCGCGGCAGAATCCTCGGTCGGCTCGACATCGAAGACGGCCGCAGTCGCGGACTGTCGCTTTCGCACGAACGGTCGCAATGGTGGCGCCTACGATCTTGCGGTGATCGGTGCCGGTTCGGCCGGCTTCTCGGCCTCCATCACAGCTGCCGATCAGGGCGCACGGGTGGCCCTCATCGGCAGCGGCACCATCGGCGGCACCTGCGTCAATATCGGATGCGTACCGTCGAAGACGCTGATCCGCGCCGCCGAGACGCTGCACAATGCTTGCGTGGCAGCGCGTTTTGCCGGCATCACCGCCGAGGCCGAGCTGACGGACTGGCGCGGAACCATCCGTCAGAAGGACGCACTCGTTTCCGAACTGCGCCAAGCCAAGTACGTGGATCTGCTGCCGGCCTATAACGGCATCGCCTATCATGAGGGCGCGGCGCGTCTCGTGGAAGGTGGTGTCGAGGTGAACGGCGCGCGCATTCCCGCCGGCAAGATCATTATCGCGACCGGCGCGCGGCCGGCTGTTCCCGCCATCCCTGGCATTGAGGACGTGCCCTATCTGACCAGTACGACCGCGCTCGATCTTGAGGAGCTACCACGATCGTTGCTCGTCATCGGAGGCGGCTACATCGGGGCGGAACTCGCCCAGATGTTCGCCCGCGCCGGCGTCAAGGTGACGCTCGTTTGCCGGTCTCGGCTGCTCCCCGAGGCCGAGCCCGAGATCGGCGCGGCCCTGACGGGGTATTTCGAGGACGAAGGGATCACCGTGGTCTCTGGCATCGCCTACCGTGCTATCCGCGGGACCGAGAACGGCATTGTGCTCGACGTTTCCATCGACTGCCACGATACGACGATCGACGCCGATCAGGTGCTGATCACTACCGGTCGCACGCCCAACATCGAAGACCTTGGGCTCGCCGAGCACGGCATCGTGCTCTCACCGAAAGGCGGCATTGTCGTTGATGACCGCATGCGCACCTCCGGGGCCGGCATCTATGCTGCCGGCGATGTCACCGGCCGCGACCAGTTCGTCTACATGGCCGCCTATGGTGCCAAGCTTGCTGCCAAGAATGCGCTCAACGGCGACAGCCTGCGCTACGACAACAGCGCCATGCCTGCCATCGTTTTCACCGACCCGCAAGTGGCGAGCGTGGGCCTCACCGAGGCCGCGGCCCGTGCCGCCGGACATGCCGTCCGTGTCTCGACGATCGGTCTCGAGCGGGTGCCGCGCGCACTCGCCGCTCGCGACACCCGTGGGCTCATCAAGCTCGTGGCCGATGCCAGCAGTGGCCGGTTGCTCGGCGCGCATATTCTCGCGCCGGAAGGAGCCGACAGTATCCAGACCGCGGCGCTGGCGATCCGGCAAGGCCTCAATGTCGAGGATCTCGCCGATGCGATCTTTCCGTATTTAACCACTGTCGAGGGCTTGAAGCTCGCGGCACTCGGCTTTGCCAAGGACGTCGCCAAGTTGTCGTGCTGCGCTGGCTAGGATTGCGTTCATTTTCCGATTGCGACGCCAGCTGCGCCGATCTCCAGCGAACCGCCGAATTGTACGCTCCAGCACGCCAATATACTCCGCCGACCACACCTCTCTTTACTTTTCGAGAAAGCGCCATCAAATCACACGAGGAATATCCTGAGTCATTGGAGGTCGCTCAAGAGTGCCACGAAGACTTGTCGTAACTACTTCAAACTACGCTATTGCCGCCATTTGTATCCGTCACTCCCACTCAATTGTGCCTGGCGGTTTGCTCGTCACGTCGTAGACGACGCGGTTGATGCCGCGTACCTCGTTGATGATGCGGGTGGCGGCTGCTCCCAGGAATGCCATGTCGTAATGGTAGAAGTCGGCCGTCATGCCGTCGACCGAGG
>NZ_JAMYOT010000074.1:0-6179 GCF_040320005.1 Mesorhizobium sp. M0816 | reverse complement strand
CGTCCCGTCTTACACTCATCTGGGCCGCCTCTCAGAGGTCGCTGTTGGTGACCGGCAACACCTTGACTCACTCCTTCCCTTGGCCCGCTTCGCCGCCCGCCCCCCCCCGGGCCCGTGGTCGGGTGGGTTAAATGGTGGAACGGTCAGGCGGCCGCGCGGCCCTCAATGACGTCGGCGCCGACCTCATCGGCGGAGACCTCTTCGAGATAGGACCGGCTATACGAATTGCTGGCGAGCCAGCGTTCGGCCGCCTCGCGATCCTTGGCGAGATAGAGCAGCTCCGGGCTGTCGCCGAGTTCCTGCAGGACGCGGACCATGCCGATCATGGGACGCTCGATGACCTCGAAACGCAGGTCACTCTCGACGGACCAAGTGCGCCTGACCGAGACGACGATGATGCCGCCCTGCCCGAAATCGCCCTCATGCAGGGTGAAGGAGGCCGGCGAGCTATAGGTCGCGCGCTCGCGCGGCGGTTCCTTCCTGACCAGGCGACCGACGCCGTTGCGGCTCTCCCAGGCGGCGAGCTTCTTGGAAAAGCGAGCCGGCGGCTTCGCCGCGCCGTCGCTGTATCGGATAACGCTCCCCAATGGGGCGGATTCGTACACGATATGTGCTGACATGCGGGTTTCTCCATGTAGGAAAACGAAAAAGGGCCCGGCGGAGTGCCGGGCCCGGTGCGAGTGTGAGGCCGATTATTCGGCGGCCTGGAGGTGGTTGGCCTCGTCGCCGTCGCTGGTCACCGGCTCTTCGGAGGACGGATCCGCATCGTCGGCGAGGAAGGCCGGCAGCTCGGCGGCATCGCCGTCAAGAGCTGCCTCGTCCGACATATCGCCGGCGACCGCGTTGCCAGCATCGGTAGCCACTTCATCGACCTCAAGACGCAGCGGCTCGGGCAACCAGTTCGACCCTTCGAGAAGACGAGCGGCCTCACGCGCCATGATGTCCTTCTTCATGTGGTCGATCAGCTGTGCGGAGTCTGCGCCACGAGCTTCATGGACTGCCTGTAGAATCCGCGCCTTGGTGAGCCGCCCGAGGAACTCGACCGTAGGCGTCCAGCCGGCGTCGACCATGTCGAACTGAAGAGAACGGCCGAGCACGTCTGCATGCTCGAGCGCCTTCGGTCGCCTGTTCCAGGGTTCGACCATCGCATTGAGGGCCAGCGAGACGCAGTGCGCGAACAGCACCTTGCGGCTTGCTTCGTCGAGGCCGAGAAGGAAGTCCCACAGGTTTTCCGCCTCATCGGGCAAATCGCGGTCCCAGGCTTCGTGCCGCTCGGCGATCTCCTTGGCCCAGGATGTCTCGGCAAGACCGTCGACCTGGCTGAAGCTGCCGCTCTTCAGGCTGATCTCCAGGCACGTGTCCGGCGCGAAGCGATAGAAGACCTGCAGGACGAAGGCATGGAGTGCGGCGACGATGGCGATGTCGACGTTACCGGCGAGCGCGTTGCGCAGTGCCAGCGTCCGCTGCGCGGTCAGATCGAAAACGAGCCGATCGGGCAGTGGCTTGATGCCATCGTCCTCGCCGTCGTCACTAGCGCTGTCGTTCACCGGCTTGCCGTTGGCGACAACACCATCGCCATCGTCGTCGCCATTGGATCGGGTTCCGCCGTCGGCGCCCCCTTCCTCCCCCTCATCGACGTCGCCGGTTTCGGTCCGCGGCTCGTCCTCGGACCGCACGAAACCGGCGTCGACCTGGAGCTTGCCGTTCGCGGAAAGCGTAACGAACACACCGGCAATGGCCTTCTGGCCGGGATCGTAGCTTTGAGGGCGATCATCGATCTCGTCGAGCTCGGCACCCAGCTGGTCGAGCTTCGCCTCGATTGCTTCGTCGGCATCCTCGGCCTGGGCATAGTCCGCATCCAGTTTGTCGTATTCGGCCTTCAGCGCGTCGTAGCGTTCGATCTCCTCGGCGCTGAGCTCCTGCGGTTCGGCATAGATGCGCCGCATGCCGGAGGTGTGGCCGTAGGGAAAGCTGATCGCCGCCTCGACCCATTTCCAACCTTCGGCGCGGATTGCCTCGGCATCCACCTTCAGCCTGTCGAAGACAAGCTGCTCGAGGAGCGCCGCATCCTGGAACCAGCCGCCGGAATCCTGCTCGAACAGGTCGCGAAGAATGACGCCGCCAGCTGCTTCATAGGTTTCGGCGCCGACATAGACGGCCCGGCGATCATCGGCCCGGACCGTGGTCTCCGTCAGCAGGCGCCTGATGTAATAGGGTTCCTGCATGTGCGAGCTGGCAATCCGCTCCCAGACTTGCTCCTGGCGCGCGTGATCGTCCGAGATCGAAAACGCCATGATCTGTTCGAGCCGGATTTCGTCCTTCTCGTAGAGACCGAGAAGTTTCGGCGATACCGATGCCAGCCGCAGGCGCTGCCTCACCGTCGCAGGCGATACAAAGAAGCGGGCACCAATCTCCTCCGGATCGAGGCCCTGCTCGCTGAGCGTCTTGAAGGCCCGAAACTGGTCGAGCGGGTGCAAGTCGGCGCGCCGCAGGTTTTCGGCAAGCGAATCCTCTTCGGCCGAGGTCTCCTGCTTGCGGTTGACAATGCAAGGGATCGGCTCGTTCTTCGCCAGGCGCTTCTGCTTGATGAGGATTCCGAGCGCGAGATAACGCCGGCCGCCGGCGGGCACCTCGAACGTGCCGGTCTCCTCGCCCTCGCCGTCGAGCACAGGACGGACGTTCAAGCTTTGGATGAGCTTTCGCCGTCCGATGTCCTCGGCCAGCTGTTCGATTGATACGCCCTCCTTGATGCGGCGGACATTCTTCTGCGACAATGCCAGGTTGTCGTAAGGAATATTCTCCGCGGCGTTCATCGCGATCTTCTGAATGGCGTTCTTTGCCATGGTCAGGTTCTCCATGACGGGCGGCCCGGGGCCTCTCCCCGAACCTCCAAACCCGTCAGGAAACCTCCCCTCCCCCCTCTGCCTCCAGGCTCACGACGCCCCGGGCCCAGCTCGAGGATCTCGGCGCGCGACCGAGCGGCCCGAGGGCCTCCAGCATGTTGGCGGCACCCGTTCCCAGGAAAAAGCACCGTCCTCTCGCTTCGGAGGACGGCGCTCGGATTGACGGGGATTATCCGCACGAGAGGGCGGCAACAAAGGTCTTCGCTGCCGACCACAGCAGGATCAGGCGGCGAAATCGAGAAGCTTCTTGGCTTTGCCCTCGATTTCCAGGCGGACATCCTGATGCGGCTTGTCGCGCGCGACCCGCGTGATGCCCTGCACGAAATCAAAGATCGATTCCGGCGGTCTGCCTTCCTCCATGAGAACAGTATCGATGATCTTCGTGGTCTCGGACTTGGAGAAGCCGCGCTTGCGCAGGAAGCCCTTGCGATCTTCGTCGTCCCGGGCAACGATCCGTTGCCGCGCCGTCTTGATGCCATTGACGAATGGCCTGGGCGAGGAATCGGCGAACTGGATCAGCGCCGGCTCGGCTTCCAGGGCGAAACGGGAGGCCGCGTATTTTGAATGGCGGATGGTGATTTCCTCGAAATCTTCCACGCCCCACAGATTGCGATTCTGACACACCGCGCGCAGATAGAAGCTGGCGATCCCTAGCGTGCGGGGTCCAACTTCGGAGTTCCAGCAGTAGAAGCCGCGGAAATAAAGATCCGGATCCCCATTTGGCAGCTGCCCGGCCTCGATCGGGTTCAGGTCGTCGACAAGAAACACAAACACATCGCGGTCGGACGCATAAAGTGTCGTTGTGTCGTTGGAGATGTCGACGTTCGGATTGTAGATTCTCGTCGACCAGTCGAGCACGCCGGGCACCTTCCAACGCGTGTCGCCAGTGCCGTCGCCAGCGATCTTCTGCACGGCCGCGATCGACTCTTCATCGAAAATCCTGCCGTAGTCCGGACCTGTTACCGCTCGTAGCTCGAAGCCTCCGTTCTCGATTTCCAGCGTCTTCACCGGTGGCCGCGATGCTTGCCGGCCAATCCGCCTCGGTCTTGTCCAGGATGAGACCGTTGGCGGGATTCGCCTCATGGACGAAGTAATCGAATGTCTCCCGCTGCAGGGTCGCCAGATCGTCTTCCATGGCAGAGGTGTTCACGATGCGGTCGGTCTTTGGAAAATGCGATCGCATCGCTGTATGTTCCCTGACCGCTGTTCACGGGTGCGACAGGCTTAGGTGGTCGAATACACCTTTGACGCCCCTGACGCCCTCGGCAACCACGCGGACGGCATCCCTTTCACCCTGCGATGAGACCGTTCCCGAAAAATGCACCAGGCCATCGCTGACCGTGAGCGTTAACGCGTCTCCTTTGACGCCTGCGTCGTCTCGCAGCCGGGTGAGAATGCTGCGCCGGATCGCATCGTCACCTGCCGCCATATCGTCGTCGAATTTCGCCGCAACGACGACGCGCAAAAGGTCGGCACGGCTGACAACGCCGACCAGATGCTGCCCCCTCATGACGGGAATGCGCTTGATGCCGTGCTCCCGCATCAGCGCAGCAATTCGCTCTATCGGGGTTTCCTCGTCGGCCGCGACGACATCTGGAATCATCAGATCCGCAACTTTCCAGCTGTGCCCCTTCACATAGCCACGCGCCTCACTTGGCGAGTTCACCGCGGCACCGAGTTCCGACCTGAGCAGGAAATCGCCTTCGCTCACAATCCCAACCAGGCGATGTCGTCGTCGAGAACCGGCATGCCGCTGATGCGATGATCCAGCATCACCTGGGCGGCGTGTCTTACGCTGTGGTCAGGCGACACCGTAACGACATCTGCAGTCATTACGTCTTTTACTTTCATCTGCTTCATCCCTAGCTCAGTTCAAGTGACCATAGGCCCGAGCACCAATTGGCCGCATCGTAGCGTAGTTTGCCACCGACCTCCTTTGAGGCAAATCAATACCGGCTCCGAACCAACCGACGCGGGCGACTTGAAATGGTCACTTACAGACTTGTCGACTGCGGATGCCGGAACACGTGACGGCCTCGGATCCGGTTTTGATTTGCATCAATGTCGCGCGCACCTCGACGGGTGGCATCTACACCGGGCTGGCTGCCGTCATCGCGTTCGGTGTCGTCTACAACAGCGCCCGGATCTCGCTTTCGGAACGGGCGCGGGAGTTGGCCAGCTTGCGCGTCCTTGGCCTCACCCGGGGTGAAGTGTTGCGCATACTCCTGTTGGAACTCGCCCTGCTCACATTGATCGCGCAGCCGCCTGGATGGCTCATTGGCTATGGTCTTGCCTGGATTATGCAGAAGAACCTGGCCGGCGAACTGATGCGGGTGCGCCTGATCGTTGAGCAGTCCACCTACGTCTTCGCCAGCGCGATCGTGATCGCCGCAGCCGTGCTTTCCGCGCTCGTCGTTCGCCGAAGGCTCAACGAGCTGGACCTTGTCACCGTAGTGCCAGTCGCCTTGTGCTCCGAACGCACTGCTTGCGAGGGGCCGCCTGGGTCATTCGAACCTGTCCAGCTCCTTCACGCGGGCCGGCATCGCCCACGCGCCACGTTTGGAGGGCGTGAGGCCGCAACGTATCAGGGTCTGCGCAAGGCCGACCGAGACGCTTACTCCATCCACAACGGGAATATCGTGCTTGCGCTGGAGGGCGGATGCAAACTCGGCCATGCCAGCGCAACCCAGTGCAACGCCTTCCGCTCCCAGCCTGATGCCTTCGCGTATGAGTTCCGAAATTCGTTCGGACCCGCCACTCTCAGGTCTTTCCAGATCAAGGACGGGGATGTCGGAGGCAAGCACCCGTCGGCAGCGATGGGAGAAGCCGTACCGCCGAATGTTGTCTTCAATGATTGGCACAGAACGTGACAGAGTGGTCACGACACAGAAGCTGTGAGCGACAAGGCTGACGGCATGAAGCGAAGCCTCGCCTATTCCGATGACGGGCTTGGTAGCGATTGCCCTTGCAGGGTCGAGACCCGTATCGTCGAAGCAAGCTATGATATGGGCGTCGACATTGTCCGCTTCCGCCGCAACCACCTGCTTGAGCAGGCCCGGCACAGCGAGTGCGCCATCAAATGGCCCTTCGATCGCTTCAGGTCCAGCCGTTGGCTGCATGCCCACTATCTTCGTCCCCGGACCCGGGGGGGCCCCGGGGGGGGGGGGGGCCCCCCCCCGGGGGCGGGGGGGGGGGGGTTGGTGGGTGTTTTTAAAAAAAAAAAAAGCGCGGCCCCAGAGATGTTATTAGAGATTGGGGGGGGGGGCGGGTAAAAAT
>NZ_JAMYOT010000073.1:0-6848 GCF_040320005.1 Mesorhizobium sp. M0816 | reverse complement strand
CAGTGCTCTTCCCATCATCCACCTCCGTCAAAGTGGATGTTGAATCAGCAAAGAACGCATCCGTCACATCACAATCGATTCATCAATCACAGGACATGCTCTAGGTAAGTGCCCGGTGACGACCGCCTTCCGTGGCGGGGTTCGGATCGGATATGGGTCGGGCTCTGGACGCTGAAGATAGTCGACCGTGAACAATCCGGACTCTAAGCGGCGACGGAATTGGGCCGGAGCTGAAGCAGAGCGATCAAGAGCGACAAAAAACCCTTCAGCCACCTGAGCAGGAGGGAGAAGTTGTAGCCGGCGGCGGCCAGGATGGCGTTGACGGCGTCGCCCTGCTGACCGGCGAGGTAGTTGCGGCCCATGCGGTGCTCGGCCTTGATGTGGCCGATGACGGGTTCAACGGCCGAGCGGCGGCGCATCTGGCGCTTGATGGCTGAGGTGACGCGGCGTTTCTGGCCGCTGGTGAAGACCCTGAACTTGTGGCTTTGGGGTGCGTTGTGGCCGCGATAGCCGGCGTCGGCGAGGATGCGGCCGATCTCGTTGCCGATGGTCTCTTCCATGTCGGGGATGACGCTTGCCAGCGTGTGGCCGTCATAGGGATTGCCGGGCAGTGCTTTTGCATGCAGGGCGAACTGGCCACCCTTGGAGCGCTTCAGCGTGGTGGCCACCGACACCTTCACTCCGAACTCGTAGGGCATATGCGCCTTGCCCTTGCCGATGCATTCCACCCTCGTGCGCGTGCAAGCTGTAGATCTTGCGGCCGCGCTGGCGCTGACGTTGCTCGAGAACGGTGGCGGCCTGGTAGAGCGGCCATTTGAAGAGCGCGTCCAGTCCCGCATCGCCGGCGACCTGGCGGGCGATGTCGCGAATGGTCCGGCCGAGATAGGTCTTGAGCCTGCGCAGCGCCTTGTTGGCCCGCTTGAACTGCTTGGCGTGGGCATAGCGCTGGTGCTTGATCAGCGCCAGCTTGCCGACCCGCACATAGCTCTGGCGCAAATTGAGCCCCGTCTTCCTGGCCAGCCGCACCAGCCGTTCACGCGCCCGGTGGATGAGCTTGGCGTCGGTCGGGAACATCACGTTCTTCGGCTGCACGGTGGTGTCGACGATCACCTGGCGCGTGTCGGACGGCTTCATCGCCCCGGTCTTGACCGCGATGCTGAGGCTTTCCTGCAACAGCGCCACGATCCGCTCCTCGCCCATGCGGCCGCGCCAGCGCGTCATCGACGAGCGATCGAACGGCAGCGCGTGGCAGAAGAATTCCTCGCCGCAAAGATACTGGAAGTAGGGGTTCTCCACCCAGCGCTCGCACAGCACCTCATCCGACAGGTTGAAAGTGTGCTTGAGGATCGCAAGCCCCGCCATCAGCCGGGTCGGCAGCGGCGGCATGCCGGGGCCGTCCGAATAGACAGCGCCAAAACGCTCCTCCAGCACCGGCCAGTCGATCGTCTGCGCCAGCCGCACCAGCTCGTGCTTCATGTTGATGATCTGATCGAGCCTGGAGCGGAACAGATCCTGCTTTCCCGTCTCGCGCTTCTCGCGTGGCCTGGACATTCGCCGTCCCCTCGATTCGCCGCCGCCGAACCGAGTGAATCACGCTCCGCAGCCCAAGGGAATCGCAAACCGAATTGCAGGAAAACAGCCCACATAAACTGCTAATCCTGCAATTCAAAAAGCCGCTATCCGCCTCAATCAGCTGCCAGATCAACGGCTTGCGGATAGTTCACGGCCGACAAGATAGTGTCCACGAGCGGGGCTTAATGGACACGATCGCGACGGATGGAGTGGCAGGCCAACATTCTCGTGGCGAGACGGCGCGCGCCCGCCGGCGCAAGTCATACACTCTCGAAGAGAAGCAGCGGCTGGTTGCCGAGAGCTGTGAGCCTGGGGCGTCGGTGTCGCTGGTGGCGCGGCGGCATGACATCAATGCGAACCTGTTGTTCACGTGGCGCCGGCAGATGCGCACGCCGACGTCGGCGGCTTCGCCGCTGGAATTGGTCCCCGTCGAAGTTATCAGCAGCGCGTCGGCTGCCTCACCAGCCGCGGCGGCCGGGGCGGAACAGCGCGGCATGATTGAGATCGTCCTGGTCGGCTGTGTGCGCGTGCGGGTGGACGCCGAGGTCAGCGAGGCAGCGCTGCGGCGGGTGCTGTCGGCTCTGAAGGCGGTGGCATGATAGCGCCTGGGTCTGGGGTGCGGGTCTATCTGGCGACGCAGCCGTGCGATATGCGCAAAGGGATGGATGGCTTGGCCGCCCAGGTCCAGAACGTGCTGGCCGCCGATCCCTTCTCCGGGGCGCTGTTCGTGTTCCGGGGCAAGCGCGGCGACATGTTGAAGATCCTGGCCTGGGACGGAAGCGGGCTGTGCCTGTTCGCCAACGATCTGCATTCATACTACGTCCCTTTCGTCTTCAGTTGAGAGTTTTTGCCTGGCTGGCATTTTGCCTTCGTGCGGCAGCGCGATCGACGAGCCGGTTCCATCGGCTGCATTGTTTTTGCGGTAGATCCGAAACGGGAAGTTCGTACAGGCAATAGTGCCCGTTGTAGGCGTGGCTGGCGATGAGGCCATGTTTGCCCCATCGGGTGACGGTGTGCTCGTGGATATTGAGACGCGCGGCCGCTTCCTGTTTTGTCAGCATTCCACGTTCCCGCAGGCGGTCATAGCGAGAGCGCAGCTTGTATTGGTGAACGAGATAGGCAACTCGCAAGGCCGTGAAGCGGGCGGTGTGGCGACCGCGGCGTGCGGCCTCGCCGGGACGGTATCCTTGCTGGTTGAGCAGTTCTGCGATCTCGGAATAGATGTGGTCGTCGAGGAGTTTATCGACCAGTTCGACGATGCCGGGCTGCGTCTTGATCTGCTGGGCGGAAGATTTTGGACTCAAGGTGGTGAGCGTCTGGATCTTGCCGCCTTTGAATCGCACGTGAACCTTGGTGGTTCCTTCCGCCGGCAGCTTGACGAGAGTGACATCCTCGATGATGTGGGCAAGGAGTCGCTTGCGTTCGCGGTTTGGTGTGTCGGGATCCGCCCAGAGCTTGTTGAAATCCACCGTCATTGCGACCAGCCGCTCGCGGACAGCTTCATCAAGGATGAATTGATCGTGCTCCCGGGCACGCTCACGCTCTTCGCGGGCCTTGGCCAAAATACGGAGCTTCTCGTTCCATTCGCCTTCGAGCGTGTCGGCGACGAGACGATTGTCGGGATCGACCAGCATGAAACGGCGCTGGGCGAGATCGGCCTCGATCTGGGCGCGCTCGACCGCGCGACAGCGCAGCCGATCTGCTTCTTCATGCCGGGCTTGGATCTCCTTACGGACGTCGAGCGCCAGTTCGACGGCGGCCGGCGTCATCTGCTCGGCAATCAGCCTGCCGATGGCTTCATCGACAGGAGGCCCGGCGATCGACTGGCACAAGGGGTCACCGCGATAGCGCGATCGCAGATGTACCAGGCTTCCTGTTGGCCGCGCCGGGCAGCGTAGCGAACCCGGAAATGCCGGCCGCATTGCCCACATACCGCCCGACCTTGCAGCAGCGCCGGGCCTTCTCTTGGGATTGACGCTCGTGCCGCGTCATATCTTTGGCCGTTCGCCTTGAGAACCTTCAGGTTCTCCTGATGTTGTTCCCAGCTGATATAGCCGGGATGCGCATCGGGAATGCAGGCCGGCCAATCATCATTAGTTCGCGCACGCACAGTCTTCTTGCCGTCGATGGTGCGCCGATAGTGTCGCCGCCCATAGGCATAGGCGCCGGCGTAACGCGGATTGTTCAGGACGCGCACCGCGGTCGATGCGGTCAGCGGCCGAAACACCGTCTGACTGTTGTGCAGGCGTGACGGGAACAAAAGGCCTTCCGTGCGAAAGGCCTTGACGGTCTGGGAGGCGGATCCGACGCGAGCGAACGTCTCGAAGAAATGGATGATCGTCTCCCTGACTTGCGTGTCCGGATCGAGCACCACATTGCCGGAATGGTCATAGACCGGCCCGGTTGGCAGGGGACAGCGAAACTCGCCGCGCCTTGCCTTGTTGAGGATGCCTCCGCGCAGCCGTGCCTTGATCACATGCAACTCTGCTTCGCTCATGGTGCCCTTGAGACCGAGCAGGAGCCGGTCGTTGAAGCCTGCGGGGTCATAGACGCCGTCTTCATCGAGGATCAGGGTGTCGGCAAGAGCGCAGATCTCCAGCAGGCGCTGCCAATCGGCATTGTTCCGCGCCAGCCGGGAGACTTCCAGCCCCATCACGATCCCGGCGCGCCCCATGCCGACGTCGCTGACCAAACGCTGAAACCCCTCGCGCCAGGCCGCCGAAGCACCGGATTCACCCTGATCATTGTCGACGACGATAATCTGCTGGTCCCGCCAGCCGAGGGCGACCGCACGTCCACGAAGCGCATATTGCCGCCTGGCGCTCTCGGTGTTCTCGATGACTTGCCGCATCGAGGATTGGCGGATGTACAGGTAGGCGCTGCGTTCGACGTGATGAGGCTGGACTTTAACGTGCGCATTCATGGTGACCTCCGGTCGTGGATGCTCATGGCTATTGTCGCAAGGACGTGAACAACGGCTGCGTGCCCGCCGTGCGTCGGCCAGGCGGTCGACGGTGGATGACTTTGTTCTTGCAGGGGATTTGCTGCTGCGGCCAGCGTCTGTGCCCATCCCCACATGCCCCGGCGCAGAAAGAGCATGAGGCCGCTACGAGCCTTGAGAGGCAGAGCTTCGCCGAGGGCTGCCCCGCGCAGCACCTCATACTGGGCCGCAATGGCCGACGACAGGATCGATGAACGCACCGATGCCGCGGCAATGTTCACCTGCCGGTTTTTTTTAATACCCGCTCGATCGTCCTGGGATGAAGCTCGACATCGAGTTCGCGGCGGACCAGCTTCGCCAGCTCCCGAGCACGAACGGGTTCGCCCGGGCCCAACTGCGCCTGAAGAAACGCCAGGACTTCGTCGTCGATTTTGTGGGGACCGCGGGGGCCCGGCTTCTTTGGTACCAGTCCCGCAATCCCGGCTGCGTCGAAGCTCGCCCTTGCCTGGTAATAGGTCGGCCTGGAAACGCCATACTCGTCGGACGCCACCGTCACCGACATGTTGTCGATGGAGACGCGCCGCAGCATCTCGTATCTGACCTGCACGGCGTCGTGCGGATCGAAGAACTCGCTGTCGCTGAACTTCGGATCGCCCATCTTCTCGGGGTTCGGATTGAAGGTGCCTTGTTCGATGAGGGCCTCCGTCTTCGAGCGCTTGCTGTCGGACATCGCCGGCTCCGAGTGTGGAAAAAAGCATAATAGTAAATATATTTATGCCGCTACTAGCATCGATGTCAAGGCGGCTTGTGCGATCAATGCTGAACGTGTAGCCGGAATGCTGGGATATGCTCATCGTGCAAACCCTCTTGCGGCATAATCCGCCTTACAGATGCGGCATAATTATCCTTACAACTTGTCGAGTGATCGCGAAGCGATTTACCAGAAAGGCGCCCGACCAGACTGGCCAGCTCCAGCAAGTCGACAGTACGCAAGAGCGCCCGCCCATTCCCCATGACAACTTCTGGATCCGGGTTCGCAAGATCAGTCCATTGCGGGGGAACAGCCCACACGGCAGTATCGTCGGCCTGCAGCAAAAGGCGTTCGCCATGCCGATTGTATCGCCTGCCGACACATGGCAGCAGCCGCGAGAACAGAGGATGAAACGGATGCGTGATCCGCACTAATTGCGTAACTGCGTTCGTAGAGTCTGCATTCCCAAGTGAGGTACAAGCGCTTGGAGCAGGGAAAGTTCGTCTGGCCGCCGATCGTGGCGGGTCGGCTTCAGCTGACAGCGGCCCAGTTGGCCTTGCTCGTCGATCACGCATGTTGATGCCCCTCCTGGTGAGGCTGAATGATTCTCAGATCAAGGTGGCTGATGGTGTGGTTGCGGAGGTCGCGGACCGCATTGATCACGGAAGGGGAGTTTTGGAACAGGTAGGCTCCGGTCAGCTGACGGTCGATCAGGAGGCGCTTCTGCCTGATCTGCACATAGATCCAATTGACGGGGATGTTCAGTCGTGCGGCCAATTGTGTGGCGCTGAGCGAAGTGGACTCGTGGGTCCAGCGGTTGCGCTGCGTCGTTATCCTGATCCCGGCACCGAGCCGGATCCGCTGCACCGTGATCGGCAAGACCTTGTCGGCGCAATTGGGCGAGCGGTGCCCCTCCCGGGTGAGAAGGGTGACAATCTCATAATCAGGCATGCCAGCTCTCGCGAGATCGAGCAGACGGGCGCGCATTTCCTGACCATGGGTGAGCTTGGTGATGGAGTTGACCCTCATCTTCACGTCAAGTTCAGTCACTGCGCCGCCTCGCCAGATGATCCTGACCAGAGCAACGTCGTGCTCGCCGCGATCGAGAACGACCTTTTCGATCAGGCACCGCAATAGCGCCTTGCGATGAGCATCCTTCGTGGCGTCGTTCGCCCAGATCTGCGGCAGGCGGCCGGACAGGATGACGACCTTGCTGTTGAGGGCCCTGCCCAACGCCATTTGCGTAACGGGCTCGGCCGAAGCTTGCCGGGCAAGCGCTTCCTCGGCAGCACGGACTTCGCTCAACGCAACTTCCCACCGACGCTCGAGTCCGCCGGCGACAAGACGATTGTCGGGATCGACGCGGTTGAACTGCCGCTCTGCCAGCGCCGCAGCATAGCGCTTGCGCTCAAGCTCACGCTCCGCGCTCGTGCGTAAGGCCTTGTCGACCTGCTGCTGTGTCCGTCGCGCCCGCGACAGCGCATCAATCTCGGCGGGCGCCAGCGCCGTCAAGAATGCGTCGGCGACGGCGGCATCCACACGTGAAGCACGGATGTGCTGGCATGCCGGCAAGCCCGTGTGGGA
>NZ_JAMYOT010000072.1:0-8114 GCF_040320005.1 Mesorhizobium sp. M0816 | reverse complement strand
ATCTGCCGACCCTTCGGTTTCTTCTGGTGGATGTCAGAGACGTAGCCGTTCTTCTCCAGCCACTCCTCGTTCTTTTTCGAGCGATAGGCCGTGTCGGCCCAGAGGGTCGAACCGGTGTTGGCGCGGTTGAGGACATTGCGAAGCTGCGCGCCGTCATAGGCCGCCACGCTCGTGACGTTCCAGCCGCGGATGAAGCCGTGCCGACGATCGATCGCGGCGTGGTTCTTGTAGCCGAAGGCGGGAATGGCGATGTCGCGCTGCTGCACCTTTCCATCCTCGGCCATCTTGGCCTTCGAGAACTTCACCGTCCAACGTGCG
This sequence comes from Mesorhizobium sp. M0816, assembly GCF_040320005.1. NCBI lineage: Bacteria > Pseudomonadati > Pseudomonadota > Alphaproteobacteria > Hyphomicrobiales > Phyllobacteriaceae > Mesorhizobium > Mesorhizobium sp. M0816. The sequence goes on along the minus strand of NZ_JAMYOT010000072.1, from coordinate 7,796 downwards.
TCCCGGTCCTTCTGGCGCAGCTTGGCGGGCTTGTCTTTCCACTCGTCTGGAACCTTGCCCGCCTTGATGTCAGCCTTCTCGGCGTCGGTGTTGCGCTGCTTGGGCGCCGCCACGATGGTGGCATCGACGATCTGCCCGCCCATCGCCAGGTAGCCGGCCTTGGTGAGGTGCTTGTCGAAACGGGCGAACAGGTTGTCCACCGCGCCGGCCTGTGTGAGATGCTCCCGGAACAGCCAGATCGTCTTGGCATCCGGCACCCTGTCGCCGAGACCCAGCCCGAGGAAGCGCATGAAGGATAGTCGGTCCTGGATCTGGAACTCGGCCTGGTCGTCAGACAGGCCGTAGAGCGCCTGCAAAACCATGATCTTGAACATCATCACCGGATCGTAAGGCGGCCGACCACCCTTCGCGCCATCGGAGCGCTTCAGCGCCTTGCCGAGCGGCTTGCGGAAAACCTCCCACGGCACTACCGAGTTTAGCTTTTCCAGCGGATCGCCGGCCTCGCTCAGCCGCACATATCGCTCGTCAATGTCCCAGAAACCAGCCTGTCCCCGCATCCACTGCCTCCGCGCAAATCAACGCGACGAGTGACTCAAAATCCGGTTCAAAAGGCGAGGTATTTCGAACTGTTCAGTTGCGACGTGATCTGGCGCCATGTTTCTGCTCCAGCCATTGCCCGGCGCCGTAGACTTTCAATCCCGTGCTATCGACAAGCACATGCAGTGGGCCGTCCGGCAGCGGCGGGTTTCGTCGGGCTGATGGCTCCCACTTCTGTGCCCGACGGCTCAGCGTCGTATGATCTGGAACTGGGACTTTCAGCCCCATGAGATCCAGCAGCGAGTGGAGCAATCCCTCGGTCTGGCGCAGCCGCATTGCGAAGACGCAACCCAGCGTCAGCGCTGTCTCAATGGCGAGATCGGAATACCGGGCTTGGCCGCCGCGGGTCTTGCGTCGCGGATCGCGCCATCCCGCCAGTGCCTCCGGCGTTACCCATAAGGTCAGGCTACCACGCCGGCGCAGACCTGCTTCGTAGTCACGCCAATTCGTCACCCGGAATTTCATCTTCCCGACGTGATGACGACGATCTGCGTTGTGTTTGTACGGCATGGCACTCGCATCAAGCTGATTTCGATCCTGCCTGCCTATCGCCAAACCGTTGACAAAGGATCCATGCACCAACGCTGATAGCGGTGGTTCTTGTAGGTCGGTGCACTCACGGTCATGGGCGCGCTGCCACCTCAATTTCCTTACCCCTCTATCAATGTGACACCACCCCTGAAGCTTATCGCCCCCCGCATGAGCGTTCTCTGCTTCTCGAGGAAGACGCCAGTTCCACTCGTGCGTTACTGGGGGCCGTGAGGCGGTCCAGTAAAGCCTGCCGGTCGGCGACGAGGGTGTCGAGGTGCAGCGGCTGGCTCCCGGGCCGTTCTCCTTCAGCCAATTGCGCGGCCAGCGCCCTCGTGGCGTCCACGACAAATACCCCGCAATCGTAGGCGTTGTCCTGCTGGGCCATCTGCACTCGATCCAAGCGGGCGCCCAGACGTGCTGCCAGCCCTTGTGCGATGGCGCTGTTCAGGGTGCCGAAGGAGTCGTAATGATAGGCGACCGGCTGGCGCCCGCGTAGATCGACAAACAGCAGCGACCAGTGGGTGCCCCCAGCGCCAGTCCCGGCATTGTTGACCGGAAGGAACACAAAGCTGGCCGTGCCGCCCTCGAAGTTGGCCCTGCCGCCATCGATGATGTCGTGGAAAGCGGCGGCCGCCTCGGCCGGGTTCCGAGCCATGCGCAAGAAATGGGCCACCGCCGGCGCCACCAACCGGGTCCGGGCGGCGATGTCGGGACTGGCCCTGTGCAGCGCCTCGCCAAGCAGTGCGAAATCGGCCGCGATATGCTCGTCTTCGAGCAAGGGAGGGATTGGCGCGCTCCCGACTAGCAGGTTGTCGCCAACATTTTCAGCATCAAAAACCGTATGGTTGACTGATTGGTACCCCGCCTGGTGCGCGTAGGAAGTGCCAGGACCTGACCTGACCTGATCTTCAAGCCTGATCTGTCGGTTCCCCGTTCCAAAAGCAGCTCTCCTGGTGTCGATGGGCGACAACTCACTGACATCCGCCAGATCGGAGTCGGTTAAATCGGGAAAGTCCTTAGGGCTTGCTTGCGATGACCTCTGCGCCTCCGCCGAGGGTACTGTATTCATGCCGCCAAGCGCTGCATCGTTGGCCATTCCCGCGCCTGAAGAGGAGCCCTTTTTCTCAAACGCCTCATTCAATCTGGTCCCGTGCAAATTGGGTGCAGCATTGGAGCGAGATTTGGGCAGCGCATCGATTCCTGCCAGCTCGTCCTCGGTAAATTCGGGGAAGTCGTCGAACCATGGTTCTGACGGACTGAGCGCCGACGCCGAATGCTCACCCTGCATGCCGCCCAGCGCTGCATCGTTGGCCATTCCCGCGCCTGTATGCCGCTTGGAAAATGAAAATGGGGACACCTCGACCAAAAACTTTGGTCGCTGCAATTTAGTCGCACCAGACACCTGTTGCGGCGATTGATTTACCAGGCTAGCTGTCCTCTTCCGCTTCACAATGGATGACCGTAAAAGTGGCTCCTGATGGGGAGTGCCCCAGGCTGTATCCTCTTGGAAAGCAGCCGAATGCTCACCCTGCATGCCGCCCAGCGCTGCATCGTTGGCCATTCCCGCGCCTGTATGCCGCTTGGAAAATGAAAATGGGGACACCTCGACCAAAAGTTTTGGTCGCTGCAATTTAGCCGCATCAGACACCTGTTGCGGCGATTGATTTACCAGGCTAGCATAATCTGTCCTCTTCCGCTTCACAATGGATGACCGTAAAAGTGGCTCCTGATGGGGAGTGCCCCAGGTTGTATCCTCTTGAGGAGCAAAGGTCGAATCCGATGGTCCTGTTCTAGCAATTGCAGACTTTCCGAGAAACGCCTCTTGTAATATATTATGGCATGATGTAATTCTCCTAATGATACGACTGTCGTAACAGTACGGATCACCGAGATTTGCCACTATAAAGTCTTCATCTCGCTTAACATTTCGAACGAACATCTCGGCCATATGCCGCTGATCGTCAGCCGGAATTTTGTATGGATCAAAATCCACTTGATTGTTAAGCGCCAGGCCTATTTCCGCCTTGTAAGATTTTATTGGCAGGTTAGCGCAAGGTAGATGTCGAGCGAACCTATCGCTCTGTTCGAGCTTGTTCCAGATATTCTGAATCTCGTCCCGGTGAGTTTTTCCCAATGAACTATTACGGGCAATCATAAGTGCCTGCATCACGCCCTGCTCACCTATCGTCTTCATCGGTCCAGTGGGATCGTTGGCTTGCTTATTTTCAAAGATTATTTCGCCCGTTCGACGAATGATTGCTATTCGAGCAAAAGAGTCGGAACAAACGGCTGAAGCCGCTATGAATGGCCAAACGGAATAACTAAGATCGTGCGCCTTAGCATCTGGAGAGGTGATAGTGGCGATGGAACCTTGCGACAGCCCGCGGTCATAACGATCATGCATGGCGGTAAAACTAGTGATTCTATCTGTGGCCACGATATTTAGCTCTGTCTTGTAGCCAATGTGACGAGCCCTCGCGAGAAGGATGTAATTAGGGGTATCGCGCGTCTCCACGATGATATTCGATCGATGCCGTATCGCATACTCAATCAATTGATCGCGCCAGTTCAAAACGACGAAGCGATTTATTTCCTCAACTACATGAGATCCCCGGAGTCGAGCGCGGTTGTTGTCGGGAAGAAAAGACTTGAGTTCGTTCTCGCTTACCACTTGAGTGTAGTCGGGATCATGTTTATTCAGTAACTGCCTAATTGCAGAGGTTTTGCCCGATGCCGGCTGTCCGCCTACAACAAGAAAGATGGGATTCTTCAGCCCTCCATTTTCGACTGCCATGCTACCTAAGATGTCACGTTCAAATATTGCTTTCGCTTCCGTTGAATTCAATTTCCTCTTTCTCGCCAGGAATTTATGAAGAACTTCGGTCGATTCCGGTGTTTCCATTTTCGGTTTCCTCGTACCAATCTGCGATCGTTTAAAGTTTAAGCAGTAGAGTCATCCCTGGCGAGGGCGCTGTCACATTGTTTGAAGCGTGGAGGCGCGGAAGCCCACAGCTGTTTTCAGGCAATCTGCAACGCCGCGGCCTTGCATTCTGCCATGGCATTGAGGCGGTGAGTTCGGATCTGCGTGGCGGACCTGTTTGAGCGGGAGGGGACAAAGAGATTGCGTATGGCGGAAAAGACGGAGACGAAATGCTGAAGGGAGCCAATGCTGCGGAAGCCTTGCCGAATTCGCTCCCGCTTTCGAAACGGCAGGTGAGAGTTCTCCGCCCGGTTGTTGAGGCCCTTGTGCGACCGGTGCTCGATATCGGGCATGACCTGACGTCTTGCCGCTGAATAGGAGCGCAGCTTATCGGTGACGATACGCTTCGGCGACAGGCCTTGCTTCTTCAGCAGACGAATGAGCAGACGCCTGGCCGCCTTGGTATTGCGGCGGGTCTGCACGATCTCATCCAGCATATAGCCGTCCTGGTCGAGGGCGCGCCACAGCCAGCACCGCCTGCCGTTGATGCGCACGGCTACCTTATCAAGATGCCAGACATCGTCTTTACGATGGCGCCTTGCGGCGCAGGCGACGTGCATAATCGGGACTGTGCTTCTTTCCCCAGCGGCGGATGGTCTCGTAGGAGACGACGATCCCCCGCTCCAGCAGCATTTCTTCAACATCGCGCAGGCTCAGCCCGAACCGGTAATAAAGCCAGACGGCATGAGCAACGATTTCGATCGGGAAGCGATGGTTCTTGTAGGTGGCGCATGCTTCGACCATGCCAACCTGACTTATCGTCAAACCGTTAAGCCAAAATCAATGTGACAGCACCTCGCTAGACATCAATTCGGCCCGCGCGCTATCGTGGGCTTCTTTGACTGATTTTGCGATCGGGCGAATGGATGACATTAGATCATCCACAAAAATCCCTCGTTCCATGACACTTACGGCCAAATCCGTAACTGATTCTTTCACGTTCTTTATCTTGCTGTCAACGTCGGAACTTTGCGACTCTACGCTGTGGCCGGATGTCGAACTCAGGTTACGATCCAAAGGCGGAGCCTGATGGGTATAGGCCTCACCCAGGGCCGGATGATATGCAACTTCATCGAGCATGCGTTCCGCGTGGTACTCACACAAGTAGCGTCCACCCGGCAGGTATCTTGCATGTGAGGCCGCATTGCGCAATTTTCGCAGCGTCTCAACTGGATTTTCGGTGGCTAGCCGCTTTGCCACCTCAGTTAGAATTGGCTCTGGCAGGTCCGTGATTCGTGTAGGTCTGCCACCATAACGAGCTGAACTTTCGGGTTTATCGGCCTGTGATCTGTCATGATCCATGATCCAACTCCCTCGATTTTCCATTGCTCGAATGCTAGCACCCAAGTGCGATCCAATACACTGATATCGCGTTACACCTGCAATTCCAGAGAGTCTATGGTTCACTCCAACTCGGCTTTCGGCATCATCGATGGCGAAGGAAACTAGTACTACAGTTGCGGATCATTCGATTTTCTGATTCCCTTCGACAGGTTATGGAGGGAGCCATGTCTGTCGCTTCGTGGTCAGGGTCGTTATTGGCTTGGGAGCAGGAACTCACAGCGCTGAAGGCGCGGGTTGGGCGGGTGCTTCCTCGTCGTGAACTGCGGGACACGGGCGCAGATTTCCTTGACGGCCTTCTTTCCGGCATTGAGCGCAAGACTGGCTGGCTGATGGCTGAGCAGTCCGGAGCGGAGCGGCCCTATCGGATGCAGTCGCTGTTGGGGCGCAGCCACTGGGACGCGGATCGGCATCGTAAACTTAACGCTGCGAAGGCACGATTTGGAGTTCTGCCTTTGGTTCAGGCGGCATGAAGGCGTGCGATCTGGCGCCATGTTTCCATGGCTATTGCTCGCAGCTCGCGATGATGGGTGGATGAGATGTCGTGGCGGGGCGTTGGTGCGCGGATATGAAATCGAACGCATTTCGATCTTTAATGTAGTTGGTTATGCCTGCGTGACTTGACGCCGGATAGACTCCGGGCGTGCCCATGCCAGCATGCGGTTGAGAACGTGCAACCGATGGCAACCTCGGTCTGTTGAGCCGAAAGAGAGCGTGCACGCAGGCGCCGTCCGATCAGCCCCTTGTATCGTCCGATGGCAATCTCGGGGTCATTCTGCCCATGTTGGGCAGGAGGTCGAGGTACATTACCGTTGGCACTGACCTGCCACCGAATTTTCATCCAGCGGCAATTAGAGCCTCGGCGGTTTTTTGATCCGATACCATTCTTTGGACCGCCGGAAGGTGGAGTTTTCCGGCTGTTTCACGATGGCGGGCTGACGGCGCCATCGGGATTGATCAACGAGATCGGAACCTTGTGCCCGATTGCGCCATGGGGGCGCACCTCGTTGTAGTATCTGCGCCAATCCTCCAACTTTTCGGCCGCGTCGGCAAGCGTCAGGAACCAGTGGGCGTTCAAACATTCCGCCCTGAAGCGGCCGTTGAAGGCTTCGATGTAAGCGTTGTCCGTTGGCTTTCCCGGTCGCGAGAAGTCGAGCGTGACGCCCCTGGTGTAGGCCCACAGATCGAGGTCGCGGGAGACGAACTCCGAGCCTTGATCGACCCGGATCGTCTTTGGATAGCCGATCTTGGGGCAGACCTGTTCCAGCATCCTGACCACATCCTCGGCTCGGTAACTGAAGCGTGGGTGGAGCACCGGCACGTAGCGTGAGAACGTATCTACGACCGTCAGGACCCGGATCTTCTTGCCCGTCGCGAGCTGGTCGTGAACGAAGTCCATCGCCCAGACGTCGTTGGGTTCGACGGCTGGCTGGCGATCGTCTCGCAGCTTCGCCTTCACCCGGCGCTTCGGCGTCTTGTTCCTCAGTTGAAGGCCCAAGTCCCTGTAAATGCGATAGGTCCGCTTCATGTTGATGTCCCAGCCCTCCCGCGTGAGCATCACGTGCACGCGCCGGTAGCCATAGCGAACCCGCGTCGCGCAGATGTCTTTGATCCGAGCTTCGAGGCCGGCCTGGTCACGGCGGCGGGACTTGTAGTGATAGGTCGAGGTGTCGAACTCCAGAACACGGCACGCTCGCCGGATCGACACGTTCCAATCAGCACAGGTATCGGCCACCAGCTCGCGTTTGCGACCAGGCCTCACAGTTTTCGGCGGATCACGTCCTGCAGCATCTCCTTGTCCAGCGACAGATCGGCGACCAGCTTTCTGAGCTTGCCGTTCTCGTCCTCGAGTTGCTTCAGCCGCTTCATCTCTGTCGGCAGCAGCCCGTCATATTTCTTCTTCCAGTTGAAATAGGTCGCCTGGCTGATCCCGGCCCTCCGGCAGATCTCCGCCACAGGAAACCCATCCGCTCCCTGCTTCAGAATGAACGCCTTCTGCGCGTCCGAAAACTTCGATGCTTTCATCGCTTCCGCTCCTCTCCCAGCCGGGAAACTACAGCGGAAAACTCCAATTCTGAACGGTCCAGTTTCTGGGGATCAGATCAGTTTTGTACGCCGTATGGCGCGGGTTGAGCAACGGGCGATCGGCGGAGCTGGTCGGGGTTGTGCAGCTGATCGCCCGTTGCGGTGAGATCGGCGGCACAAGCCGCGGGCGTGATGTAGCCGAGCGCGCGAATGTGGGCGCGATCAGCCTCCTACAACACGACGACAGTACACCCACGGGACGGAGGTTCGCGAGCTTTTATATCCGTGGCATCCTTGGTGCGGTCAGCTCGTGCATGTCCAT
>NZ_JAMYOT010000071.1:0-9993 GCF_040320005.1 Mesorhizobium sp. M0816 | reverse complement strand
CCCACCGGCATCGGCCTTCAACGGCGCGATCATCGACGTCAATGGCGGGGGAATATGTTCCGACCTAGCGACGAACCACTCCTACCGCATCGGAACGGGCCGCGATCTTTTTAAAATCCATCCGCAACCTGCTCCGCTCGCGCGCGAATTGCCTGCTTCAGCCGTCGATAACCGTCGCGGATATCGTTCTCAAAGGCCGCGCGAAGGGCTTCGCCATCGCCCTCGCGTAGGCTTTCTATAACCACTTGATGATTGTGAACGCCGTATTTTTGAATAGCGAACTCCGGGTATAGGTCATGAAAGGAGGGGCCGATCCGCAGCCACAAGGTTTCGATGGTGGATAGAAGATGCGGCATGCCGCAATATCTGTAGACGGCGAAGTGGAACTCCTTGTTCGTCCAGAGCACCTCGGCATACCGACGACTTTCGAGTGCCTGGTTGATCTTCACCTGCATGTTCTCGAGTGAATCCGCAAGGCCTGCCGGAGCCTTCGCCGCGCCGCGCTCTGCCGCCATTCCTTCAAGCGCGAGCCGCATAGCGGTGACTTCCTCTAGCGCTTCCGTCGTCAAATAAGGCACAATGACGGTCTTTGGGCCGGAATAGACGAGCGCACCTTCGGCAGCGAGGCGATTCAAGGCGTCGCGCGCCGGCGTGGAGCTCACGCCGAGCGCGTCCGCGACAGCGCGCACGGTCAGCTTGCGCCCGGGCTCGAAGGCGCCGCGCACCAGCCGCTCCTTCATCGCCTCATAGGCCATATCGCCGAGGCGCGCATGCTTTTTCAGCGGCTCGAGTTCCGCGCCTCTGGCCTGCTCTGCAGGGCCATCATCCTGTGCCGTTACGACGCTGTCGCGCATCTGAGTAAAATCCCAATTGACAACTTGAACATTTTGTTGCACCAAATGACATAGTCAGTGTACAGGAAAATCCTCGAAGACCATAGTACTTAAAAGAAAAGATTGGGGAACGCCGAGGAGGTCTGGTTCGGAGAACCATACGGAAGATATTCGAGACGCCGATAATATTGAAGGGTCCATTTGCGCGCCCACAATAGGGATCGCAGATCCGCCTGTTCTCCATCAACAAGAGCTGTGCCGACGGCACACTGGCACGTTCGTCGTCGTTCCGGCGAAGGTCGGCCTCAACCAGACGTGAGCGAGAGGATTCGTGATTTGAAAGGACAGACTGTTGTCATTCGGGACATTGTAAAACGCTACGGCAACTTCGAAGCAGTCTCGAACGTGTCGTTTGATGTCCAAGCCGGGGAGTTTGTATCGATCCTTGGATCGTCCGGCTCCGGCAAGACGACGTTACTGATGATGATCGCCGGTTTTGAGACACCCTCATCCGGACGCATTCTCATCGGCGACCGCGACATCACTCATCTCGCCCCAAACCGCCGAGACGTCGGCATGGTGTTCCAGAAATATGCGCTGTTCCCGCATATGACGGTGGCACAGAACATCGCGTTCCCTCTGAAAATGCGCGGGCTATCTCGCAGCGAGATTGCGGCCCGGGTTGCGGATACCATGGCACTGGTGCAGCTTGCAGGGTTCGAACGGCGCCTACCGAGTCAGCTTTCCGGTGGACAACAGCAACGCGTCGCGGTGGCACGGGCGCTGATCTTTGAGCCACCGGTGCTTCTGATGGACGAACCCTTAGGCGCGCTCGACAAGAAGCTCCGCGAGAGCATGCAGTTCGAGATCAAGCGCCTCCAGCACCGGCTCGGCGTGACCGTCATTTACGTCACCCACGATCAGGAAGAAGCCCTGATCATGTCAGATCGGGTCGCTGTGATGGAGGGGGGGCGGTTGGCGCAGGTCGGCGCGCCGGCGGAACTCTATCTGTCCCCCAAAACAGCGTTCGTGGCGGATTTCGTCGGCAAGATGAACTTCCTCGACGGCGACTATATGGGCACGGGTACGGAAGGTGCGATCATCGCGCTATCCGAAGGCAGTCGCGTGATCGCGCGGTCGGGCCTCAACGGTTCCTGCGGGCTGATTTCTGAGGGAGACCGCGTGCGGCTCGCGGTCCGGCCGGAACGTCTGCGGCTGGCGCCGAAAGGACAAGGCGGGCCCTGGGCATTGCCCGCTAGGGTGGAGGCGGCGATCTTCGTCGGCTCCTTTCACGTCTTCCTCGTCGGGATTGAGGGGCGTGGCGGTGCACCCCTGCAGGTGCAGTTGCCAGCAAGTGGCGCGACACTGCCGTTCCAGAACGGCGATGCCGTCGATTTGGTGATAGATCAAGAAGCGCTGAAGCTTTTTCCCGCGACGGAGGCATCTCTTGGCCGCTAGCAGCTTAGAACCCTCTCCCCGCCGCTGGAGTTGGGCCCGGCTGATCGTATCAAGCTCCGCGCGGAATTATTCCCCGCTCCTTTCGCTGGCGCTGATTGCTCCGCTGATGCTTCTGCTTGCTTTCAGCTTCCTGTATCCCGTCGGGCGCCTGCTGGCTAGCAGCCTGTTTAACCCGGAGGTAGGTATTGACCGGTATGTGCGGCTGCTCTCCGAGCCGCTTTATCTGCGGGTGTTGTGGCGAACCTTCGAGATCGGTTTCATCGTCATGCTCGCAAGCTTCGTGCTCGGCTATCCAGTCGCCCTGGCTATGGCGAAACTCAAGGGGCGGTGGGCGACAATTGTGGCTGCCTGCGTACTTATTCCGCTTTGGACGTCCGTGCTGGTACGCTCCTATGCCTGGATCGTGCTGCTGCAGCGAAATGGCGTGATTAACACGGCGTTGCAGGAGGTCGGGCTTACGGCGGGGCCCCTCCAACTGATCTACACCGAAGGGGCCGTCATCATGGCAATGACGCAGGTACTGCTGCCGTTCATGATCCTGCCGATCTATGCGGCCCTGCGCACAATCCCGGAAGATCTGGGGCGAGCAGCAAGGAACCTCGGTGCAGGTACCTTGACGGTCTTCTTGCGCATCACTCTGCCGCTAAGCCTACCCGGCGTGTCAGCCGGCGCCCTGATGACCTTCATCCTGTCGCTCGGCTTCTACGTCACACCCGCCTTGGTTGGCGGCCCGCGCACCCTCATGATGGCCACGCTCATAGGCCAGCAAGCGACGGTACTGCTCGATTGGCCCTTTGCCGGCGCGCTGTCTGCGGTTCTGCTGGCGGCGACTCTGCTGCTCGTTACCATGTTCCGTAAGGCCCTCGCCCTCAACAAGGGAGTTTCCGGTGTTTGATTCATCGCTCGCGGAACGCGCTGCAAGAGAACCGCAAACCGACAAGATTGGGCATCATGGTCTTTTGGCAACCTATGATCGTCCGCTGCGACTGATAGGACTGATATTTGGGACCGCGGTCGTTAGTTTGCTGCTGGTCTTCCTTGTCCTGCCGACCTTACTGGTCATCCCGATGTCGCTGGGCACGGCAGAATATCTCGAGTTTCCGCCCCAGGGCCTGACGCTCAAGTGGTACGCGGCGTTCTTCAGGGATGAAGAGTGGATGGCGGCGACTTGGTTTTCGCTGAGAGTTGCACTGGCGACGACATTCGGCGCGACCATTGTTGGCACGCTGGCTGCGATCGCCCTGACCCGCGGCGATCTGCCGGGCAAGGCTTTGCTTCAAGCATTGACCCTGAGCCCGCTCATTGTTCCCCATATCGTCATCGCCGTTGCCGTGTTTTTGCTTTTCGCACCGCTCAAGCTCAACGGCAATTTCTTCGGCTTTGTGATCGCCCATACTATGCTGGCCGTCCCCTATGTCGTGATCACCGTGACGGCGGCATTGCAGCGGTTCGACGCAACGTTGGAGCTTGCGGCGCTGAACTGCGGGGCCAGCCGCTTAAGAGCGTTCTTTGCGGTGGTGCTGCCGGATATCGCCCCTGGTGTCGCGGCCGGCGCGGTGTTCGCTTTCTTGGCGTCGTTCGATGAGGCGACTGTCGCCTTCTTCATCTCCGGCATCGAAGGCAAGTCACTGCCGCGCAAGATGTTCGAGGATATCGATTTCAATCTGACGCCCGTTGTCGCTGCGGCTTCCACGGTGCTGGTTGTCGTATCGCTCGCGGTGCTGGGCGGGCTGCAACTGCTGCAAAGCCGCGCAAAAGCAGCATCAGCTCAAGCCCGAGGAGAGGTCCAATGAGGCTCGCGTGGACCCCGTCATTTCAGCGTCGCTTATGCAGAGAACCTTCATGACAAAGACCGGCCGATCTCAAAAGATGTCAAAGCCTTACCGCATACTTGTTGCCCGCTTCAGCCATGAATCCAACAGGCAGAATCCTGAGACCACCGACGAACAACGTTTCATTGTGAAACGTGGTTTCGACGTCCTTCGGTCGCCTTCGGGTGTATTGAAGGGCCTGGTCGAAACGCTTGCTGCAGCGGGCGCCAAAATTGAACCGGTCCTTTCGGCCGACGCATCGCCAAGCGGTCTGGTCGACCACGATTTCTATCTACGCGTACGCGAGGAACTCCTGGATGCGATAAAGCGCGTCGCGCCTAATGCTATCGGCCTGGACCTGCACGGGGCGATGGGCACGACAAAGACGCCGGATGCGGAAGGCGATCTTCTTCATGCTATTCGGCTTCTCGTCGGTCCCGATGTACCGATCGGGATCGGTCTGGATCTCCACGCCCATGTCACGAGCTGTATGCTTGACGACACTGATATATGCATCGCTTACAAGGAGAATCCCCATTCAGACACGATCGAATGCGGCCAGAAGGTTGCCGAGCTTCTGATTGAACAACTAGAGGGCCGACTGAAGCCTGTTACAGTCTCGGCGCTGACCCCAATGGTCTTACCAGGCGCACAAGAGACCGCTTCCGGTCCGCTTGCGGAAATTCATGCAAAAGCACGCGAATATGCGGCGTTGCATCCATCGATAAGGGATATTTCGATCTATAACGTGTACCGTTTTGTCGACGATGACGAAATGGGCCAGGTCGTCACCATTCTGAGCGATGGTCCGGACGCAGACGCATCGTCGCTCGCAGTGGATCTTGCCACTCGCTTCTGGGTCGAGCGCGGGCGCTTCAAGGATGACCTCCTGACGGTTGATGAGGTCTTCGGGCTGATCTGGAATTCGCCGGAGAAACGGCCATTTGCGATTGGCGACATGGGAGACCGCGTCGCTGCCGGCGCGCCGGGCGATAGCACCTTTTTGCTATCTGCGGTGCTCGATGATCATCCAGGACTGCGTGGTGCAGTGCCCATCACCGATCCCGCCGCAGCGGCCCGGGCAATTGAGGCCGGTGTAGGTGCAACTGTTACGCTCCGTGTAGGTGCAGGGTTCACGCCTGGCTTCGCGCCTCTCTTGCTCACCGGGCAGGTCGAGCACGTGAGCGATGGAGATTTCATTGTGGAGGGTCTCCTCGGCCAGGCTGATCGCTCTGCCATGGGACCGACAGCCGTTATTCGAGTGGATGATCGCATCCATGTGATGCTCACAACCAAGCCAGCCAATACTATTGATCCAGCGGCCTTCACCAGCCAGAACATAGTTCTAGATGGTCTCGATTTCATTGTCGTGAAATCTGGCTACCACTTTGCTCTTAACTTCGGCGTTCGCGCGACGCCCGTCCTCGTGGATACGCCGGGCGTTGGCTACTACCGCAGGGGTCAGTTCAAATACGAGAAGTCGCGCTTCTGGCCGGAGCACAATATTCCCGCTCCTACGATCACCGCCCGTCAGCATTCTGTCGGCACTCCCCATAAGGTTATAGCAAAGGCTTTGGCATGAGCACCGAGAGACCCGAACCATGTGACTTACTCATTCATAGCGGAATCGTCCTTACGGTCGATGACCAGGGTACGAACTTCCGTGACGGAGCCGTCGCCGTTAAGGCTGGCCGCATCAGCGCAGTTGGGCCAACGGCGGCCATCAGGGCCCGCTTTACGGCCAGGGAGACCTTCGACGCGAGAGGCGGAATGGTGCATCCGGGATTCATCGATGCGCATATCCACGTGTCGCAGTACACGTCGCGCTCGGTCGAACCGCTCATGGCGGGCACGGCTATTACGATGGGCCACTGGAAGGCGGTGCTGACGCCTGAGGACGAACATGCCAGTGCCTCGCTGGCCGCGGTCGACTATCTGCAGGCGGGTTATACGGGTTTTGCCGATCCGGGCACGATTTTCGAGCCCGATGCCGTGGCTGCGGTCGCGGGCGAGGTGGGCATCCGCATCTGGCTGACCGATCCTTACGTCGCCGATCTCACACAGCCCATGGTGGACGAGTCGCCAGAGCTCTCAAGTGCGGGCTTTCTGGCACGCTGGCCGGACTCAACCGATGCGGCGATAAAGCGGCTTGGCTCGCAGCTCTACCGCAACCGCGACGCCGAGGGGCTCGTCAGGGCGTTTATCGGGATCTACGCCCCCACGACGGCGACGGAAGTTCTGTGGAACGCCGCTCTGGCGACGGCGCACGAGCATAGGGTCCAGTTTCAGGAGCATCGTGGTTACGATCCAATCCAGTATCTCGATGAGGAAGAGAAGGCCGGTCGATCGGCGATTGCTCGACTCGAGGACACCGGCGCACTCGGTCCCGGCTCGACTTTTATCCATATGAACGTCATCCATCGCGATGATGTGGCGCGGCTTGGCGACACGAGCACCTGTATCGTCTGGTGTCCGTTTCAGCAGATGCGCGCCATGGGCAACGGGCGGGCCGAACCGCGCATGGTGGAACTAGCCAGGGCCGGCGCGGCAGTTGCGGTCGCAACGGACATCCCGCGCAATCTCAACTTCGATGCGCTAGGCAGCGTGGCGGCCTGCAACGCGGCGGCATTGGGTGTGCCAGTAAAGGGTGACGAGCTCCTGCGTATGCGCACCATTGGAGCCGCTAGGAGCGTCGGCGCTGGCGACTACGTCGGCAGTCTCGAGATCGGCAAGCGCGCGGATTTTGTCGTACGCGAGCCTGCCTCATCCGAGGCGCTCGGCCTCGATCCGTACGCAGAAACCGCAGTCGTCGGCATCACCCGACCACCAGCTCTCACGGTGATTAACGGCAAAATCGTACTTCGGCACGGGCAACTCCTCGGAATCGAGGCGGAAGCGGCGGCGCTCGCGGCGCGTGCATCGGTCAAGGCGCTGCTGATGAGAACCGGCCTTGCCGGTTGAGAAGTGTAACTGGGAAAGGGAGGAAACCATAATGACGACGAGACGAGAAATTCTGGGCTATGGCGCGACGCTCTCACTGGCGGCGGTTTTGGGACCACGTCGCGTCTTCAGTGCGGAGGCGGCCGATGAGCTTGCCAAGCGTGCCGTTGATGCGGGTCAGACGCAGGTTGTCATAGCCGGAGGAACGGGCGGCTATCTTGAGAAGGTCAAGAAGTATTACCTCGATCCATTCACCAAGGCGACTGGGATCGAGGTTGTCAGCGCGGGCGCCTCGTATGGAGAAAAGATCGCCAAGCTCAAGGCAATGGTCGAGGTCGGCAATGTCGAATGGGACGTGATGACCCTCTCGATTGACGCCTTGACCACGCAGAACCGGGTGTACTTCCGCGACCTCGGCAGGGAATGCCAGGAGACGCCGATGGTTGCGAAGGCCGGAATCGACGGCGCTTGTTTGCAAAAAGCCGTGCTATTCGACATCGGCGGTGTGGTTCTGGCCTACAACACGGAAAACTTCCCGTCGAGCGGGCCGCAGCCCGCTACCTGGAAGGACTTTTGGGATGTCGCGAAGTTTCCAGGCCCCCGTGCGTTGCCCAATGTTGGAAATCCGTGGTGGAACCTGATCGCAGCACTCCTTGCCGACGGGGTTGCGCCGGCCGAACTGTTCCCGCTGGATCTAGATCGCGCGTTCAAGAAATTGGACGAAATCAAGCCCCATATTTCGGTGTGGTGGAGCAGCGGCGATCAGAACGAGCAGATATTCCGGTCAGGCGAAGTCGTCATGATGATGACATACCGCCAGGATAGCCTCAAAGAAGCAGGCCAGCCGATCGGGATTTCATGGAAGGGCGCGATACGTGATGCCTCGGGCTGGGGGGTGCTGAAGGATGCCAGACGTCCGCTCGCGGGGTTGGCGTTGCTGAATTACATGTACTCCCATCCTGAGAACGATGCGGGCTACATCAACGAGTACCACGGGTCCGCTGCGACTGGTAACAAGGAGGCGTTGGCGCTGCTCGATCCAGCCGTTGTCGCCGCTTTGCCGACTGCACCGCAGTTTTGGAGCGAGACAGTCAGGGTCGACCCCGATTGGCTGGACGAACACACGCAGGAGTTGCTGTCGCGCTGGTCCACGTGGCTATCGCAGTAATACTGCGCCCAGCACTCAAGAATACTGATATTCGACGCGAGTGGCGCGCCAGAGGTGTGCGCCAACTCAATCGCCCGGCCACACCTCAGCACCAGTTGCCTCGCTGTCGCACGGCGACAACTTGCTGCCGCCCAACTTGGGCAGATCGTCCGCCCAGTACAGAACGGGCTCGCCGCGACGGCCGGAGATGGACGACACCGAGGGCGGAGCTTCTGTAGTAGTCGGAGCGCGGGAAAGCCGCGCGCAGGGCGAAGGGAAGCAGGAAGACGGCAGACTTGCATGACGGAGGAGTGATCTGTGGACATGGATCACCGGGCCGACGAGGCTTGGGTACTCGGATCCCCTTTAGGAGTATCCCGAAAAGCGCTGGAGGGAAGACCAGCACAACGTGTTGCAATTGTGGACCGAAATCAAGGACCGAGGCTTTGCCGGCAGCAAGGCGACCGTCTACAGGTGCACCGCCCGCCAGCAGTGCTCATCGACCGCTCCGCCAAATCCGCGATGGCGGCTGCCATCGCTATGCCGCAGCGAAGAATGAACTCATACCCGGAACAGAGCAGCGATCTCATAAAGGCTTGGGCAACTGGGCGGAGAACTCGGATCTTGCCCCTAGTATCGACGACGACGAACGGACTATGAAGCGCTTTAAATCGGGTCGAAAATGTCAGCGTTCCGTCTTCATACACGGCCCGATTTATCAATCTCTTTACTATCGCGCCGGATTTGCGGCCGCGCAGATCTTGAGTTCGGCACCCATGGAAACATGGAGCCAAATCCTCTTATCGAAGATTGCATGAGAACCGGCCCCACGGCCGCAGTGCATTCGTTGCCAATTAAGGCGACGGTGTCCCTCCGGGCATTTCGGCGGCCTCTGCCCCCGCCTTGATCTGGAAGAAGACCGACTGATGCCCACCGCGGCGTCTTTGGGGAGGCGACTTGCCTCGCCGGGTCAACGGTTGGCGCCGCGGTGGCGGGTGGCAAAACAGGTTTGTCAAACGGCTATCAAAATTATGCACACAATTCACACTAGACAGGAGGTCAAAGTCAGTCGCTACGTCGGAACATATTCCCCGCCATTGACGTCGATGATCGCGCCGTTGATGAAGCCGGCCTGATTGGAAGCAAGGAACGCCACGACAGCGGCAATCTCCTCAGGGCGCCCCAGGCGACCGGTCGGGATCCGGGTCAGCGCGGCCTGATTGGCCGGGCTGTCCGGCTCACCGGTCATCTCGGTAAGGATGCGCCCAGGTGCCACGGTATTGATCGTGACGCCGTGAGGGCCATATTCGCTGACTAGCGACCGGGCCAGTCCTGCCAGTGCGGCTTTCGAGGCGACGTAGCTTGTGCCCGCAATTCGTGGCAGCGCCCGGCCCGCGACCGAGCCGATGAAGATGATGCGCCCAAATCTCTCGGCGGCCATAGCCGGTGCCGCCAATTGGCAGCACAGCATGGTGCCGGTCAGATTGACCACTAGGACGTCATTCCACTCATCAAGCGGGATGGCATCGAAAGCGAGACGCTGACCGCCGCGTTTCGGCGAAAACCCGGCATTGCATACAAGAACCGTCGGTGAACTCCAGGTCGTCCGAACCTTGTCAAAAAAGCCCGCTAAGGATTCGTGCTGACGCAAGTCGACGGTTTCGGCCAGGACGTTGTCGACGCCGAATTGGCGCGAGAGGCTCTCGCGCGCCTCGTCAACGCGCGGGGCCTGTTGGCTAAAGACAGCCACCCGGTGTCCAGTTGTGAGAAGATGTTCCGCGCAGGCAAGGCCGATGCCGGTGGT
>NZ_JAMYOT010000070.1:0-11193 GCF_040320005.1 Mesorhizobium sp. M0816 | reverse complement strand
AAACCTCTGCACTGTGTGTGTGTCTTCTTCATAATAAAACCCTCGCTGCGCGGGGTGCTGGGTCGTTTCCGGCGCGGGCGGCGGGGGGGCCCCCCCCCCGCCTCTTTTCCAAGGACCGACAGCATGTTTTCAAACTTTGATAGTGAGATTCTATTCGCCGCCGGCCTGCTGCTTGGCGGCGCCTTTGTCTTTGCCGGCCTGCGCAACATCCAGAATACGGCGTTGGTGAGCCAATTGATGACGACGCGCGGCGTGCCGCAGGCGCGGCCGGTGCTGTGGCTGGGGATCGTCCTGCAGATCATCGCCGGAGCGTTGGTGATCGCGGGCATCTGGACCGCTCCGGCGGCGGCATGCCTGATCCTGTTCCTGGTTTTTGCTACGCCGATGTTCCACAATTTCTGGGATCATCAGGGGCCCGAGCGCGCGTCCCGCATCAACGGCTTTGTCGGCAACGTCGCGCTGACCGGAGGATTTCTGGCGCTGATCGCGCAGTCGCTTTGACACGCCTCGTGGAGGCAGCCGCCTTAGGCCGCATACCGCAAGCCGCCGTCGCAGGTCAGCACCTGGCCGGTGACGAAGCTGTTCGAAACCAGGAACGCAATCGCCTCAGCGACGTCCTCGGCGCGGCCGATGCGGCCGACCGGCGTCTTGCCGGCATACTCGGCAAACACCGCATGGCGCTGTTCATCGGGCAGGAAATCCCACCACGGCGTGTCGATGACGCCCGGTGCCACGACATTGACGCGTAACGGCTTCAGCTCCATCGCCAGGATCGGCACCACGGTCAGCAGCATGCCGTTGACGGCGGCGATGCCGGCGATACCCGGCGCCGACAATTGCGCCGACACCGCCGAGATGAAAGTCACCGAGCCGCTCTTGTTCAGCGTCGGCAAGGCGGCCTGCAGGCAGGAGAGCTGTGGCCGGACCTTCTCGTCGACGCCGCCGCCGATATCGGTCAGGTCAAGTGTTTCGAACGGACCGAGCCCCTTGCCGCCGCTGGCGGCCAGCACCAGGTGATCGAAAGGGCCGAGATCGCTGAAGAACCGGCGAACCTCGTCCGGCTTCGCGGCATCGAAGGCAGCTTTTTCGACGGCGCCGCCAAGGCTTTGCCATGCATTGTCGAGCCTTTCCCTGCTGCGCCCGGTGATCGTCACCTTCATGCCCGGGCCGAGCAGCTTTTTCGCGGTGGCGAGGCCGATGCCGGAGGAGCCGCCGACGATCACGGCGTGCTGCGTTTTCTCGATCATGAATTTTCTTTCTTCGATGTAGCGGAAGCGGGTGCGAGCCCGACAAGACCGAGGCTCAATTCACGCAACTGCTGCCTCGCCTTCGCGTCATAGGCTTGCGCATCGGCGCGGGATTCCCTTTGGCCGTCGAAATAGAGGCCGCTTCGCCCTTCCAGCGTGGGCGATGTGGCGAGATTGATGATGGCTTCGGCGCCGGTTTCGACCGAACTCCAGGGTGTGACGCCCGCCTGCCGCACCATCGTGGTGTTCATGTAGCTTGCCGGATGCAGGCTGTTGACTGTGACGCCGGTGCCGTTCAGCTGCTCCGCCAGATCGATGGTGAACATGATCTGCGCCAGCTTGCTCTGGCAGTAGGCACGAACGCCGTCGTAGGAGCGGGTCAGCATGACATCCCTGAAGTCGATCGCCCGTTGCCCGGCCGAGGCGACATTGACGATGCGCGCCGGCGCGCTGGACTTGAGCAGCGGCAGCAGCTCCGTGGTGAGCAGGAAGCCGGCGAGATAATTGACGGCAAAGCGCAGCTCGTAGCCGTCGGCGCTGACCTGCCGTTTCGCGTTGGGGCCGGCTGTGCCGACGCCGGCATTGTTGATGAGGATATCGAGCCGGTCAGTCCTGGCGCGCACGGCTTCGGCGAGGCGGCGGACCTCGGCCAGGGAGGAGAGGTCGGCGACAAGCAGCTCGGCCTTGCCGCCGGCGGCTTCGATCTCGGCCACGATCGCCTTGCCCCTTGTCGCGTCGCGGCCATGCACCAGGATGCGGGCGCCGCCGGCGCCGAGCCTTTGCGCCACGACTCTGCCGACGCCGTCGGTCGAGCCGGTAATCAGGATCGTCTTGTCTTTCAGTTCCATGTTCAGAGCCTCCATGTCATCGCTCTGAGCAGAAAGATGGGGCACCAGACGCATGCCAAACAGTTCAAACTTTATCCTGGTATCGGTACTGCTATAATAGCGCCGATGGATTCCACCACACACTCCGCCGAAGGCAGCCGTCGCCGCGAGCTTGGCGCCTTTCTGCGTTCGCGGCGCGAAAGGCTGACGCCATCGGCCACGGGCATCTCGACCGGCCTGCGCCGGCGCACACCCGGGCTGCGGCGCGAGGAGGTGGCGATGATCGCCGGCGTCGGCACGACCTGGTACACCTGGCTGGAGCAGGGCCGTGACGTTCGGCCCTCGGTGGAAGTGCTTACGGCGCTCAGCCGAGCGCTGCGCCTGGACACGGCCGAGCAACGGCATCTGTTCATCCTTGCCGGCCGCCCGCAGCCGGAGCGTCGCGTCGACGCGCCGGAAAAGGTCGATAGCCCGTTGCTGCACATGCTGCAGAGCCTGGTCCTGCAGCCGGCCTATGTCCTTGGGCGGCGCTGGGATGTGCTGGCCTGGAACTCTGCCGCGGCAGCCGTGTTCGGCGACTATGGCCTGCTGGAGGGCGATGCCCGCAACATCGTCCATATGGTTTTCACCAGCCCGCAGCATCGGCGCCTGCTCGTCGACTGGGAGGAACTGGCGCGTGCCGTGCTGGCGTCATTCCGGGCGGAAAGCGCCAAATATGTCGGCGACCCGGATTTCGAGCGGCTGATCGCGCTGATGACACGTTCAAGCCCGGAGTTTCGGGCATGGTGGCCGCTGCGCGATGTGGCCCGCAACCTGTCGGGTGTGAAGCATGTCAGGCATCCGACGGCAGGCGCCATGGCGTTCGAGCATATGAGCCTGTCGATCGACGACGGCTCGGACATGAAGCTGATCGTCTACACGCCGCTCGCCGAGCAGAACTCGATCGCCAAGCTCGAACAACTGCTGGAGACGCTTCCGGCCGAGCGGCGCAGCGCCTGAACCCAGCTTCGTCATCCTGGGGCGTAGCAGCCGCGAAGCGGCGTCGCGGAGACCCTGGGATCCATGCCGTGACATCTGCCGAAGAATGCAGCGGAGCAGAATACTGCACCGCAGCAACGCTCTGAGGTCACGGCATGGATCCTGGGGTCTGCGCTGCGTCGCTCCGCTCCTTGCTGCGCCCCAGGATGACGAAGCAATGGGGGAGGTTTGCGACAGCCGAGCTGCCTCAGCCCTTCGGCTTCAGCCCGTCGATGAACAGTTGCTCGAGAAATCTTGCGGCGTCCTCGAAGCGGCCGTCGCCGCCGCGATCGGGGCCGAGCACGGCGCGGACCTGCACGTCGAAATCGGCATAATGCTGCGTCGTCGCCCAGATCGAGAAGATCAGGTGCCAGGGGTCGGTGCGGGCAATCTTGCCGGCGCGCATCCAGCCCTTGATGACATTGGCTTTCTCGTCGACCAGCGTCTTCAACTCGCCCTCCAGCATCGGCATGATGCGCGGCGCGCCCTGCAGGATCTCGTTGGCGAACAGGCGGCTCTCGCGCGGGAAATCGCGTGCCATTTCCAGCTTGCGCCTGATGTAGCTGCGCAATTCGGTCAGCGGATCGCCGATGTCGTCGAGCTCGCGCAGCGGCGCCAGCCAGGTGTCGAGAAGCCGCTGCATCAGCGTCTTGTGGATGTCCTCCTTGCGGCGGAAATAATAGAGCAGGTTCGGCTTCGACATGCCGGCGGCTTCAGCGATCTGGTCGATGGTCGAGCCGCGAAAACCGTTGGTCGAGAAGACTTCGAGCGCCGCCTCCAGGATGAGCTCGCGCTTTTCCAGCTGAATGCGGGTGCGGCGAGGAGCGGAGCTTTCGACCGCCCCCGTCACCCCGCAAAACCTTCGCCGTGAGGAGTGTCTGGACCAATTCTCTGGACCAGTTTTTCCTCGCCCTGTGGAGCGCACTTCGAAAGCCGCATTTCCGCTAGTAATCCCTTGACCGCTGATAAGGCGGTGCTAACGTTTGTCCAACCGGTCAAAAATTTGCGTAGCACGAAAACGTCGCGAAGACCAAGCGTTGGAAAGACCAAGCGTTAGCCGCACCGAAACAGGTTACAAGGGGAAGTCTTGGTCATGTCCAACCGGCTGAAAGTCACGCCGAACGATCTCAGCGCATTCTGGATGCCGTTCACGGCAAACCGGCAGTTCAAGCAGGCGCCGCGCATGATGGTGTCGGCCAAGGACATGCACTACACGACCAGCGACGGGCGCAAGGTGCTCGACGGCACCGCCGGCCTGTGGTGCGTCAATGCCGGCCACTGCCGCCCGAAGATCACCGAGGCGATCCAGAGCCAGGCGGCCGAGCTCGACTATGCGCCGGCGTTCCAGATGGGCCATCCGATCGTGTTCGAGTTGGCGAACCGGCTGGTCGACATCGCGCCGAAGGGCATGGACCATGTGTTCTTCACCAATTCCGGCTCGGAATCGGTCGAGACGGCGCTGAAGATGGCAATCGCTTATCACCGCGTAAAAGGCGAGGGCTCGCGCACCCGTCTGATCGGCCGCGAGCGCGGCTATCACGGCGTCAATTTCGGCGGCATCTCGGTCGGCGGCATCGTCACCAACCGCAAGATGTTCGGCACGCTGCTCGGCGGCGTCGATCACATGCCACACACGCATCTGCCGGAAAAGAACTCTTTCACCAAGGGCGTGCCGGAGCATGGCGCGGAACTGGCCAACGAGCTGGAGCGTATCGTCGCACTGCACGACGCCTCGACCATTGCCGCCGTCATCGTCGAGCCGGTGGCCGGTTCCACCGGCGTCATCCTGCCGCCGAAGGGCTATCTCGAGAGGCTGCGCGAGATCTGCACCAAGCACGGCATCTTGCTGATCTTCGACGAAGTCATCACCGGTTTCGGCCGTCTCGGCACGCCGTTTGCCGCCGACTATTTCGGTGTCACGCCGGATATCATGACCACCGCCAAAGGCGTCTCCAACGGCGTCATCCCGATGGGCGCGGTGTTCGTGAAGAAGGAAATCCACGACGCGTTCATGACCGGGCCCGAGCACATGATCGAGTTCTTCCACGGCTACACCTATTCGGGCAATCCGATCGCCTGCGCGGCGGCGTTGGGCACGCTCGACACCTACAAGGAAGAGGGGCTGCTGACGCGCGGCGAGGAACTGGCGCCGTACTGGGAGGACGCGCTGCACTCGCTGAAAGGCGAGCCGAACGTCATCGATATCAGAAACATCGGCCTGATCGGCGCGATCGAGCTGGCGCCGATCGCCGGCCAGCCGACGAAGCGGGCCTTCTCGGCTTTTGTGAAGGCGTTCGAGCGTGGTGCATTGATCCGCACCACCGGCGACATCATCGCGCTATCGCCGCCGCTGATCATCACCAAGGGTCAGATCAACGAATTGATCGACCATGTGCGCGAAGTGCTGAGGGCCGTGGATTGACGAATGTGCCGCAGCTTTCCCTCCCCCTCGAGGGGAGGGTGGCCGCGAAGCGGCCGGGTGGGGTCGGCGCGGCAGCGCGCCAGCCTGACCTTCGGCCGCATAGGTGCCTGTGATGCCCCGGACCCGCGTGAGCTTCGAAATGCGCCAGAAGGCGCGCGCGCTTCGAGTTCATGCGACCAAAGGCGAATCGCTGCTTTGGTATGAACTGCGCGAATTGAAATCGGCCGGGATGAAATTCCGCCGCCAGTGTCCGATCGGGCCTTATATCGTCGACTTTGCTTGCCTTGCGGTAAAGCTGGTCGTTGAAGTCGATGGTGATCTGCACGAACAGGAGAAGGGCAAACGGCACGACGCCGTCCGTGATGCCTATCTGCGATCGCTCGGGTTCGATATCTTTCGCGTCGATGAGCCCGATGTCATAAACAGCGCCTGGCATGTCGCACAGGTGGTCAAGGAGAAGGTCGCGCGCATGTCAGCCGACCCCACCCGGCCGCTTCGCGGCCACCCTCCCCTCGAGGGGGAGGGGGACGCTGACGTGCCACAACCAATGAGGTTTTAGAATATGGCCGCCCCCGGCGAGAATCTGCGAATCAATTCAGACCGTTTGTGGGATTCGATAATGGAGATGGCGAAGATCGGCCCCGGCATTGCCGGCGGCAATAATCGCCAGACCGTTACCGACGAGGACGGCGAAGGGCGGCATCTGTTCAAGCGCTGGTGCGATGAGGCGGGGCTCGAAATGGGCGTCGACGAGATGGGTACGATGTTTGCCCGTCGCGAAGGCACCGACCCCAGCCTGCCGCCGGTCTATGTCGGCAGCCATCTCGACACCCAGCCGACCGGCGGCAAGTATGACGGCGTGCTCGGCGTGCTCGGCGGCCTGGAGGTCGTGCGCTCGCTCAACGATCTCGGCATCAAGACCAAGCACCCGATCGTCGTCACCAACTGGACCAACGAGGAAGGCGCCCGCTTTGCGCCGGCGATGATGGCGTCCGGGGTATTCGCCGGCGTGCTCGACCAGGCCGACGTTTATTCGCATGTCGACAAGGACGGCAAGAAATTCGGCGAGGAGCTCGAACGGATCGGCTGGAAGGGCACCGAGAAAGTCGGCGAGCGCAAGATCCACGCTTTCTTCGAATTGCACATCGAGCAGGGCCCGATCCTTGAGGACGAGGGCATCGATATCGGTGTCGTCACCCACGGGCAAGGGTTGAAATGGCTGCAGGTGACGCTGACCGGCAAGGAGGCGCACACCGGCTCGACGCCGATGCCGAAGCGGCGCAATGCCGGGCTCGGCATGGCGCGGGTGATCGAACTGGTGCACGAGATCGCCATGGACTATCAGCCCGACGCCGTCGGCGCGGTCGGCCATATGGAGGTCTATCCGAACTCGCGCAACATCATCGCCGGGCGCACCGTCTTCACCATCGACATCCGCTCGCCGGAAAAGGAGGTGCTGGACGCCATGGACGGGCGCATCCGCGAAGGCATCGACACGATCTGCGACGCGCTCGACATCAAATATCAAATCGAGCAGGTCGGCCATTTCGACCCGGTCACTTTCGACGCGGGCTGCGTCAAGGCTGTGCGGGATGCGGCGGAGCGCCTGGGATATACGCATCGCAACATCGTCTCCGGCGCCGGCCATGACGCCTGCTGGATCAACCGCGTCGCACCCACCGCAATGGTGATGTGCCCCTGCGTCGACGGTCTCAGCCACAACGAGGCCGAGGAAATCACCAAGGAATGGGCAACGGCCGGCGCCGACGTGCTGTTCCATGCGGTCGTCGACACGGCGGTGATTGTCGAATGATGGGATAGCCTCGCAACGCCGCTCACAAGAAGCGCGAAGAGAACAAAGGGAACATGAAAATGTCCAAAGTCATCAAGAATGGCACCATCGTCACCGCCGACCGCACGTGGAAGGCCGACGTGCTGTTCAAGCACGGCAAGATCATCGGCATCGGCTCGGATTTGCATGGCGACCATGAGTTCGACGCCAGCGGCTGCTATGTGATGCCGGGCGGCATCGACCCGCATACCCATCTCGAAATGCCGTTCATGGGCACCTATTCGGCCGACGACTTTGAATCCGGTACCCGCGCGGCCCTTGCCGGCGGCACGACGATGGTCGTCGATTTCTGTCTGCCGGCGCCGCAGCAGTCGCTGCTCGAGGCCCTGCAGATGTGGGACAACAAGACCTCGAAAGCGTCCTGCGACTATTCCTTCCACATGGCGATCACCTGGTGGGGCAAGCAGGTGTTCGACGAGATGGCCACCGTCGTCGACAGGGGCATTACCTCGTTCAAGCATTTCATGGCCTACAAGGGCGCGCTGATGGTCGATGACGACGAGCTCTATTCGTCGTTCCAGCGCTGTGCCGATCTTGGCGCGCTGCCGCTGGTCCATGCCGAGAATGGCGACGTGGTGGCGGCGCTGTCGCAGAAGCTGCTTGCGGCGGGAAATAGTGGTCCGGAGGGACACGCCTATTCGCGCCCGCCGGAAGTGGAAGGCGAGGCGACCAACCGCGCCATCATGATCGCCGACATGGCCGGCGTGCCGCTCTATGTCGTGCATGTCTCCTGCGAGCAGGCGCACGAAGCCATCCGCCGGGCGCGCCAGAAAGGCATGCGGGTATTCGGCGAGCCGCTGATCCAGCACCTGACGCTGGACGAGAGCGAATATTTCAACAAGGACTGGGACCACGCGGCGCGCCGGGTGATGAGCCCGCCCTTCCGCAACAAACTGCACCAGGATTCGCTGTGGGCCGGCCTGCAGGCCGGGTCGCTGCAAGTGGTGGCGACCGACCATTGTGCCTTCACCACCAAACAAAAGCGCAACGGCGTCGGCGACTTCACCAAGATCCCGAACGGCACGGGCGGGCTCGAGGATCGTTTGCCGGTGCTGTGGACGACCGGCGTTAAGACCGGCCGGCTGACGATGAACGAGTTCGTCGCGGTGACCTCGACCAACATCGCCAAGATCCTTAACATGTACCCGAAGAAGGGCGCCATCGTCGAAGGCGCGGACGCCGACATCATCGTCTGGGACCCGAAGCGCAAGAAGAAGATCACGGCCAAGAAGCAGCAGTCGGTGATCGACTACAATGTCTTCGAAGGTTTTGAGGTAACCGGCCTGCCGCGCTTCGTCTTCTCGCGCGGCGAACTGTCGATCGAGGAAAACGAGGTCAAGGCGAAGCCCGGCCATGGCGAGTTCGTCGCTCGCGAGCCGAACGCGGCGGTCAACCGGGCGCTGTCGACGTGGAAGGAAATTTCCGCGCCGCGCAAGGTGGAACGGACGGGCATCCCGGCGACGGGCGTTTGAGCTTGGCGAGCCACGGAGCGATTATCTCAATGGCCGCGGTGATCCTTGCCGCCGGGCCGGCGGCGGCTGACGTCCTTGCCGGCTCCTTTGGCAATGAGGTCGGTTGCGCTGGTGTACGGCTCGGTTATCAGGACAGCGACGATTATGTCGTGCTGACCGCCGACGGCGTCGAAACCTATGGCAGCGGCTGCCAGTTCGCACAGCGACTGACGACAGCGCCTGGCACCTTGTTGTTGAGCTCCACCTGTTTCGCCGAGGGCGAGGAGGGCACGACCACGGATGTCGTCAAGGTCATCAACAGAGGAGGGGACGGTTTCTTCGTGACCATTTCCGGCCTTGAGGAGATAGGGCCGCTGAAATCATGTTCGTGACGGTGCCGATGACGACCGCTGCCTCGATGCCGGCGTCAGGCGACCAACCCGTCCAGTTCCGGCAGCAGGACGACGCTTTCCTGTTCGTTGGGATCGGTTCGGGCAATGACCGCCGAGGCGGGGCCGTCGCTCAGATTGGCCGGCAGATGCGGCACGCCGGGGGGAATATAGAAAAGATCGCCGGCCTTGACCACGATATGCTGTTCGAGCCGGTCGCCATACCAGGTATGGACTTCGCCGGAGAGCACATAGATCGCGGTTTCATGGTTTTCGTGCATATGCGCCTTGGCGCGGGCACCCGGCGGCATGGTCAGCAGATGCATGCAGATGCCGGACGAGCCGACTGTTTCGGCGGCGATACCGGCGAAATAACTCAGGCCCTGCTTGCCTTCATAAGAGCTTTCAGGGCGGATAAGATGGCAAGTCGGTTTGGGCGACATCGGGGCAACTCCGGGCGTCTATCTGATGGGACAAGGGCGCGTAGAACTGGGGCGAGTAAAACTGGGGCGAGTAGAACTGGGGCGAGTAGGACTGGGCGAGTGGAAAGCAACATCAGGGTAAAATCAATGGGATTCCGGCCGGCGCCGCAGTGGCCGGAAGCGACAGGCTACGGCCGATGACGGGAGTATCGCCAGCCGTTGTTTCGGCAAGCAAGCTTGGCCTGACCTTCCAGACCAATGATGGTCCGGTGCAGGCGCTGTCGAATGTCGACCTGACCATCGGCAAGGGGGAATTCGTGTCCTTCATCGGGCCCTCCGGCTGCGGCAAGACGACCTTGCTGCGCGTCATCGCCGATCTGGAGAAGCCGACATCGGGAGCCATCTCCGTCAACGGCATGACGCCCGAGCAGGCGCGCCAGAGCCGCGCCTATGGCTATGTCTTCCAGGCGGCCGCACTTTATCCGTGGCGCACGATCAAGCGCAATGTGGCACTGCCGCTGGAGATCATGGGCCTGTCCAGGGCGGAGCAGGCGGCGCGCATCAAGCGCACTCTCGACCTTGTCAACCTCAGCGGCTTCGAGAAGAAATACCCCTGGCAGCTTTCGGGCGGCATGCAGCAGCGCGCCTCGATCGCGCGGGCGCTCGCCTTCGATGCCGACCTTTTGTTGATGGACGAGCCGTTCGGCGCGCTGGACGAGATCGTGCGCGATCACCTCAACGAACAGTTGCTGGAGCTTTGGGAGCGGACCAACAAGACTATCTGCTTCGTCACCCATTCGATCCCTGAGGCGGTCTATCTGTCGACGCGCATCGTCGTCATGTCGCCGCGCCCGGGGCGTGTCAGCGACGTCATAGAATCGACGCTGCCGAAAAAGCGGCCGCTCGATATCCGCGAGACGCCGGAGTTCCTGGCCATCGCGGCACGCGTGCGGGACGGGCTGAGGGCAGGGCACAGCTATGATGATTGAGGCGGCGGAAGATGAGCTCCCTCCTCTCCCCAACGGGGAGAGGGTGGCCGGAGCGAAGCGGAGGTCGGGTGAGGGGGCCTTGGCGGATCCGACCAAAAGAAAGATCGGGGCGACCGCTCGCGCTCGAAAGCTGCGGTTTGACGAGACCGAGGCTGAATACAGGCTTTGGGGGGAACTAAGAGGGCGCCATCTCAACGGCTACAAATTTGTGAGGCAAGTGCCGCTTGGGCCGTTCTTTGCAGATTTCGTCTGTCGTGAGAGCGCGCTGATCGTGGAAATCGACGGCAGCCAGCACGCGGAATCTCCAACCGATGCCGCGAGAACTGCTTGGCTGAATGGTCACGGGTATTCCGTTCTTCGGTTCTGGAACCATGAAGTCTTGGCCGAACGCCGAGCGGTCCTTGATACGATCTTGGCTTGCCTCGACGGAAAGATTTCTACCCCCTCACCCGGCCTCCGCTTCGCTCCGGCCACCCTCTCCCCGTTGGGGAGAGGAGGGCACCCATCCTGCGAGGCCTGCTAGATGGACTCGTTTCGCGACAAGATCGTTCCGGTGACCTCGATCCTTCTGGGCGTC
>NZ_JAMYOT010000069.1:0-12301 GCF_040320005.1 Mesorhizobium sp. M0816 | reverse complement strand
AAGTTCGAAACCAGCCGACAGACCATCATGCGAGTCAGAGACGACAGTTCACGTTCCGTTCGACCTTAGCGTATGATTTCGAGCAGCTCTTGTTCTGACCCCAGAATCGCCCTTCCAGACCGCCGCCGGCGCCGTCTCGCGGGTCGACAATCACGCAAGGCCCGTGGTTCTTTTACGCGCAAGAGAGGACCGCCGGGATGAGCGAAGAAAACCCTGTCCGCCTGCCCGACGCCGCCTCGGTCGAAACCGTGCTCGCAGCTCTGCAGCCGCAGTCGGCCGACGCCGAACTCGCCCCTGCCCTGAACAAGACCTTTCCGGGCTTCGCCTTTACCGTCGCGAGCATCGACGATCCCTACTGGTGCAACCCTCATGCTGTCATCGCTGCCGATGGCACGCGCCTCGGCGACCATCGCGCCTGGGTCGAGCGCGCACTGGCCGATGTCGGCGGCGACCTCACCGCCTTCTGGAACCGGCATCGCGAGAGCGGAGAAAAATTCACCGAATGGCGCGGCACCAGCGCCTTCGCCTTTGCGCCGACCGGCCCGGGCGTCGCCGACTTCGTCCAGCTCGCGCTCGGCCGCGAGACCGAGGTTGTGGCCGGACCCGTGGTCGATCCCGACTATCGCCCCTCTAGCGCCGACGATCTTTTGGACCCGTCCTGGGTGCAGCGTGAGCCCGAGACGGACGCAGCCATACTGTCCGGGCCCGCTTACCGGCTGCGTGGAGGCGTTGGCGGCGGCCTCGTCCACATGCGCAGTTTTTTGGCGCGCCGAGCGCGCATCGAACGCGAGCAGCGCGAGGCGCGCCGGCCCGAGCTGGAAAACCGTGTCCTCCGTGAGGTCGGCCCCGACGGCACGCGCCACACTACGTTTTTAGACGCCAATCCGGGCTGGTTGGATTTTGTGCCGCGCGAAAACCGCTTTTTTGCCGACTGGGAACGATCGAGCACCTGCAACAACCGTATCTTTGACCATTGGGCCTTCGACATCCACGATTTTGAGGGTCCCGGCCAAAAACGCGAGATCGGTTTTATCCCGCGGCCACTCAAAATGCCCACCGAGAGGCTGCTGGGCGAAGAGGACGTGTCCGTGCACCGGCTGATGGAGCGCATCGAGGCGATCGACGCCGAAACGGGCCTGCCCTTCGCCTGGTTTTTTCTGATGACGCACGGGCACTGGGTCAATCCTGATGTCGGCCACACCATCGCCGACGGACTGCGCGCCGGGCGCGTGCGCCTGCCAGACCGCGACGCGGCCGTTCTGCTCGAGTGGGCAGATAGAAAATATCTGTTCTGAGGCGGCGTCATGGACCTTCACCTGCCAAAGCCCATATCCGACCCGAAACTGCGCCGCGCCGAGGCGCTCGATGCGCTGGAGTCGGTGCTGCCGTTCGACCGCCGCGACTTTCTGGCCGACATCCTCACCGACGACGACGTTGAAACCCTGCGCTACCTCGCCAAGGAAGGCATCGGCGAGAATTCCCTGCGGGCGCTGGCGTCGGATCTTGGCTACCTCGAAGCCTGGTCGCTTGCCGCCACCGGTTTTTCGCTCCCCTGGCCCGCGCCGGAGGCGCTTTTGATAAAATTCGTCGCCCATCACCTGTGGGATTTTTCGAAACGCGAAACCGATCCGGCGCACGGCATGCCCGCCGAAGTCGCGATAACGCTGAAAGCTGAAGGGCTTCTGCGCAGCGACGGGCCGCACGCGCCCGCCACCGTGCGCCGGCGACTGTCGAGCTGGTCGACGCTGACCAAATGGCGCGGTCTTAGGGGAAAATTCAACGCCCCTGGACTGCAAAGCGCGCTAAAACTGGCGGTGCGCGCCAGCGCCCGCCCGCGCGGCCGCAAGAGCAAGAAAGCGGTGACCGCGGATATTTTGGCCGCCCTCCTGAAGGCCTGCGCGGGAGAAAAACTGGTCGACATCCGCGACCGCGCTCTGTTGCTCACCGCCTTCGCCTCCGGCGGCCGGCGCCGCAGCGAGATTTCGTCCCTGCGTGTCGAACAGCTGGTCGAGGAAGAGCCTGTGCCGGCCGATCCCAAGGATCCAGAGGGGCCAAAACTGCCCTGCCTAAAACTCCGGCTTGGCCGCACCAAGACGACACAGGCCGACAGCGACGCTTTCGTGCTGCTCGTCGGGCGCCCGGTGCTGGTCCTAAAAGACTGGCTCGAGCGCGCCGGGATCAGCGAGGGCGCCGTGTTTCGCGGCATCGACCGCTGGGGAAATCTGGAGAAGCGGGCCCTCACGCCGCAGGCCGTCAACCTGATCCTGAAACGCCGCGTCGCCGAGGCTGGCCTCGACCCGCAAGTCTTCTCCGCCCACGGCCTGCGCTCCGGCTACCTGACCGAAACGGCCCGCCGCGGCATTCCGCTGCAGGAAGCCATGCAGCAGTCGCAGCATCGTTCCGTGCAGCAGGCCTCGAACTATTACAACGAGGCCGAACGCACGCTCGGAAGGGCAGCGAGAATCATCGTTTAGGAACCCGGCCCGCCGGTTGCGGCGCCGTCCACCATCTCCATCCGCCGCTCGGCGGCAAAGCCCATCATCGCGCGCAAAAGATCAGCGTCAGGGGTCTTCACCACGAGCGTGCGCACGTCGGTCATCGGTGGGTCCTTCGAATCAGGTTGGTGTGAGCAACCCGACCTTGCCGGCGAACATCGATGCCCCCCGCCACGCCGCTCGCTACAGCGTTGTTGAGAGCGCTCGCGAGCGACTTCGTCAGGCCGGGTACACCATGCGCGGGGCGGGATCGAGTACAGCTCGTGGTACCGACCTGTGATGCGTTGGCTCCGCGCCAATCTATTTGGGACGCCGAACGACAATGCCCGTCAGCTTCAAAGACGTACTGTTAGCAGGCACGCTCTACTGGAATTCCGAATTCACTGGTGATTTGGACGAATTGCCGGATGATATCGACGACAGCGACAAATACGTCCAAATACCTGACAAGAAAGAACTCGCCCTGGGCAAGCCGCTCGTCCTGGACTTCGCCCGCCAATTTCTCCCAGACAACGTCGGTGACGTTCAAGAAATCTTCAGCAAAAGAGGCGCGTACGCAAGGTTCAAGGATCTGTTGCAGCGAAGGGGTGCACTCGATCGGTGGTACGCTTTCGAAGCGAATGCGGAGGAAAGAGCGTTGCGGACATGGTGCGATCACAATTCGATCGAGGTCGGTGACTGATATCGCCCCGAAAGCGTCGCGCGACACCTGCAGCCGAAAACGCCCCTGCCCTTCCGCATGTTTTATCGCCAGGACAGCTGGTCCTTCGGCAGCCGGCCGCTCGGGTCGAATACAGTTACCTTATGCGGAAGATGCGGACCCCAGTCCCAAAGCACCAGGTTGCGATCCTCCGTCTCGGCACCCGGAGCAAAACTCGGAACCAGAATGCCGGCAATGCCTCGACGCCGCAGTCGGTCATAAATGGACCATGACGCCGGGCGGTTTCCATCGCTGAGAGCCGTCGCCCAGGCGCAGGCCGTATCCTCGAGCGTGACGGAGAATTCTCCCCTCGCCGGTTCCATCGTCAGGTCCGCAACGTCGTCGCAATCGACTTCGTAGGAGCACAGCACGCAAGGGTCGATCCGATGCGCGAAACCCTGGTTGGCTTCCTTGACCGCTGTCATGACGGTCAGCGCCAGATAAAGCGCCGGCACACCCTTGGGATTAAAGCGCGCACCCCGGATCGCCGCTCCATCACCGGAAGTCGGCTTGAATGCCCAACGTGGATCGTGCGTCCTGTAGCAGGTTCCGGCAAACCTCAAGCAAAGCCACCAACGGCCATGTGATCGAGATAGTCACGGACCGCAGCGGCCTTGCCCTCCTTCACAAGCGCTTCGGCGGTGCGCCCGCCGAATGCCGGAAGCGGCTGGGCTCGATACCAGGCCATCGCTTGTTCCTTGCCGCCCGCCCAATCCGCCACACGGCTGATGATCTCGAGCATTTCCCGCAGACGTCCCTGTGTCTTTAATGTCCGGCTGCGCTCCGACCGATAGAGGGTCTCGCGAGCAAGACCGGCGGTCTGGGCCAACTGCCCCTTGGACATGCCGAAACCGTCCGCGACCTGCTCGATCGCGATCTTCCCGCTCCGGTCCATATAGGACAAGACGAGAGGTTCATTCTGCACGGAAGTCTTGAGTGCCTGGCTCATAGGATCCACTCCACCAATAAACAGCCACGTTTCTTGTGCAAAAAATATGGCATTTTTCGATAGTTTTCAAGTCCGGAATCGAACCCGCTTGAGCGCCTCACGAGCGGATACCGAGGGGAGGTGCTCAACGGTCGGCTTCGTCAGTTGAGAACCTGCTCCAGGAGCCCTAAGGCTTGATCTCGTCGCAGAACCAGTCATCTCGTGACCTAGATCCGAGAGACTTCATCGCCGCCGCAGGGACCGCCGTCAGTTTATAGTCCGCGGCTGACGCTCAACATCTCCGAGCCGCTTGTACGCCACCCAGACATTCGCAGGGACGGCGCTGCCGGCCCGCGCCAGCCAAGCCGCGCGATCGGCCTCGGGAAGTGAGTTCCACCACACCATCCCGGCCCCGGTCGTGCTCGTTTTTCATGTCCTCGGTCCTCGCATAGGGCTTTCTTACCCAAAAGCGCTGCAGCCACTGTCCACGCCCTATTGCGCGGATCAAACCCTGAGCCCTCGCTCGGCAAATCCCGGTACCCACACACTCATCCGGTCATCCGCGCCGTTGCCCCGTTGGCCTTCAGCGCCGCCATCAGCATCGGTCCGACCGAAAACTCCCCATCCCTCGCCTTGTCCGTCAACGCCCGCAAGTATCCGCCAGCCGAGTTGATGTGCTGCGCTCTCTGCAGGATGCACGCGATCACGATCGCGGCGGTTTCCTGACCCATCGTATGGCAGGCATCCTCATAGGCAGACGGCGAAACGCCAAGATATCCGCGCACCTGGGCCGTCGTTATCATGAAATCGCGCCAGTTGCCGATCCCGTCGACTGCATAGTCAGCAATTTCCGGGCAAGCTTTCAGGACTAGCCCTAGCGGATATCCTCTCGGCTTCTCGGCCTCTCGTCGTTCTGACTCGACCGCCGCCCTGCTTTGTTCGAAAGCCGGTTCAAATTCAAAAATAGAGTCGGTGTTTGAATCAGATTGCTGCCGCTCGTTTTGAGAGTCATTGCCGCTCGGATTCGAGGATTTCATGTGAGCTTCCAGCAGCTTATCCACTTCGTCATGCAACGCGGCCAGATCGCCCATGATCGGCTCGAGCTCGACAACGGAAGCACGGCGCGGAATTGTCTCCACAACGGCGCGGAAACGCTTCCACAGGCCTCCCCAGTCGCCCGGCACGTCTTCTTCAACCGCCGCCTCGATCAGCTTGTGGATGTCACGGCGGTGCAAGGTGATCCGCTCGCGCATAAGCCTGAGCGCCCTGTTGTCGGCGCGAACATGCTCAGCCGCCGCCTCGAACTCGTGAGCACGAGCCAGCAGCGGCGCCAGCGAGAAGCCAAATGCTTCCTCAATCTCGCCTCCCCGGCCCTTGCGCGCGTAACGCTTGCCGTTCGGGCTGTCCCGACGGACGATCAGCCCGCTGCCCACAAGGGCCGCCAGGTGCCGCCTGACTGTGGGTTCGGGCATCCCATGAGCTCTAAGGGACAGCTGTGCGTTCGAGGGAAACACGATGAGGCCGTTTTCCTCACTCAGCTCGCTGTCAGGATAGAATGATAGCAGCGCATTCAGGACGGCCAGTGCGCGATCGCCAATGCCGACGATGCTCTTGCCCTCGCAGAGGTCGCGGTAAATCTGCCATTTGTCAACAACCCTGCCCTTGGGGATTTCACGTGAGTCGTTTTGCGCTGCCAACATGGCAAGCGACATCGGCCGCCGCCCAAAGGGCGTCGTTGCAATACCCGTTTCCATTTCTTCCTTCGCCTTCAATTAGGCAAAAGAAATCCGTCCGCCGAATCGACGCCTAGACTCTTGACAGTGATTCGCGAAAATGTGATTCTCAGCTTGCTTAAGGATGAGAAGGGCTTCCGCGACGGTGACGTTCGGGGGCCTTTTTCTTTTGCGGGTTTAGTCTCCTGTTGCTTCTTCTTTCGACGTTCTGAATGCCGCGTAAAGGCTGTCCAGGTTGTCCGAAATGTATTCGCCGAACTCGGCCGCGTCTTTCGCTTTCAGAGCCAGACTGAAGGCCTTTCCATTGTTTCTAATCGTCGCGGCGACCGATTTGTCAGCCGGTGCCCAGGTTCTGTCGTTTCGCGGAGCGAGCCCTTTCCTGATTGCCTTATTGGATTTCGCTCCATTCAGAAAATCAAAGAGCAGGTTGAAACGCTCGTCAGAATCCGCGGCGGCGAAATCTTCGCTGGCCACATAGCTCTTGGCAATTGGCGTGTTCTTGGGGTTCTCGACGAGTTTCCGAAGATCCAACCACCGGTCGCGTCCAATCCCTTTGGCCGGCCCAATCGCATCAATGACGACCGCGGGGATAGCTTTCGGAATCGTCAGCATCTTAGAGAGGGTCTGGTAGTCGACCGACAGAGCAGATTGGATGGTTTCGCGGCTGAAACCAAGCCCGTCCAGTTGCTGGGCGAACAGAACACGCTCAATAAACGTAAGATTGGCGCGGGCGGAATTTTCCTGCCCCTGTGCGACAACGTGGTCGATGTCTGCCAGCGTCTTCACCACGGCGCGGACAGGCCTCCCGAGTTGTTTGGCAACTCTCACCCGTCGGTGTCCGAAAACGGCCATGTAGCGGCCTTCGGTGCTGGGATGGGGTCTTACAAGGATTGGGGTATCCTGTCCCCTCTCCCTCACTGCCTCCAGCAGTTCGTGGTATGCGTCGTCCTGATCAACGCTCATGCGGTCGGGCACAAATGACCTGTCGACAAGGTCGGGATCAAGTTCAATAACCGTTTCGCCTTCGGCGAGTTTGGAGGCCTGCCTGGCCAATTCATCGATCGACGATGAGATGGACCTCGCCGCTCCGAATTTGCGAAACCCGGAAGCTGGCTCGCCATCTTCTGCCGTTTCGGGCGCGGATTCCCGCATCAAATTGTCGAAAACGTTCTTTCTTGCCATTTCAGCGTCCCGAAATTTGGGTCATTCATCTGATTTCATTGCAATAAAACCTGACTTAGACGGCCGTCTATTTCGTACGTCCCCAAGCCCCGTGGATCAGTTCTCTGATTTCCGCGTTAACCGCTTCCATCGACTCCATGGCACGGTCGTACGTTGCCCTAATCATCCCGGATTTCTCGACCTCATAAAGCGTCTGCTTCGTTAGCCCAGCATCCGAAATCGCGGTCGATTTCAACATCGGCGTCTTGAGCATTTGTGACGCGAGCATTGACTGCATGAATCCGACCATCTGGGCTTGCGGGACGTCGGTCGGTTCGTATCGAGTGATCAAATATCTGAACCAATCTAAATCTACGTCGCCGCCCGCCTGGCGAATTGTCTTCAGGATGTCGCCGAGCATCAGAAGGAACTGCGACATGGACATCAGGTCGAGCATCTGCGGATGTACAGTGATCAGCACCGAACTCGCCGCCGACAAAGCGGTCAGCGTCAAATAGCCGAGCTGGGGCGGACAATCGATTACGACCACGTCGTATCGGTCATCGACCTCCCGCAATACTTTTTCGATGCGATTCCAAAACGTCTTCCCGATGACGGAATTCTTGTCCTGCATCGCCAGGGGAGTGTCATACTCATATTCCTGCAATTCTAGCGATGCAGGGATAAGTTCCAGGCCTGGAAAGTTTGTCGGCAAGATCACGTCGGTGATGGGCTTCCGCTCGTCGTCATAACGGATCGCTTCGTAGATCGACGGATTCTTGTCGAGTTCGGGTTGGATGCCGTACAGGGCCGACAGCGAAGCCTGTGGGTCGAGGTCGATGGCCAATACACGGTGCCCCGTTAGCGCCAGATGTTGCGCAAGGTGTGCGGCCGTCGTTGTCTTTCCGCTGCCCCCCTTGAAATTAACAACGGCAACGACCTGCAGCTTCTCGTCCCTGCGGCGGTGAGGAACGTATTTCTTCACATCGGCTCGGCCGTGGCGGTCGAGCCATTGACGCAGCTCCATGATCTGCTCTGCCGAATATGTCCGGCGACCTCCGGCATGTATAGTTGGCTCGACACCCTTGCCTTCAAGGTGCAGCTTCTTGAGATTGCTAGTCGAGACCCCGAGAAAATGCGCCGCTTCCCCGAGTGAAAATTGCCGCAAGGTCTTCCTGGCGTTCGGTGGGAAGGTCTCGAAACGAAGCTGGTTCAGCTTCCTGGAAATCTCGCGGCCTTGTGCCAGAATGGTGTCGTCGAAGAGGGGTTTCGACACGGGCGCTAAAACGTTCATGTTTTCCGGAACCTCAAGTGACGGCATTTCGCCGAAATTCTTTCGAATGCCGTCATTATGTCCGATTCGTTTGTCCCGACAAGAAATTTTAAGTTAACAAAAGGTTAACGCCAACTGGCGGCAGAAGGTCATTCGGGATTGGTTTATTTGAATTTGAAACTCGGCACCGTCAACGCGTCTGTCCCGGGCAGGTGCGAAATGCGATCCAACGATTTTCGATGAGGCATTTCTTCGAATCGCACCGCCTACCTGCTCGCCGCTTCACCCCGCTCGATCCCTGATGTCTTCGAGGCGATGTACGCCAAGCCCGAAGTCGCCCGTTTTCAAAGCTGGGAGACCTGCACCGAAGATGACGGATGCGCATTCCTGGAATCGACGGGCTGCGCAATCCAGACAATCCGGGATGGTTCCAGTTTGCTCTTGAGCGCAATGAAGATCGAAGGATCGTCGGCGATAGCAGCCTCAAGACATTCGAGGCGGATACTCGGCTGTCGCAGATCGGGTCCACTAGAGGGCAGCAATATTGGAATCACAGTTACGCTACCGAAGCGGCCCGCAGTTTGATCGAATGCGCCTTCTACAATTTCCCCCATTCACCGCAACATTGCGTCCTGTCGACTGGCGCTGTCCGCGTGCTCGAAGAATCCGGCTTCGTGAAAGAGGCTCATTTCCGGCTATCTGAGTGGTTCAAAGGCGTGTGGACAGACGACGCGATCTATGCGCTCCGCTGGAGCAGGCTTGCGGCTGCGCTCTGAATATTCGAACTGAGACGCTTCCGGTCTTGTTGGGGCCCTTTCGACCTCGTACAACAGGGCACTGTCAGCTGTCCGATTGTTTTCACTAATTTTTTTGCCATTTAGACGGCAGTCTATTTGATGCGAGGTAGCGAGTCCGCCGCGCAAATAGTCGACGGCAGAAAGGTCGTGTCACGGCCCCGGCGCGTTGAACTTTGCCACCAAGCCGCGCCATATCGTAAACGTCGACCAGTTCGACAGCCCGCCCGCGAACCGTCGAGGGCGCGTGCGGCCCGTCGCTGCGTAAAAGCCCCCTCGGGTTCAACGTCGCCGAGCCGGCCTGCCGTGTGCAAGATCGGCTTCTCGCTTTGCGGGATCCCACAGATGATGCGCGACGAACTTGATCAGCAGCGCCTCCGGCGCCGGCTAGGGCAGGGGCTCCACACCTAAGGCGGCCTGGCACCAGGGTTCAAGAGAGCCGCGGTCTACGCAAGCGCCGTTAGCGAGTTGTCGCCAATACCTCGTTTGGCAGATGGCGCAGCAGCGTCTCGATGTCGTCGTCGGACAAGATCCCGGCCACAAACGCGCGGCGGTCGAAGGGCAGCACCGAATCCAACCCAGCCGCGATCGCGTGGCCGACGTCCGGATCAACCCGCTGCCCGTGCGTCATCAGGAAGAACCAGGCAAAGGGCAGGCCGTTGCGTATCGATCGCCTCGTGCGTTCCGTCAGCCGGGGCACCGAGACGCCTTCGTCGGCGAGCACCCGCATTTTCATCGGCCACGGGATAAAGCCGATCTCGCGCCGGTCGCGCCCCTCAAGGTCGTGGATGTCGAAGGACCAATGGGCAAAAATCCGGTGAGCGCAAGCGCAAGACCGCTCCCAGTCCGGTAAACAAAGAAGCGGTTTTCGCGCGGCACATAATCGAAGCAGTCGGGGTGGCTCCCAGGAATGGGATCTCCCGCGATCCCTCGGGTCCAACCTCGTGAAGGACACGGTTCTCAATCTCGGTTCGGCGCGCCTGCCGCTGCTCGCGTTCGATGCGGGCCCGGCGCCCCAAGAAACCTTTCATGTGGATGATGCCGCCGCCCGTGCGGCCGCGTAATCGCCATCCACGGACCTGCTGTGGCCGAAAGCACGGAATTCCAGAGTTTTGGGGAGGAGAGAGTTTTGCAAGTAGCGCGTTTTGGAACCAGCCGGGATCAGAAGCGCACCTTAGGGCTTCAATTGAGATCCGGAAGTGAAAGCGACAGTCGGTCACCCTAGATCGCTGGAAAAGCCGGGAACGTGCGGTCATTCTCATCCTGGTTCGGTGGACTCTCGGCCGAGTTTGGTGGACGGATCGCACCAAGTTAAGTGGATTCGGCGCCTCGCCGCAGCCTCCCAACGGCGTGAAAATCTGACTCGTCGATGTTCACCTTACCGCCTTCGATGCCTCTGCATGGGAGAGGGGAGGGGCCTTTTGAGCCGCTGCTTGATGGGATGGATACCGGAGGCTTTTGCATCATGCTTCGCAAAGCAGCGCCCGGCCTAGGTCCTGCAGGGGCATCGCTCAGTGATGATGAGGCGCTCCATCATCCTTGCAATTGTGGAGTGTAGTTCCAGTTTCGCAAGGAAAAAACAAGCAGGGCTTCAGAGCCCCGACGCCTTGATGAGGTTGGTCCGGGTGTCGCTTTCACTTCCCGATTTCAATGAAGCGGTAAGGTGAAAATCCTGCCCCTTGACCGTCACTTGGCGGCATCAATCGGGGGAGGGGAGGGGCTTTACTAGAGCCCGGAGGCCTTGGTGAGGTTGGTCCGGAACCGATCGCGACGGCGCTGATATTTGCGGGTCATCTCGGCGAAGCGTGGCCGAGCTGCTTCTGGACATAGCGTTCCTCGATGTCGGCCGACAAGGCGAGGCCGGCGCGCAGCGAGTGCCAGCTCACGTTCCCCTTCCGGAAGATCGGACCGGACGCCGGCGGCGAGTGCGGTCTGCTTGACCAGGCGGGCGACATGCTTGTCGGAGAGCCGCTCGACGTCGACGGTCTTGTTGTCCTTGAAGATGCGGCGGAAGAGCAGACCTCTTGCGATACGGGCGAAGCGGATCCAGCTCTCGAGGGCGGCGACGGGGCAGGTCTGGTCGGAGGCGCCGCGGCCGACCTCGACCTCGCGCCATCCCGTCTTGCCGCGCAGCGTCACCGGGACGCCCTGGTCAGGAAAAATCTCGATCCAGCCGGCGCCGTCGCTGTGATCACCGCGGACGACGTCGAGGCCGACGATCTCCGAACGGCGCAGTCCGCCGGCGAAGCCCAGGAGCAGGATCGCCCGGTCGCGCAGGCCCCTCAGATCGCGGCCGAGCGTATTGACCATCGCTTTGATCCGTATCCGAGCAAGGAAACGACCTGCAATTCGATGCGGAAGCGCTCGAAACGGACTAGCCGAACATGCGCAAATTCCTGACGGCCATCGGCGAGTCCCGTTCCTACATCGCTTCCAACAGCGCAAGCCTGATCAACGACGGCGAACGTTACCGGTCCGGTGAGCGGATATCCTCGGCCTTCGTCGAGGCAACCGTCAATGCCGTCATCAGCAAGCGGTTCGCGAAAAAGCAGCAGATGCAGTGGAGCAGGATCGGCGCGCATCTTCTGCTGCAAACCCGCACGCAGACCCTCGACGGCTCCCTGCGCACGATCTTCCAGCAATGGTATCCCGGTATGGCGAACGACAATCACGAACCAGACGAAACAGCTCTCGCCGCATAACCGCCCCACACTTCCTCATGCTCCCCTAGTAAATCTATTCGTCGTTGCATCTCCAAATTTGCGCCTGGCAGAGTGCTTTATCCCCACAGGAGTCCGACTTACCGCAGGGTCGCATCGATGCGCGTGACTGGCTGTTTCGTCGGCCTCGACAGTGAGATCGGCTGCGCAAGGCTCTTGCCGGCAACTGGGCCGACAATGGTCGAGGCAATGTTTCCCGAAAGCCGGCGAGTTCAATCCGCAATGATCGAGAGTTCGCGCTTCTGCGTCGACACCATGCTCGACGAGGGCAGGGCAGGTCGTTGCATGAAGCAACCTGACTGGTCACGCTAGTGAATCCGCGATCAGGAGGGCAAGCGTGGCGCGAATGTCGTCGGCGGAGTTGCGCGCCACCTGAAAAAGTCCTTGCGTTAACGCGGGCTTTCGCTATTTTGTTGCAACAAAACGTCCGGCGGACGATGGTCCCGTTCATTTCCCGAGGAGAGTCTGATAATATGTTGCACGAAATCCCCGCGCCG
>NZ_JAMYOT010000068.1:0-13075 GCF_040320005.1 Mesorhizobium sp. M0816 | reverse complement strand
CCACCAACGGATAAAGCGTGCCCGTGCGCGCCTCGGCCTTGCTGCGCAGCCCGGTGAGGCAGACGAGCAGCCCGGCACTGTCACCGCCGGCGACCATGTGGCGTGACATCTTCTCGCTGCCCGGTACAATCGAGGTGACTAGCCAGGTCGATCTGGACAGCTCCAGCGAGACGAAGATTGCGCCAAGATCCACGCGGACAGCGGCTTGTAGCTCGGATTGATCGGTGGTCGAAAGATGCATGAAAGGGCCTCCAAA
This sequence comes from Mesorhizobium sp. M0816, assembly GCF_040320005.1. NCBI lineage: Bacteria > Pseudomonadati > Pseudomonadota > Alphaproteobacteria > Hyphomicrobiales > Phyllobacteriaceae > Mesorhizobium > Mesorhizobium sp. M0816. Next base: position 12,819 of record NZ_JAMYOT010000068.1, on the reverse strand, counting down.
GAGCGAGTTGCGATGGCCCACTCTGCCAGAGTGCGGGCCACGATCCACTCCCCATGGGATCTGCCGTCATTGCGAGCGTACCGGCATCAACACGCCGGTCGTGACCGCGCCGATGCCCGCGCAACCCTTGCCGGGCAGCATCGCCACGGCTTCGACGCTGGCCTTCGCGCTCGTTCACAAATACGTCGACGGCACACCGCTCTACCGCCTGGCGCAGGCCTTCGAGCGCGCGGGCTTTCCTGTCAGCCGTGGCGCTCTGGGTCACTGGGTGATCGGCTCGAGCGAAAAGCATCTCGCCCGCATCTATGACGTGCTGAAGCTGCGGCTCAGATCGCAGCCCCTCATCCATGGCGACGAGACCACGGTCCAGGTGCTGAAGGAAATGGACAGAGCGGCCACCAGCACCTCGTACATGTGGGCATACCGGAGCGGCCACGACAGTGACGAGCCGATCGTGCTGCTCGATTATCAGCCGGGTCGCGGCCAGATACACCCGCAGACCTTCTTGGGCGATTACCGCGGCATCGTGATGAGTGACGGTTATTCCGCCTGGCGCACGCTGGAAGGGGCAACGCATCTTGGCTGCATGGCCCATTCCAGGCGGCGCTTCGTCGATGCCCTAAAGGCGAGGAAGAAAGGCGGCGGCCCGCCGGAACAGGCGCTCCGGTTCTTTGAACAGCTCTATCGGGTTGAAAGGCAGGCGCGGAACGAAATCCCCGATGACGGCGAAACGCGAGATGACTGCATTCGCCGCTTCCGCCAGCAACATAGTGTCCCGATCCTCCATGCTCTCAAGGCATGGCTCGACGACATCGCCCCAAAAATCTTGCCGGACAGCAAGCTCGGCGACGCCGTCTCCTACACCCTGAACCAATGGGGATATCTGACTCGTTACACCGAGGACGGCAGCATGCCGATCTGCCGATTGACAACAATCTTCTCGAGCGTGACATCAGAATCTTTGCCACTGGCCGGAAAAGAGGAAAAGTTGGCTGTTCAGCGATACCATCGACGGAGCCAGGGCCAGCGCCGTCATCTACAGCCTGATGTTGACCTGCCGCGCCTGTGGCGTCGAGCCGTTAGCGTGGCTGCGCCACGTCCTCACTGAACTACCTCAGCGCCCCGAGAACGCAGCCATCGAGGATCTGCTGCCCTTCAACTTCGCCAAAGCAACAGCAGCCTGATCAGACCAGAATACCGTTCCCGATTCGAAGGCCATCCGTCAAGCGCCCGCGTCAACGTGCAGCGAAAATAGCGCTTACGGCGAAGGAGCAACTTCCCACTCTAGAACGACGTTGTCGTCATGCAGCGGCGGTGACGGGTTCGCGGTCATAACCGGCCGTCCCGATGTGCGAATCGAACCTCACGCACCGAAAGACCCTGCTCATGGGTCAGGCGCAAGATCGCTTGGATATCCCTCACGCTCGTTCGTCTCGCTTGCTTCCGTCTCGGCATGGCCCCTCTCAACATCATCGTGAGAGGCCAAACTGCCAGAACGGCGCAGCCAAGAACCGACCGCTAAATCCGCTCCCGAAAACTGTCCGGGATTTAGCGGAATCGCTGTCCGCGAATTACTGAAATCACTGTCCGGGATTTAGCGATGTCCGGGAATTACCGAAAATATTCGTCCTTCGCCGTGTCGGGGCACACCAAATGGCCGGAACGTGTCTAAGACGCAACAAGGTGCTGAAGAGGACTTCGTTCGCCTTGGAGAATGAACCCTCCCCAAAATGCCGGGTGAGGTTGCCGCGCCCGTACTGTATCCTGGGCTCTCCGAAGAGCTTCGACGCGCGACGTGCCTATAAGCAACAGGCGATAGAACTCCCGCATCAGATCGCATGTTTCGCTATCGGGCACCGGCCAAAGGCTAACCACAACGCTTTTCGCTCCGGCAAGTAGGAAAGACCGCTGGAGTCCGAACGTCCCTTCTCCGAAGAAACTGTCTCCAAGGCCCGTTTCACAGGCCGATAGGACGACCATTTCTGTCCCACGTAGATCAAGAGCCATGACTTCTGCGGCCGTAAGCAGTCCGCCGCTGCCTGACCTCGTATCATCGGAAAGCCCAACATTCGCCCCAGTAAGTGCCACGCCAGAACGAAGAAGCGGATTCGAGAGCCCGGCGAGCCGATCGCTCGCGGTTTCGATAGAGCGATCATGGGCGGCCCGAACCCGGTGGTCGAATGCATCCGGTTTGGTCATCTCAAAATAAAAGCCGTGAGTGGCGAGATGGAGTATCCAAGGATGCTTTTGCGAAAGGACGGTCTCCTTTCTCGCTGCGACACCGAACAGAGCGTTCACGCCCAACATTTCCGCGATCGCCTGTCCCTCCTCTCGCGTGCCTGGAAGCGGGGTGAAGAGCTTATCTACAGGTTTGGAGCTCTGCCCCTCTGAGAAGAGCCCATAATCGTAATCAGGATCCGCTACGACCAGTGGAACTGCCCGCGTCACCTCCGGGTCGACGCCCCGTATCAAATCTCGTCCGCATCCTACATAACTGATCCCACAGGTGCTTCCTAGTCGCTTTCCCTCCTCATCAGGAAGAACAGAAAACGGAATTTTGGAGAGCGCGCCATCGGCTGCAACTATGAGGTCGTCGATGCCTTCCAAAGGTTCTAAAAGCGGCCCAAAAATCAGCCGCCGCAAACGCGCACCCAACGTCACTTCAGCTCTCACTGTTGCATTCGTGACCAAAGGCAGCTCGTTTGCAATGAGGCCATCGCCGCCTTGGAGCACCGTTCGATAACGCTCGATGAGAGTATTTATCGCGCTTACCTCGCCAAGATCGGCCGCCCAGACGACCCCGGGCATTCCCGGCTTCACTACAAAAGCTAGATAACACATAGGGCTGGCTGCGCGGGCACCTTTACTTCCCGCCGTCCTCGGCACATACCGTTCGTATTGAACGAACTCGATGAGGGCCGACCGAGCGCCCAAAGCGTTTTGGATGTCCTCGACATTCACATTTGCGATGAGGTTTGCCCAGGCCTCACTAGGGATCTCATAGATGATCTCGCGGTCCAACTGGGCAAATTCCGCCATCATCGCGGCGAGTGGCTCGGTTGTCTGGGCATCCTTGGGAGTTCCCGCGACCTGCATTTGCGCGATCGCGAGTTGAAGCTCGCGCCACCGGGCTTGCTTGTAATCGCCTGAACGGGCGTTCAGACTGTGTAGATGTACATAGGCATAGTCCAGACCGATAAGTTTTCGGCGCAAGACAAGGCGCATTGGTTCGCTGGAAATCCATCGATCAAGTGCCTCCGTAGCGATGAGTACGGAGAGATGAATGCACATCTGGGACCGTGCATCGACAAGATGGAGCATCCGCTGCGGCTCGTCAGAAATCGACAGCACGTGACGCAACGATTTGTCGAGAATATCGTCAGCTTTGCGAAGGGCGCTCAATGCCGCGACCTTGTCTCCTAGATCAAATGATGTGCAGCCAAGATTTCTGTAGATCGTACCCGTCTGAATGTGATCCGGTCCAAATACTTTCAGCGCAAGAGCGAGTGCCTTCTCCAGAGCTATGATCGCTTCTTCATGCCTACCAGACGCGTTGTAGACAACCGACAGCATGTTGATCGCGTTAATTACATCATTATGAAGTTCGCCATATGCGCTATGAGCGATCGCGAGCGCTTCCTTCGCGGCCGTTTCGGCTTCATCGAATCTCCCGGCAAGCATATCCGAGCCGGCTTGCGACAGCAGAGCCTTTGCGACGTACGCATTGGTTTCGCCAAAAGCGCTTCGGGTGGCCGCAGCAGCGACGCGCGCATAGTCGCCGGCAGCTACTACATTGTGAAGCTCAGTTTGCAAAATTGCCAGGTTGTTGCGCAATCCTGCTAGATACGGATGACTAGCGGGCAGCATGCGGCTGAGAATTCCCAAGCTGCGATTATAGCTTTTCGACGCTTCTGCGAACCGCTTAGTTCGCCGGAAGAGCGCACCTTGATTGTTGAGGGTGACCGCGACGTCGGGATGATCAAGACCCAACTCGCGTTCGCGAATATCGAGACACTCCTTGAGAGCCGTTTCTGCCTCTACGAAATTCTGATTGCGGATGTAAATGTTGGCCAGCGAATTCAGACTCGTAGCGACCTCTAGATGGTTGGGCCCGAAAATCTTCTGCCGGATGTCTAAGGATCGCTTAGCGAACGCTATACTAGCTTCCATTTCGCCGCTCGCCAGCAGCGCTTGCGCCAAGTTATCCAAGCTTTGAGCCGCTTCCGGAGAGTGGTCGTCAATTGCTGTCCTAATGCTTAGCGCTTCGCGATGGGCGGACGCAGCGTCAGCGAACAGCCCCGCTTCATCAAGCACGACACCGAGGTTATTGAGGGCTGTGGCGTATTCCAGATCGTCCGACCCAAAATAGCCGCGGGTCATCTCTACGATGGATCTTGCAACGTCAACCGCTGGCCGAACATCGCCGCGCTCCCGACGATCAATCAGAGCAAGCTTCTCCAGCTCAAGTGCTTGAGATAGATATAGCCCTAACTCGGCCCGACCAACGATCGCAATTGAATCCGCCCAACTCGCTTGCCATTTGTAGCCGAGCGGCGCATTTCGTTCTCCGTCGGGGCCTGCCCTGAGCTCGAAGGTCTCGATTTGCGTCTTGAGAATGCGAATAAGCTGTTCCTGTCGGCTACTATTCTCCGAATCGTTCATTGCTCGCGATGGCGAAAACACCAGGGTCGGCGATGTCTCCTGTCGAAAGACCAATACCGGCAACTCCAACCTATGAATTTGAGAACAGCTAGGACACGTAACTTCCTGCAAGTTATCGCGAATGATGCGACCGACTAGATCTGGCCTTGCTCCGCCGTCGACCAACACCCAGCAGGTTACCTCGCTACGCTCCCGGCAATCGCGGCATTGTATGGAGATGTGTGTCGGAAGGCTCAGCATGGTGACCTCACCCTAATGACCCCAGACTGGGCGGCTTTACCCTCTTATTTGACTGCTCATCAACTTATGATAGCGTTTGTTTTAGCGCGCAACGGTCTTTTTTCTCCCTTGCGTGGTGGTCTCGAGCGCGGACTGGCTGCGAATGCCACCTCAAATTGGAGCAAGAGACTTTTATTGCGTAGTGCAAACGAAGTGCTGTCGTCGATGCATGCTGCTGGACACGGTAAGCCAATCTCGGCCGATCAGAGATCGACGAAGACAGGAAAAAAAATAAACTTGGGGCAGCGCCCATTCCATTTCTCGCTCGGCCGCGTGTGAGTGGGACACCCTCTTGACTGATGCCCGGTTAGTTCGCGACTCTGCGCGATCGACGGGACGAAGTGAGCAGTTGCCGATGGAACGAATCTGACAGTCGTTGCATGGACCGAGGCACCATCAACGAGAGCCTATCTGAGCAAGAAGGCTTACTGCGCTTCAATGGTTGGAAATCAAGACAGATGAAGATCTCGCGTCGAGTCTCAGAAACAGTCATGAACAGGTGGGAATGCCCGACGAGCCTGACTGATCTTGATCGCACTACCGCAAAGACAATGAATATCAAAGGATAACTCAATTGGCGGAAACCTGTGGTGCCATCAAGGCTGCACGGGAGTTCCGATACTCATATTGTGGGAGCTCGCGATGAGCTTAGGAGAAATCCTCGAAAGGACTGCCGGTCCTATTTATTCAACCTGCTTCTCCCCGTCCGGCGAGTTTTTCGCTTGGGGCGCGCGAAGCGGAGAGGTCAAGATAATGACTCTCCGCTCTAAATCGACGCAGTTGAACGAGACCTATAGTGACAGCATATATGCGATTGCCTTTTCAGACGACAGCACCTGCCTGCTCGTTGCGCTCAAGACACTGGCCCGACTGATAAACGTAGCTTCGGGTGAAAGCCGTGCCACATACGAACATCCTGAAATCGAAACTGCCGTTTTTTCCCCAGATCAGGCACTGGTTTATACTGCAGGAAACCGCGGCCTGTTGCGGATGTGGAATCGTAGCGGCGGCCTTAGGGCCGAGGTCACTCTTACACAAGAGCGTCTTCTGGATCTGTGTTTTATAGACAGCGCTGATACTCTCGTGGTTTCCGGTACCGGAGGAGACGTGTATTTTCTGAGCGCACGGACCCTCTCGCTCAAATACAAAGTCAGTTTTCCGAAATCAATCATTTACAAATGCCGTTCGGATAAGTCCGGCAGCTTGCTAGCCTTGTCGCTACATCTGCAGACCGGCCTTTGGTTGCCTGCGCGGCTTATTCCGATATTGATTCCTGACAGTTATGAAATTGCGGTCCTCAGAACCGATCATCACTTGGCAGAGCCGCCCCTGGATCGAACGATTGTTGGACACACCGCTTGGATAAGCGCGCTTTGTTTTTCTCCGACGTCTCCTCTTTTGGCATCTGGCGCCAGTGATAGCCGAATTTGCTTGTGGGATCCTGAGACGCATGCCTGTCGCGCGAACATCGGAGAGCACGACGGAACTGTCCACGATTTAGCGTTCTCGCCGACGGGAGAGCTGCTGATCTCTGCATCGGCAGACGGCACTGTTCGTCTTTGGACAACGTCCAGCTTGCTTGGTGTGAAGGATGTTAATCGTGCTTCAGATATCAATTCTGCAATGCTTGAGGCAGCTCGTCGCACCGCGTCAGGAGCCCGAATAAACGCCGGCGCCCAAATCATGGTCGATTATCTGCTCAGCGGATCGGGTGAACGCTTGGACGAGTGTGCGAAGTGGTTCGACCGCAACCTTCCCAGCCAGCATTCCAGAATTGAACTCGTATCGAAAGTCACTCATCTGCTGCAGGTTCGCATCGAGCAAGCCTTTCGGGAAGCTGACGAGCCCCGCGCCGGCTACCTGAACTGGATTCGACTGGAGCTATGCGCCCGGCTCGGCCCCGCGTCCCCAAATGGCACCTACTGCGGCCGTGAATTTCCTAATCAAATCCAAAGTGCGACACTCGCTGCCACCTGGCTGAGGTCGAGACTCGACCTGCCTGAAACGGACTCCCAGCGTCCTGACGTGTATGCAACTCTAGCCACCATTTATCGGGATCGCCTCGAGGCCGGTGACCGTGAGTTCTATCGTAACGCCGTGTCTTCTCTTGAAAGCGCTGTTGCGTTGGTCGATCCCGCAAAGGACTCGCGCAAAGCAGCCATTTTGTATCGGGATCTCGGTGATATTCACTTCGAGCAAAATGCATGGGCATCGGCACATGCGGCGTACGACCGCGCGATTGATCTTATCCGCGACTTGATCAACATCACTTTCGCCTTGAAAGATCTGCATCTACTCATCGATGATTTTTTTCATGTGTTCTCAAATGACGCATACGCCTTGGTTCGGTTGGAGCGTTATACCGACGCGATATTAAGACTTGATCAGGGAAAAACCCGATTCATAAATCCCATCTCGGGAGCGACGGCGCTGGCAACGGGCGTGCTTGACGACAAGAAGCGAGACGAGATCCGGCGAGCTTGTACGCTGATACTTCGCCGGGAGGAGGAAATGAACGCCACAGACGGCGACAGAAGAAGCGACGATCAATGTCGAGAGGAATTGCGACTAGCACACCTGCACCTCGCGACCCTCGTGGAGGCGGCAAGACGCGAGTCTGGTGTAGAGGGACCTACGGTTTTGTCATGGGAGTCAGTCGTCGGCCTCGTGCCAGAACATGGGGCAATGGTCGTGACTTTGACAACGGCTAAGGGTGGTGGCGCATTCGTAATTCCTCATCAGCAGAATACACTCACCAAAGAACACTTCGTGGAGTTGCCAGGTCTGACGCTCGACACCACGCGGGGGATCCTACACGGAACTAGAGGAGCAGAACCGGGCTGGCTGGATCGCTTCGAAGAAGTCACCCAGCAAGATTGGCAGGAGAAGATCGAGCGCACAGGCGCAATCATCTGGGATATGTTTATCGAGAAGATTTACGAATGCATAAATAGTCTTGGAATATGCGAACGAGCCGCGCTGATAATTGTCCCGTCTTCAGGACTTGGCCTTTTGCCGTGGAGGGCAGCATGCAAGGACGAAGGGTGGAAAAGAAGATATCCTCTCGACAGTTATATAATTTCCTTCTGCCCAAGTATCAATTTGCTTAGAGCGTGTCGCGCGCGGTCGGAGGAGAGCGCAAGGTCCAAGGGAAATCCCCGGACGGTACTGACGGGTCCGCTCACATCGTCGTTCGTTTCGGACGAGGAATACCAATTATCTTATAATACCGGTACTGCCGAGACGGTATCGCCAGATCCATCTATCTTGGCAGTGCTCGACCCGAGTGGCGACCTCGAGTACGCTCGCGCGGAAGGCGAAATCATCCTCTCCTTGTTCGGGCTCAATGAGCGCATGGCCTTGACCCATCACTTGGCGTGGATGAGCGCGTTAGAGGGCTGGGTGCCGGGGTATAACTATCTGCACTTTGCATGTCACGCCGTGTATGAGCCCTTCGATCCCATGGCGTCATATCTTCAGCTTGAAAAAGACCAGCGACTGACTTTCGGCCAGATTATTGCCAGCCTAGATCTGTACGCGACCCGACTCGTTGTACTATCCGCGTGCGAATCCGGACTTACCCAGAGCCGCTCTCCTGATGAGTATCTTGGACTGAGCGCGGCGTTTTTACTCGCCGGTGCTCCAGCGATTGCTAGCACTCTTTGGCCTGTCGATGACGCCTCAACGATGCTGCTCATGCAACAATTTTATTATCTTCACTTACAGCAGAAGTTATCTCCGGCCCAGGCGCTTGCTTCGGCTCAGGAATGGCTGAGAACGCAAACAAATGAGGATCTGGCGAAACTTTTCAGCCACTATTGTACAAGCCCTTCCGAAGCTCTAGCGGCAGCTTCACGATCGGCGCTCAGCGAGCATGTCAATTCCGAGCCAAAGCTCGCGCCGTACAAGGACCCCTATTATTGGGCCGGGTTCACGTTAGTTGGCGTTTAAAGTTCGGTGCCCCAACCACTGCTGGCAGATCAATAGCTTAACTCGCCGATCGGCGTCGGTCGGACGCGTAGGTGCGGGCATTCCTGGATGGCCGCGCATTGTTTGGGACACGGGCTGTTCCTCGGGGTCCCAACATCACGTCACCGCGCCAAACAGGTTTAGTTGACCACCAGCACCGTAGCGGGATCTCCCGTGGCGGCAGCTCCATTCGGCCGCATAGTGAACTTCAGTACGGCACGATCCTGCGGAGCCGTGAACTCAAGCGGGATCGTCCGGATGGGTCCCCCAACGTAGCGCACTGGTACCTCTTCGCTCTCAATTCGATCACTAGCGAAAGCGCGCTCCACCAAGACGGTGGCATCCACCATCCCTGTTGGCCGGTCAGCCACGATGGCAACGGTGAAGTTGACCCCAGGTGCCACAGATGTGTTGACCGTCTGCACCGAAAGTGCCGGGGGTGGCCCGGCTCCGAGGCTGAATAGCCTCGCGCCTGGCGTACCAGGACGCAACACGGCCCGCAGCATCGCCTCCGTGTCGCTGTCCTTAAAGATGTCGCCGTGTGTTGCCGCTACGTAGCGGACCGGGATTCCAGGTGGGGCGGCGCTCCAAAGTGGAACCGTACCGTCACCTGCTGTCTCTCCTTCCACCGCACCTGCACCCTCAGCCTGCTGATAGTTCGCCACTGTTGTCTTTTGCGCGTTCCCAGCAATGGCTACGTACCGGCAGGGCGGCTGGAAGCCCGGGCCGATGAAAGGGAGGTCGGCCGCGAGCGCGGTCGCAGCGTCGAGGCTCCCCTGGACCAAACCGAGCTGTCCCGCGATCGCGGCGTCGAATGGGTTCTTGACCAGGAATCCGGACTGCGCGTGGGCAGCCAGCAGCGCAGGGATCCCCGGCCGCGGCAGAAGCTGATAGGCCGAAGGAAACTGCGGGTTCCGCAACGCCGCCCGGCACTGAGCGGCAGAGAGGAATAGCTCGGGCCGGAGACCTAAGACATTCTGTAGTGCCACAGGAGCCCCAAGATGGGGCGACGCGACCAGCGCCACGAGTTCAACCCGCGCGCCAGCGGGCATCCCGATCCTCTCAAGCGCGTACCGGGTCACCAACCCGCCCATCGAATGTGCCACTATGGCGATATGCTTGCCGCCAAAGTCAGGTTGAGAGAGCCGCGCATGCAGCGCCGCCGCGGATGTCCGCACGTCAGCCCGCCAGTCATAAGCGAAGGGGACAAGGCTACCCCCCGTCTCGCTGAATCCCATCCCCTCAAGCGAACGCAATGCCTTCCCGTATCCATCCACGTGATACACCGGCACGCCGAAGACGGTGAGCGGCACGCTGCGCAAGACATCCGTGGCCCGGACGGTTGTACTCGTCGCGAGTATGTCCACGAATGCATCAGGATAAGTCTGGAATACAGCATTGACCGGCGTCCCCGGCCAGATAGTGGTGTCGCCGTTCTTGAGCACGCTACCACAGATCCCTGGAACGAAGACGACTACGTCAATGCTCATCGCGTTCCTCCAGAAAACAATGTTAGATTGTGCCTAGCATGGATACCCCCACGATGACAGAAGTACGTTACGCAGACTTCGAGACGACGACGGCTCTGCAGACCTCCCGTCGAATGCGTCGCGGTGGGCCGCCTCTAGACGCGTCGGCGACGACCAAGGAGAATGCCAGCGTCACGACAACAACTGTCAGACTAATCGACTCTGAAGAAGCTAACACCATCCGGCGCGCCGGACGGCAGCTGTTGCGCGTACCCAAGATGCCGGTCCGGCTCATCCCACAAGTCGCACAAGGCTTAAACGCGGGCGAGGGTCAGGCCTGGGGCATCGCCGCTGTCGGCGCAGGCCAACTAGGTTTGGCCGGGGAGGGGGTCTGCGTCGCCGTCCTTGACACCGGAATCGATCCCAAACACCCGGCCTTCGACGGTCTTATCAGCGAGCGGAATTACAAAGATTTCACCGGAACTGGTCTCGTTGACAGCGTCGGGCACGGCACCCACTGCGCCGGAATTATATTTGGCCGCACGGTGAATGACGAGCGCATTGGCCTCGCAACGGGGGTCACCAGTGTCCTGATCGGCAAGATCGCTGATCGTAACTTCACCACCACGACGGACCAACTCCAGCAGGCGCTGAATTGGGCGGTCAACAGTGGCGCGGACGTCATCTCCCTGTCGGTGGGATTGGACTTTCTAGGCCACGCCAGCGCATTGCGCGATGCTGGCTTGCCGCAAGACGCCGCGCTCGTTGCGGCCCTCAACGACTATCGCGACTACACGCGTTTCTTCGACCGCCTAATTGGGCAGGTCGTCAGCGCCGGCGCCGCGAGCCGTTCCGCCCTCGTCGTCGCGGCCGCCGGGAACGACAGTCACGGCGATAGCCAACCGCCGTACCGCATCGGCGCTACCCTACCGGCCGTGGCCGAGAAGGTTCTCTCGGTTGGAGCCGTGTCCAAGGGAGTCGGCGATCTTTTTGATCTCGCGCCCTTCTCCAATACTGGCGTCGATCTGTGTGCCCCAGGCGTCGCTATCCGATCCGCGCTTCCGGGTGGCCGCTATGGCGCAATGACAGGGACCAGCCAGGCTGCCCCGCACGTGGCGGCCCTTGCCACTTTGTGGTGGCAGAAAGTGCGCAATGACCGAGCCACCCGGCCCGATCCCGACTATGTCCGAAGCATGATGCTCGGTGCGGCAATGCCAAAGCGCATCTCCGGCGAGCACGGCTTCGAGGAAATCGGCGGCGGCCTCGCCCAAGCGCCGGTTTAATATATCGCACATCTCGGCGAAACGAGTGCAAGCACCTAGAATTTCGAGTCGGGACAGTCCGCACTTCGCTGTCTCCCTCTCGAAGCTCAATCCGTCGGCCTTTCACGATCACTTCCTTTGTAGAAGCGACAAAGTGACGTGCGCCGAATCGTACCCATCCGGTGAAGACCGCAGGTAGCTCAAGCCTGTTCCTAAAAGTTTGATCGGAGCCCCACGACTAGTTCTGCGGCTCTATCGCACAGCTTCGCCATCTTGCGATCGGACAGCCCCATGTCCTCTGTGGCGATTTTGAAGAGATAGCCGGCGATGTCTTTTGCCGTCGCGTTTTCGTGGATCAGCATCCCGAGCACGACGTCGGCATAGTCGTCATATTCGTCCTTAGCTTCGGGAATACCAGATATGCCGATCGGATCCCAATCGCGAAGCAATACATCGCGAACAAGAACTCGGTTTTTGTCAGGCTGATCTCTGTCGGTTTTGTGAGCCATCAGAGCCTACGCAGCAACGGCTTTTACTGACGATGTCACCCAATTCCAGGGGAGCAATTGCTCCAGCCTGGAGATCGGCATGTCGGCGATGTGGGCGAGAACATCGGCCAGCCAGGCCTGCGGATCGACGTCGTTGAGCTTTGCGGTGGTGATCAGGGTTGCCATGAAGGCGGCCCGATCAGCGCCGCGATCGGAGCCTGCAAACAACCAAGCTTTCCTGCCGAGAGCAAAACCACGCAACGCCCGTTCGGCGGCGTTGTTGGTGAGACAAATCCGGCCGTCGCCGAGGAAGGACGTGAAGCCATCCCAGCGCTTCAGTATGTAGTCGATAGGCTCGGCAACCGGAGAACTGCGCGACAGTTTGGCCCTCTCGGTTCGCAGCCAGGCCTCAAGTTCGGTGGCGAGAAGACGGCTTTCCTGCCGGCGTCGTTGCAGCCGTTCGTGGGCGGCAAGCCCGTTGATCCCGCGCTCGATGTCAAACAGCGCGTCGATGCGCTTGACGGCCTCGAGCGCGATCGGTGAGATCGGGGCGGCGTTCTTGCCGCGTTTGGCATTGGCGGCGATGCCGGCAAGCACGAAGAATTTGCGGCGCGCATGCGCCCAACACAGCGCCTGGGTCAGCGGACCGGGGTCACGGTCTGCCTTGAACAGCGGGTTGTAGCCGCCATA
>NZ_JAMYOT010000067.1:0-13514 GCF_040320005.1 Mesorhizobium sp. M0816 | reverse complement strand
GCGCTGGTTTTGACCGGATGGTCGCCGAGGTCTGCCTTGGCAAGGTGGGGGCGGTAGCGGCACGCGAGGTATCGCGTTTTGCCCGCAACAGCCGCGATTGGCATCGTAAACCTAAAGAGCGCGAGGCGGTCGTAGCCCGCTTGCCCCACGACGGTTCATGCCCGAGCGATTTTTGCCCACAGGTTCATTGCCTGTGAACGCAGTTCGCGATGATGGCTGGAGGAGATTTCGTGGCGGGGGATGTGGAACAGGTTGGCAACCGGATCATGAGTGGAGACGAAGCGCTGCAAATGGCGTTGTGACTTGAAGCGTTTCATGATCCGTTCCCGTCGCCGGACTGGCTGATGGGAATTCTCCGCCCGATTGTTCAAGCCTTTATGCGAACGGTGATCGACACCCGGCATGATCTCTCGCTTTGCAGCGTCGTAAGACCGAAGCTTGTCGGTGATCATCACGCGCGGCGCGCGGCCTTGGCCCTTCAACAGCTTGCGCATCAGACGCTTGGCCGCCTTGGCATTGCGACGACTTTGCACCAGAACCTCCAGGACGAAACCGTCCTGATCGACGGCGCGCCAGAGACAGTGCTTCTTGCCGCGGATCGAAACGACGGCCTCGTCGAGATGCCACTTGTCACCCAGCCGACCCGCTGAGCGGCGGCGGATCTCGCTGGCAAAGGCCCGCCCGAATTTCTCTGCCCAAAGCCGGACTGTCTGATGCGAGACAATAATCCCTCGTGCCGCCAGCAAGTCCTCGACCATTCGCAACACGGAAATAGAGCCAGACAGCATGGGCGATGATCTCGGCGGGAAAACGGTGGCGGCGCTAGAGTGGGTCACGCTCTGTCATAGCCCGTCATCGCACATCGGTATCCAAGCTTCGTTAAGTTGACGATGCCTGTCTATCGGCCTGCGCGAATGGGCGCATTCCCCAATCCCTCAAAATGATGAGAATTGGTCTAAGCTCCTGATAACGTGACATCGCCGGTGGAAGTGTTGCCGGCATTTGGTCCAAAGATCAGAGCTCACGTCCTTCCTCCTGACGAGAACGTTCATCCAGCCCCCTGGTGGTGTAGAGGTTGCTGCTGTTCAGAGTGCACGGATTTAAATTATGGCGCTCCTGGGCGATAGCGGCAGACATGCCGGCGCCGATGTCGCGTTTCAAGGCCTGCTCTTTGATACGGTCCCGCGTGTCCTGATTGTCCACGCCATGGCGCTCGAAGGCGATACGGGCAACCACGCCGGCGTTGATGGCGCGCACTGCGGCGAGCTCTTTGAGCGTGTTCTTCGCGACCGGATCGTTCAGACCATTGCGCTCGATAGCATTACCGGCAACCACGCCACCCTTGATGTCGCTCTCCGCGCCATACCATTTGATACGGTCCTGCGTGAGTGGATTGTGCACGTCGTTGCGCCCGATAGCGGTACCGGCAACTATGCCAACCTTGATGTCGCGCACCGCGGCGCGCAATTCGATACGGTCCCGCGCATGCGGATCGTTCACGCCATTGCGCTCGATAGCAGCACCGGCAACCATGCCAACCTCGATGTCGCGCACTGCGGCGTGCTCTTTTAGCGTGTTCTTCGCGACGGGATCGTCCACGCCATTGCGCTCGATAGCGGTACCGGCAACCACGCCAGCCATGATGTCGCGCATCGCGGCGTACTCTTTGATCTTGTTCTTCGCGACTGGATCGTCCACGCCATTGCGCTCGATAACGGTACCGGCAACTATCTCGGGATCGGCGTTGATATCGCGCATCGCGGCTTGCAGCCTACCCGCGGAGCCTAGGTTCCTGATGCGCCGTCCTGTTGCCAAAAAGAAGCCACGAATTGCGCGTGTCGCAACTTTTCCGGCGGCAACAAGGGGATGGGGCTTGACGACTGTACCGGCAACCATGTTGATGTCGCGCATCGCGGCGTGCTCTTTGAGCATGTTCTGCGCGACCGGATCGTCCACGTCATGGCGCTCAATGACGGCATGGGGATCCATTCCGGCATTGATGTCGCGCAACGCAGCGTGCTCTTTGAGCATGTTCTGCGCGACCGGATCGTCCACGTCATGGCGCTCAATGGCGGCAGGGGGATTCATTCCGGCATTGATGTCGCGCTCCGCGGCTAACTTTTTGATACGGTACTTCGTGGCCAGACCGTCCACGTCATGATAGATGATGATGTCATTTGCAGTTCTAGTCCCAGCTGAATTACCCGCGTCAATTATGGCCTCTTTGAAACGAGCGGATCGTGTTTCCTCGCGAAACTCGCTATCAACAACTGCTCGGAACTTCTGATTGACATTGCGCAACGCATTGATGCTTCTCTGGGAAGCTGCGACGCTGTCGGCTTGCTTGACTGCCCGCTTGAATGTCTCTCTCAGCATATCATCTGGCAGATTGCCGATGTTGAGAGGGTCTGTTGCGCCGGACGAATCCACCATTTAAGTCTCCCGTCTGTTTCGATCAGCGGTCCGTAAATCTGTTCTGGCTTTACCCATTTAGAGTCGGATTCGAAAAGCGTTCAACGAAATCCATACCTTGCTAGTGGATTGATTGAGATGCAACTCATGTTGAATGCGTACAGGTATCACATTCGAGGTTTCGGCTGCCGACCCTGTTCGGCTGAACGCGATCGTTTCGGCAGGCAGCTCGCCACAAAAGCACGTGTGGCGGGCGAAGCTCATCTTGATGAGCGGCGAGGGTCTGGGAGCGGTCGCCATCATTGCGGGCATTCACCACCTCGCAAATCAAAGCGGACCCCGGTCCGCGGCGGAAACTTCAAATGTGATCCCTGTACGCATGCGTTATCGTCTCACACCCTATGCCGAAAAGGAATCCAAAATCGGACGCTTGTGTTTCGATCAATCCACTAGACAGGATCGGCCGATATGCCCGGCATCGCCGCTCTGCAAAGAGCACAGCGAGCATCCAGGGTTCTGTCGCAAACTTTTCGGAAAGGTCATTTGCTGCATGACGCTTGCTCTTTTTCCGGGAGTTTGTCATGTTCAAAGGCCGCCATTTTGATCGATCCGTGATCCTGCTGTGCGTTCGCTGGTATCTTGCCTACAATCTCAGCCTGCGCGATCTGGAAGAGATGATGGCCGAGCGCGGCATTCACGTCGACCACTGTCCACCGCTGGGTCGTGCATTTTTCGCCTCTGCTGCTTGAACGCTTCAACCGGCGCAAGCGGAGCGTCACTGGAAAATGGCACATGGACGAAACCTACATCAAGGTTCGAGGCCAATGGATGTAGATCGGTTCGCAGCCGGCCGAATGCTGTTCGAGCCCGCGCGCTTCTGTAGCTCGATTGTTAGCCTCCCGAGCCATTTGCAGTGCCCGAGTCTCGCAGCTTGTGCCCCATCCACGAATTGACTATTTTGCATGACTATGAGTGAGCATATGGCCTTGGTTCTGACGACAGTGAACGCGCCCTACAGCGAACAGCTCGACGGCGTGGCGCTGGCTCATTGTCTTTCGGATCTAGATCTGGCGAAGCAGTATCCTGGGCAGGTCAGTGCCTTCCTTGGAGAGGTGCCGTTCGAGCAGCAGATGGAGTTCGCCGCCGCGCACCAGATAGCGGTCGATGATCTGAAGGCTTTCGCTGCCCATTTCTCTGCCTGGTCCGGCGAGACCTATCAACTCGCTGCCTGATGATCGAGGTCCATAGCCGTCGACCGTCCGAATGGCGGCGGCTTTTCGCCATTGCTGCCGATCTGATCGACCAGCTCCGGGAGAAGGCCGGAGGTTTTGAATTCGAATGGTCGTTTGGCGGCGGCACGGCGATGATGATCCAGATCAACCATCGCGAAAGCCACGACGTCGATATCTTCCTCGACGACCCTCAGCTACTCGGCTTCATTGACCCGTCCAAGAGCCAACTGAGCTTCAGCACGGGTCCTGCCGCATATGACGGCGACGGGACGAGGTTTCAGAAATTCGCGTTCGAGGGCCTGGGCGAGATTGACTTCATCGTGGCCGGGGCCTTGACCGGTATACCTTTCGAAAAGCGAGAGGTAGAAGGTCGTTCGGTATGGCTTGAGACCATTCCCGAGATCATTGCCAAGAAGGTTTATTACCGAGGCGCGGAGGCCAGACCGCGGGACATCTTCGATATCGCAGCCGCCGCGCGATCGCATCGAGCCGGTGTTGTCGGTGCCCTCCGGGCATTTCCGGATCGTGTCGCTCGAACAAGGGAGCGGCTTGCAGAGCTGAATCCGGAGTTCGTCAGACGGACGATCGCACAGCTCATGATCATGCCAGACTACGAGGAGATGGCAGCTGATAGCCTTGCCATTGCAACAGCCCTGCTCGAAGAGGTGCTGTCGCCAGCGACATCATCCTGACCAACGCCGGCAGCCGGCGGAAGAGGGGGCCTCTCGCGATGCGCCCGAGCCTGATCCAGGTTTCGAGTGCCACGACGGGGCAGGAGAGGTCGCTGGAAGCCGCGGCCGACCTCGACCTCGCGCCAGCCGGTCTTGCAGCGCAGCGTCACCAGAACCCCCTTGTCGGAAAAAAATCTCGATCCAGCCGGCGCCGTCGCTCTTGTCGTCGCGGGCGACGTCGAGACCGACGATCCGAACGGCGCAACCCGCCCGAAAAACCCAGGAGCAGGATGGCGCGGTCCCGGAGGCCTCTCAAAGGCATCGTCAACTTAACGAAGCTTGGATACCGATGTGCGATGACGGGCTATGACAGAGCGTGACCCACTCTAGCGCCGCCACCGTTTTCCCGCCGAGATCATCGCCCATGCTGTCTGGCTCTATTTCCGTGTTGCGAATGGTCGAGGACTTGCTGGCGGCACGAGGGATTATTGTCTCGCATCAGACAGTCCGGCTTTGGGCAGAGAAATTCGGGCGGGCCTTTGCCAGCGAGATCCGCCGCCGCTCAGCGGGTCGGCTGGGTGACAAGTGGCATCTCGACGAGGCCGTCGTTTCGATCCGCGGCAAGAAGCACTGTCTCTGGCGCGCCGTCGTCATACTGCACCGCATGTGGGCCGACGCAACCGAGTTCCGCTTTGGAAAGGAGCCTGCCGCACTGGCATCGTGACCCGAGACAGATCAAAGGAGCAAGGAACACGAACAAAGCTTTCGCCCGAAAGGGCGTGCCCGGATCGTTCCGTGGGGACGATGGGCGAGGCGATCTCGTTGAGAGTCCTGAACCTGCCGAACCAAGGTTCGCAAGGTCGTGATCCAGATTGAGACGTCTCGCTCTCCTGACCCCATCATGCGGCGGCCCCAAGCGCCGACCGCGAAGAGTAGCGAGTGACCCGCGGAACGGTCCGAGAAAAAGTGCCAGGAGCACATTGACCACAACGACCCCAATCAGAGAGGACTCTTATGTCAGGCGTAAACCACTAGGTGCAAGGCCGAGCGAAGCCTTCGCCCCACAATCTCGTCGCGTAAATCTTTGAAAAACTCGAGAGGCCATGAATCTGCTTCCGATACAGGATGCTGTGTTGCAGATAATCACCCGTGCTCATGCGTCCTCTCCTTCACGTTGGCAGCAGGCCACGTCGACTGACGGAGATGCTCATCCAGCTGCGGCCAAGTGATGAACAAAGTTTGCCGCTCGACATAGTTCGGCAGTCGGCATAAACCGCAAGATGAACCAGGTCGATCCACACGCCTGGTCACCCAAACCGTTGACGCATCGCCGATGGCTGCGCAACTGCGACATCGATGCCCTCATGCCAGTGAGCAACCAGAGCTGAACGGCCGCTGCTCGCATACACCCCTTCCGCCGCGCTTGGGACTGCGCCAGGTGCTCTGGCCTGTGCGATCGCGTGATACGATGACCAATCCGCAGAGCCGGCAATCAGCCCCGCGATCAGAGAACTCCATATAAACGGTCAAGTTATGAAGGTAACGCGATATTGGTTCAGCTGGTCGCTCCTGGGTGTTAGGCATGGGCAGTAGAAACGCCGGAGTTTTCATCATGCATAGTATAGCATCACCCCGGCGACGCTTTGTAGAGGTTGGCCCTCCGGATGACGAAAACGCGGCTTTTCGGGCTCACTGAACCGCCCCGGGTTGATCGGAGGCTCCAACTCCTGAGAAGGTGGAGCCATGACAAGCAAGACGACCAACAAGTTCTCTCCCGAGGTCCGGACCCGCGCGGTTCGGCTGGTTTTGGATCACGAAGGCGAGCATACGTCGCGGTGGGCGGCGGTTTCATCGATCGCCGCCAAGATCGGCTGCACGGCGCAGACGCTGCATGAGTGGGTGAAGAAAGCCGAGCGTGGCAGCGGCGTGCGCGCCGGAGTTCCCACGGATGTTGCGACGAAACTGAAGGCTCTGGAACGCGAGAACCGCGAGCTTCGACAGGCCAATGAGATCCTGCGCAAGGCGAGCGCGTATTTTGCCCAGGCGGAGCTCGACCGCCGGTTCAGGCCATGATCGCGTTCATCGACGATCACCGGCAGGCGCATGGGGTCGAGCCGATTTGCAAGGTGCTGCCGATCGCCCCGTCGACCTACCACGACCATGTCGCGAAGCGGGCTGATCCCACCAGGCTATCGGCTCGCGCGAAATCCGACGCCGCCTTGAAGGACGAGGTCCGACGCGTGTTCGATGCGAATTTCCGCGTCTACGGCGTTCGCAAGGTCTGGCGGCAGTTACAGCGCGAGGGCTTCGATGTCGCCAGATGCACGGTGGCGCGGCTGATGCGGGTGATGGGTCTTGAGGGCATCATCCGCGGCAAGCCGATCCGCACCACGGTGAGCGACAAGGCTGCACCTTGCCCTCTCGACCACGTCAACCGCCAGTTCCATGCTCCGGCGCCGAACATGCTGTGGGTCTCCGACTTCACTTATGTCGCGACCTGGACCGGCTTCGTCTACGTGGCTTTCGTCATCGACACCTATGCCCGCCGGATCGTCGGCTGGCGGGTGAGCCGGACGGCGCATGCAGCCTTCGTTCTCGATGCCCTGGAACAGGCATTACACGATCGGCGGCCGATCCATCGCGGTGGGCTCGTGCACCATAGCGATAGAGGCAGCCAATACGTCAGCATTCGATACACCGAGCGCGTTTGAGCAAAGTGGCTGCCACTCGCCCGGTCGGGAAATCTAACAATGAAGCGGATATAGCGCGACCAACCGACCGAAGTCCCGAATAATTCAACTTGTGAGACAAGTGTCATCGCAAGTATGCAGCACTGCTAAGTACGAGTAATCATCAGTTATAAGGTTTGTCGGATAAACGTCAGTCCGTCTGGTTAGCAAATGAGGAGACGAGATCAGTATGATCACCGAGTTTTCAGCGAACGCGAGCCTGGATACCTTCATCGTACTTGCGAATCTGGCCCGGTTGAAGCAGTATCGGGCTAACCGCACTAATTCAATTTTACATCGTGATGAAGCCATCGCAGCCCGAGAACGGGCGGTCGGCTATACCGCGGAGTGCATTGCCGAACGGATGTTCAGTCGTGAACCGGCGGTCTTTTCTCCGGAGGTTCAGGCTCGTTTCAGCGCTGTCGGTCTGATCATTGATCGGCACATTGAGCCGGGCCGGCAGACACTCAATCGCCGCCGCGTGCTGATTGAGAAGGCCGAGAAATTTGCCCCCTCCTCTCCCTCTCACCAGGGGGGCTACCTGACTGATGACAATCAAGCAATCGCTGACCGATTGAATGCGGTTGGCAATTCTAAGGAGTTGCTTGGGTTCCTTCGGGCGCGAGAAGCAGGCGAGCGCCGGAGGCTACGCCCGAACATTCCATTCACGGCTGGGCAGGCTAGGGAGTTGACCGATGAGCTCGGGAATTTGTATGAGGAAATCAGAGAGCGCCTGCGCACGATAGACCACTTGTTCCATGACCGGTCGGAAGACGAGGTGGGGTGGCGGCTTGGGGAGATATATATCGAGCGCAACATCAGTTTGCTTTCTTCTCACCTGGAAAGGGCACAGCCGGATCGAACGCTCACGCGAGTCGACCGTGAGGCCCAGGAAAGGCGGGCGGACGAGGCGGAAAGAGCAAAACGCGCGTTTGAGGATGACCCGTTCTTCGAGTCGCTGTCTGCACCCTCGCCCCTAGCTGAATCCGACGGCTCAAGCAGCCGAACGGCCTCGCCTAGTAGAGACGAAACGTCTCCCGACGGCAATGCCTTTCCTGGAAGCCCGCATCGATCGAATGCGCGCAACCGCTCTTCTGGTCTATTCGACGCAGAGGACGATTACGGGCCGGTGCGGAAAAGGCGTGCAATCGGGGGAGTCCCCGAGACCCGAACTGCAACTAATCCTAGCGACGATTGGGTAAATGACGAGGAGAAGCTGGCTATTGATCCTCTGACAGCTAGCCCTCATCAGCCAGAAGGCACATCCTTGCAAGAATCCTCCTCCGCGCCGGAATCGAGCGCAGTGCATGATGGGAGCGGTGAATTGGAAGGCACTCGACGGGGCTTGCGGGAGCGTGAGCGAACCCGCGGCGCCGGACCAGATTATTGAACCTTATGGTGGCTCCACACGGCGCTGGAAAAGAAGGGAGTGATCATGTCGCGCCTTGACTCCGATGACAGGGAACCCGTGTCGATAAAGCGTGATCTTTCCGGTAGCGATCGTGCCCGGGGTCAAAACCGCCCAAAGATCTTTCGGGCCTATATTCACAAGTCCAGAGTTCATCAGATCCCGTAACGCCTAGCAGGCTGTTGAAGAAGTCAGGCGCGCACGCAGACGAAGCCTGAATCGTCGGCATTGTGGATGTAGTGGCCGACGAGGCGACCTGCGGTGCCGATCATCGCCCATCCGCGACCGCAAGCGGGATCGCTTTCGTCGTGACCCTCCCACGAGAATTCCGCGCAGGCCGAGCCGTCTCGCGCGCCGTAGCGGACATCAAGGAAGCCTTTGAGAGCACCGAAGCCGATCTCGCCGTCCGCCGCGCCTTTGAACGTCAGATGCGCCTCTTCGACGAGATCGAGGAAATCGTTGTCCCAGACATCCATTTCGACGATACGCCAGCGACCGGCAAAGGCCTTGGCGATGGCTGGAACCTTGGCCATGTCAGTTGGTCCCAGCGATGAGCTTCGGCAGCCGCACCAGATTGTAGGCAGCGGCAGCGAAGGTGAAGGCCCATCCGACGCGGTCGCGGCCGCGGAACTTGGTTTGGCGCTGACCGGCGACCGTCTTGATCCAGCCGAACGCTTCTTCAATGCGCTTGCGAATACGCTGACTGACAGCATAGCCGCTATGCCGGGTGGTGCGCCCGTCGATGGCCGAACTACGGCCGCTGGTGTTCTGCGCCACATGCGGCGTCACCTTCATCGAACGCAGTTCGTTGACGAAGTCCTCCGCATCGTAGGCCTTGTCGGCACCGAGCGTGATCGCCTGCGGTCGGTCGGCGCGAGGCTCGACCATGTGCAGTGCCGCCACCCGCTCGGCATGCCCGTCGGCCAACGTCAGGCAGGCTTCGACCAGCAGGCCGTGGCGGTTCTCCATCAGCCCATGTCCCATGAAGCACAGCTTGGCCTCCTTGCCCCGCCCCTTGCGGTAGAGCCTGGCGTCGGGATCGGTGGTCGAGGCATGCGTCTCGTTCGATCGCCTCTGGCCATGGAAATCCGCTTCGGTGTTGCGCCCGCCGCCTTGAGCCGGCGGCTCGCCATGACCACCGCTTGGGCCGTCCTTCGGCTTGACGCTCTTCATCGACGCCCAGGCCTCGATCAGCGTCCCGTCGACCGAGAAGTGATCCGTCGACAGAAGCCTCTTGACCTTGGGCTGCGCCAGCGCCGCGCTCAGGAACTTTGCAGCGATGTCGCCCTCCAGCAGCCGGTCACGGTTCTTGGAGAACACCGAATGATCCCAGGCTGCGTCGTCCACGCCGATGCCCACAAACCAGCGGAACAGGAGGTCGTATTCCAGCCGCTCCATCAAAAGCCGCTCCGAGCGGATCGAATAGAACGCCTGCAATAGCATTGCCCGCAGCAGCTTCTCCGGCGGGATCGACGGCCGTCCGATCGGCGAGTACAGCGCTGCGAACTCACGCTCCAGCGCCGACAGCGCCTCGCTCACGATTAACCGGATCGCCCGCAACGGATGATTGCGCCTCACCCGCGCCTCAAGGTCAACATAGCTGAACAGTTCGCCAGTTCGATCGTCGAGGAGTCCCTGCCGGGACCGACGCTGGTCCATTCCGTTAAGAGCGTTGCGCCACGAGTTTGCTCGGAGCGTGCGAGACATACATTGGAAGGACCATCCCGCGGAGCCCTATGATGCGGCGGCCCATGTCGACCGCGTAGACGACCGTGCTCCCGGCAAACAACCTCCCGCACCAAAAAGGCGCTTGCAAATCTCGCTATTAGACGACGGTCTAGCGATATTTACATTAGGATATTCACAGTAGAATATATCGAAAACGGAACAGGCCCACGGAACAGCGAGTACCACACATCACGGAACCCAGGGATCGCGAGGAGGCCAATACCTATCAAATCGATTGGTCTATATTAAAGACTCACTGCGTCATCTCTTTTCGATAATTTCTGTGCTCCCATTAAGACGTTAAATCGTGTTGTAAGAGCGTGATGGCAAATTGCCACAAGATTTGTATAAACAAAACAGCACGCTCATCGCTAAGTACATGCTTCGGTTGATTTAAAAGGACCGATTTTATTTACGACACATCATTACATAAAACCCATCGAATATGACGGTCTTTAATACGACGTTAAGAGCACACAGAACAAACAACAATACAAAAACAACAACGACACAGCACCACAAACAAACGCCGGTCCGATAGACGGAGGAGTTACACTGCGTGCCCCCATGCCACCACGTCCAACGGGGGGTGGGGTTTCGTTCACGAGAGCGACGGACCAGTCGAGCCCGAGGGGACTGCAGGTAGCCGGAGGGTCGTCCGGAGGTTGGGCCGAGCTCAGGCGAGTGAGGTCGCCAAAGTTCATATTTGCAAAGCAGTGCGGGCATTCTGCTCAGCCATATAGTAGTAGGTTAGGGAAACATTCTCTTTCGGAACGCTAATACGCAATGCGTACATAATCCTGCGGGATTCGATCAAGTTCATCAGCACGATAGAAAGAGAAAAGGGAAGAACCGTTTCGGCTTCTTGATTCTTTGGGCGAGGGTGACAGAAACACGACCTCGTATAAGGGAATGGACAACACTCTTTGCAGGCCACTGGGGTCATTCTTTCTCATTGGACCATGCTTTAGACGAGGACATTTGATGGCTTTTCGCAGAAGGCAAGAGGTTTTCGATTTCGGCCCGCTGTTAGCGTTCTGTGTAGTGAGGGACCAAATACTCACTCGCGCAGCGAACTAGAAAGTGACAGGGACCCGTTAATGCCGAAAGGGCCAGACTCGCGGGAGAGCACATTCTTGGTGGATGTAATCTTTAGTAAAGGCCGAAAGCGATCCGTGCCGCGTAAACCCGCATGCTATTTAAAGTCGTTACTTTATCTTTCGTCAATCACAACGCAACTAAACCTTCTCCATCATCTGCCGCCACCTTGCACCTTCGTTCACGATGTCTCTTCCTCCGTACGATCGCCCATGGTTCATTGCTCCCCACACCGACCCCGAAGACTTAGGAGAGCACATTCGGACCCAGACGAGCAAATACAATAATTTCATCAACAACGCCCTGTGTCCGAGCCAACGTGATTGGGCTAGAGCAGTCGCGGAAGCTCATGGGATTGACCCTGAACACGATGATGCGTGGATGGGGAAGACCGAGAAGGCCTACGACGACCTTCCAGAAGAAGTACTAGATGAATTCTATACTTATCCATGCCTCAATGACCCGACCAAGACCAACAACCTAGAGCGAATCATGACGGACCTCAACTCAGACGGCGCGCGCGAGGTGAGAAGGGTACTATACACCTATATGCCACTATTCTCGGCACAAGAATGCCGACGAAAGCGAAGCCTAAGTTACATTCCGGACTACATGCGCTTTGTCGACCATGATGACAGTGTCAAACTGCTCGTAGTGGATATTCCGCCGGAGGGTTATGATAGCAAGGATGACATAGTGCGCAAGTATCATGCTGTCGGATGCACGAAAGTCGAGAGGAGCGACATTGCAGGTTGCGTCGTCATTCCCGATGCCGAGTTTATCGTTTATGATGAAGATGACGACATTTTCAAACGGACGCGGTTCGGCTCATTTGACGTGGTGGCTGTCACGAAGGTGCTGCTTGACGACCGTTGAGTATCTCTCCAGGGATAGAGCGCTGGGCCCCACCAGATTTCGCCTTCTGTACGGATCGACGTTCCTGTTTGAGGGTCTGTCAGCTTCGCCGTATGGCGTTTTCAACATGTCCCCTGTGTGTGTTTTGCGACCACCTCTCGTCTTTATTGCACTGTATTCCAGTCATTTCTCTTTTGCAGATCTTGGTTCCAGGATAATGTCTGTATTGCTAATTATGTGTGCAGTCTGTCATGTGTGGTGTGAGTAAGCGTCGTGTCTAAAGGTGTGGATGTTGAGCGCTCGTGTCTATTGTATTGTCGCTCATGGTGTCTTCTTCGAAGGCGTGTCTCTTGCGATGTAACGTTATTTGAAATTCAATAAATCCGGGTTATTTGAACAATGTGATTTTTCTATCTTGCATAAGTTGTCTGCGTCAGCAGGCGCCAAATTTGGCGAAATCGCGGCGGCCCCTGTTACCTCAGAGTCCGTTTTGAAAATCACGGATGAGCGTTTCGGCGGATGAGATTGCCGCCCATTGCGACAAGGATCATGGCGTGGGAGACGTCGATGCGCTGCTCGTAGTCGCGCACGAGGCGGCACTATCGGGTCACCCAGCCGAAGGTCCGCTCGACGACCCGGCGGCTGGGGCAAGACTTCGAAGCCCTTCTGGGCGTCGGATCGACGGCTGATCTCGACCACGAAGTCGAGATAGGTGGCTTTGTCCATGAGCTTCAGCCGGTCATAAGCGCCGTCGGCGACGGGGTGGTGAGGTTGACCATGAACAGCCGCCCATCCGTATCGAGGGCAATGTGTCGCTTGCGGCCGAAGATCTTCTTGCCGGCCTCGTAACCCCTTGTTTCAGCTTGCGGAGCCTTGAACGACTGGCTGTCGATCACGCCAGCCGTGGGACGCCCAGCTCGCTCGCGATCCAGCATCAGCGCCACGTCGTGGATGGTCTGAAACAGAAAGCGCCGCGCCAATTCGCGGAACCAGCCGTAGACCGTCTGCCAGGGTCCGAAATGGATCGGCAGCATCCGCCAACTGCAACCGGAGCGGACCAGCTAGCGCACCGCGTTGACCACCTCACGGAAATCAATTTCGCGCGGACGCCCGCGACGCCCAGGCTTGGGCATCAGCGGGGCGAACTGCTCTCACTCCTCGTCCGTCGAATCAGACGGGTAGCGCTTGGTCTTCTTGGCAATCTGGGCCTTCCGGCCACGGCTCTGCTCTGTCCACATCCACAGCTTGAATAATAACCCAGCCTCAGACGGAACCCATAGCAAGCCGATTTTCAAAACAGATGGGGTGATTGGGGTCTCGGCCGACGCCGGAAGAGGGCGGCTGCTCCTGTCGTGATGTGAGAACGTGGTCGATGTGGAAT
>NZ_JAMYOT010000066.1:0-13848 GCF_040320005.1 Mesorhizobium sp. M0816 | reverse complement strand
GCCGACGCAACGCCGAAATTAATCAGCCATCTACCCAGGCAAGGGGCGAAAACCTTGTCATAAAGTCAGATTCGGCCAACCGCGCCGGTTTGTCCGCCTTGCCGTTCAAAAACCGCGGTAAATCGATCTGTCCACCTTTACGAATTCCGCATCCGTGACGTTGGTTTTGGTTTGCCTGACGAGGAATGGGGGGATGGTCCCATCGATGCACGCAAAGTCTCGCTGCTGTCCGCAGTCCAGGATACCGGCGCCAAATCGTTCAAATACCTTTACGACTTTGGCGACGGCTGGACGCACAGCATCAAGATCGAGCGCACCTTCCCTGCAATCGGCACGGAGGGCCCGATGCTCCTAGAAGCCACAGGATACTGCCCGCCCGAGGACGTCGGCGGCCCATGGGGGTATCAGGAGTTCTGCGAGGCGCTTACCGATCCGGCGCACGAGCGACATGCCGAACTCGCCGAATGGTGGGGTGGCAGCGATGACAATCCCCACAACGCCAACTTCAGCCAACTCAACAAAGCGGTCGATGACCTGGCTGCAAAATGGGCCCGAAAAGCGCGCCGAAAAATCTGAAGGCATGCAAACGGACCTAACCTGAGACGCCCTGCTCGACCATAACCCGGCTCATGTTCACGCGCGAGCCTTCATTCCGCGGGACTGCTCGGATGCATACAGCTGGTCGCACAGCCCTGGAAAATCATGTCGATCGGAATGCGCGATTGGGCGCACCGGTTTTGATTAGCGCTCGTTGGTATAATGTTCAATCGCACGCCCGTACACGAAATTCCTGACACTCCCCCGAAACGTCTTCACCGCTGCCCTAAATGCACGAACAAACGAGCGCACGAGTGCATAAACAAAGAAAGGCTACAAAGCGATATATCCTGCCAAGCCAAGCCAAGCCAAGCCAAGCCAAGCCGTTAAGCCGTTGAGCCGCCAAAGCGTTGGATGTGACGGGTTGTTGACTTAGCAATCCGCTGCCCTTTGCAGTCCGCTAAAGTCGTGCCCTTTGGACTGCACGGAAGCCGCGACTTCTACGGCGACCCAAGGGACACGTTCAAAAGATACCTTGTAGTGTGTCGAAACGACGCCCACTGTAGCGGCCGGAGATTAAAACAATCGGTCCAATAAGGAAGAGAGCCCCTCCCTATATAAACCTCATTTCGTCAGTGCATCCACCGCACAATCAACTCTCCACATTCTATATAAACCACACTTTTATCTTCCATCATACCTTCACCATGGCAGACAACTATCCAACCTACGAGCGCCCCCAATTTAAAAGCGTGTGCCTGACGGGGGTGCCCAAAGACAAGCTCCGCAATGGCCTTAAAAAGGCAGTCAAAAAATATCGTGCTTACCTCAAGCAGGTCATGAAGGCTCAGGTCGAGTGGGTGGCTGAGGCGCGGGCTTATGAAGAAGCTGCGGGACTTCCTCCAAAAGATTTTGGGGCACTCGAAACGGTGCCCTGTATGACCGAAACTCCAATGTTTGGCTTTAGGGAGGAGATCGAGCTTGAACGCATCCCTGGAGATCCCGCCCTCTTGTATGCCTATTTGCCCACAGGGCTTGTACAAGCCTGTGTTGAAAACAGGAACTTAGAAGCAGTTCCAACTAAATATTTCCCTGGGGTGGTGCTGGCGATGGACCTCTGGCCATACAATGGGGTCATCACTGCTAGATCTGTAAGTAGTAAGTACCACCAGCGATGGTGCTCTACCGTGGAGCGTGAAGATATGCAGTCTTTCCTCGCTATCTTTCCCACTGACTGCTTCACTGCAGAAGACAATTGTGTATGGACCCGCTGTATAACAGTAGGGCACTTCGACATCGTGGCCCATGGAGAGATGATTTGGCCCTCCTCTGTGCCTGATACTGCCCAGCCGACTGCATCTGGTTGGGATGATTAGTGGTGTTACTCTCGCCGCCAACACGCGATGCTGGTCCTGGCCCCCCATCGCAATGTTTCCGTCCGTCTCGTTTGCTGGTTATATTATTAGTGTTAACGTTGTTGTTATTTCTCTTTTTTGTTGTTATTTCTCTTTATTGCGCCAACGGCGTCATGCTGTTGTACCGTTCGTTGAATTCAATTAACGTCCAGGCCAGTTTGAATGTGTTTGTTCTTTTCTGCTTTCATTTAGTCTTTTTTACGAACGACTGTACGCACAGTCGTCTGCACTGAGACGTTGTTCTTACAAGAATCATAAATATCGTCTACTTAGTACGCTATAGCGCCATAAGCAATATCGCCGAATGCTGATACTTAGCATTTTAAGATTATTTTCAACACCTCTCTGCGGCGGGCAGAAAAAATGACCTCTCTGACGTAGACTGAAAGCGACGTCATATGTCCTGCGAGACAGAAAATGGCAACTGCCTGGCTCGCGCGAAGCGCGAGCCCGGCATGAAATTTACATCAGGATATATCCTGCCGCCTTCGATTGACGGTGACTTCGCACTCAATGTAGGTAACTCTTCAAGAGGCCCACATTTCGCTCTTCCACATCGAAACCATGGGCAGGGCCTAAGCTGTGTCAAGCCCTTTTGGATACCAAGGCTGAGCCGCTAAAATTATGCTGAGTAAAAAGATGCCGGATCCTGGGCAGCCCTTGCCTTGCTGCTCTGGACTCCGCATAATTTTATGCACCGCATAACAGCGCATGTCCGTATACCCCGTCGAAAGCCAGACCTTGACCCCGGTCCCCATCGGAAACGGATTCACCGCAACGTCTCCAGTCCGCGCATGATCCGAAGCAGCGCCTCAATGTCGACATCGCGGTCCACGATCACACGGCGACGATTTGCGCTGACAACTTCAATCCGACCTGCCTCGGAGACGACCCTGCTGCGGGCTCCATCTCTGGAATAAGCAGTGCTGGAATAAAGCCCCCGGCAGGCGACGCAACATCCAGTTGCCACGCTCGTGCCAGCCGTCGCCATTCATACAACTGCGAACGAGAAATCCCATGTCGCCGCGCCGTCGTCGCGCACAAGCCAGGTTCCGAATAGCGAGCCAACTCAGCAGCTGTTCGGGATGCTCGACGTCGACGTCGTAGCGGCCGATCGGCGCGAGCGTGCCGCGATCGAGCGCGTAGGCGAGCAGCGTCGCGCCGTCGGTGGCAAAACCGACGGTGGTGCGGCCGGGCGCACTGCCTCGGCTGGCGTCGGCCAGGTAGTGGGGCATGCCGGCGAGGACATCGCGCTCTTCGCGGCGAAGATCACTCTTCAGCTCGATGACCGTGGCGCCCCACGCCACGTCGATGCGCCCACTGTTGTCGACAAGATAGCGTTCGTGCTCCAGCTCGCTGAACGCGGCGCCGAAGCCTTCTCGCAGCAGTTCCGTGACTAGGCCGCGCAACGCCTCGTGTCGCGGCCGCGAGGCCATCGATCGAACGATGTCGGGCAGGCGGTCCCCGCGCCAACTGTTTGCCACTTTTCCCCTCCCGCTTCGGTCCACACCGTTGCCCGCCGCATGCGCGAGAGCATTAGGTTGCCAGCATGAGACTCACGCAAGCAGACTTGTTCGCGCAAGACGACGCCGAACGCAATACATTGTCGCAATCACAGCGGGTGGCGATTCGCTCGCGCTTGGAAGCAACGCTGGCCAGGCTCGAAGCTACGGCAACCTTCCCTTGGCACGATCCGCTGGACGCCGTGCACCAGGAGAACCGCTTCCAACGCGACACCGAAATGCTCGGCGAAGAGGGCGCCGTCCTGTGGGCACGGTTCGACAAAGAGATGGACCGGCTGTACTCGACGCAGTTCTCTCCAAATGCCCGCGCAACGGGATAGACGCACTGAACGGCAGTTTACCGGAATGCTTGGACATCGCCCAACGTCGTAAATGAGGGCGAAGCAGTCGTACACAATGCAACTTTCCTCGAGAGCCGACCAGCAACAATGCCGCTTGAATTAGCCGAGCTCGTGGATCACCACGTCCGGAATGACCGCCCTGGCGATGTCGCACAGGTGCTGATGATGGGTCAGGTAGATTACCTGGCCTACGCCGGCCATCTCGCCGAACAGGCGGAAGACTTCCTCCGATCTGAGATGGTCGAAGGTCTCCATGATGTCGTCGGCTATGAACGGTACAGCGGGCCTGAGCTTGGCAAACTCATAGTATCCGGCCAGGCGTAGAGCGAGGTAGAGCTGGAAACGCGCGCCTTTCGACAGAGCGTCTGCGACCTTCGAATGGCCATCCTGCTGCATTGCGATGAGAACCTCGCCGCCCTTTACCGGCTGGGTGGTCAAGTCTGTGTACTGGCCCCGCGTGATCAGTGCAAAGGCTTCGGAGGCCTCGCTCATCATTCCAGAGCGGTGGCGTTCGCGATAAACCCGGAGCGCGCTCGACGCCGACATCACCCCAAGCTTCAATTCGATGTAGCGGACGGCCTTTTCCTCGATTTCGAGAAGGACGGTGCGACGATCGGCATCGATCCGGGCAACTGCGCTGTCGCCACCGATCGCATCGAGCTTGTCCGTCGCACGGGTATGCCGGACCAGTTGCTGTTGTAGTGATTCATCGAGGTCGGCTAGCCGCCGCTCGACCTCGGCCTTTTCAATTGCGAGCCCATCGAGATCGAGGCCTTCCAGCACCGACTGCGCCTGGATGAAGTCGTCGAGGGCGAGCTCGCTCGCCAGTCGTTCTTCAAGCTCGGCCGTGGCACTCTGCAGACCGTCCCGCTCGCGAAGCTGTTCATCGCGCTCCCCAACCTCCGGGAGCGTTCTCACACCAAAAGCATCGAGCACTTCCTGTTTTGTTGTCTCGTGTGCCGCGACTTCAGCGTTCAGTGCCTCTCGAATGTCCTGCAACTTTTCAACGTCAAGCAGCAGATTTGCCCTCGCCTCGCGGGCACGCTCGGCTTGCTCTAGACGCTCTGTCAGCCTGACACTCACCTGTTCTGGCGCCTCGCCGCTTGCACCCTCGCCGGCCAGCGACGCACCAAGGCGGTCCACCTCGTCAGCAAACGCAGTCCTATCCGCCTCCATCTTACGGATGCGGATACGCATGGCCTCACGATCCTGCAGGGCCTTTGATAGCTCGGACAACTGATCGAGCACGCTACCAAGCCCAGTCCCGGCAATGCCTTCTTCGAGTCAAGTGCCCTTCAGCGTTTCCTTGACCTCGGCCTGCCATGCACTTTCTCGCCTCTCGGCAATTTCAACAGCGAGCCGCCTAGCAGCGAGCTCCTCTTCCTTGGCGGCTACGCTCCTTAGCGCCTCCGCTCGTTCCGCGTCGACCTTCGCCTGCCTATCCAGAAAGCGATCAGCGGCGACCACCAGAGCCTCCAGAGCCTCCCCGGCTTCGGTCTGGATTCCAACGCTTTGAAGAGCCGAGGCCAATCCGAGCCGAATCCGCTCTCTTTCGGCTGTCGCGCGTTCAATCCTTGCGCGTGCGAGCAGGATGTCGTCCCAGGCGACCAGCGCGTCGACGCGTGCGGAAATGCGCTCCTCGAGAAGTCCGATCATCAGGTCGAGCGACTGCGCCTGGCAGTCCTCAAGCAAGGCGCTGGCCATTCGCTTGATTTCAGCGGACGCCATTTCTGCGCGCTGGCCCACCCCAGCGAGTTGGCAGCTTACGCGATCTATTGCCGCTTCGGTCTCAGCCGCCTTTTGCTTGATTGCGCGCAGATCCGCGAGATCGCCCGCATGGGCCAAGCGAGCCGCGCCGACATGATCATCCTTGGCCAATGCTGCGGCAAACGCGTCTGCGGTTTCGGCCTTGAGGTCGGCCCGGTGATTTCGCCACGCTTCGTCTCTCTCACGTCGTATGGCTGCGGCTGTGTCGTCGTCGGCGAGGTCGGCCGAGGCGCGGACAGCAGCCAGGCGTGACGAAGTCGCTATCCGACTTTGTTCATACTCAGCCAGACGCTCAGAGAAGACTGCGTTGTCCCTTTGAAGGTCCGCGGCCAATGTTTTCCACGCATCTATCTGTGTCGGTGGCGGAACCGATATCTTCGAAAGCGCGTTCGCATCTCCCGACCATGGCTGAAGGCGCCGCATGGCATCCGCCAGCCTTGTTTGCCGCTCGTCCTCCAACGCGCGCGCCTCACTTATCTCCCGTGCGTGACTGCTGGCCTTCGCCTCCGACACGGCTGCCATCAGCCTGGCTCTTGCCGGCTCAGGCACCGCCCTCTCCTCGCCGACGCGACCTCGCGCAGCGTTGAGCCCGTCAAGCGCTGCAGCGGCTTCGTCGCGGGCCATCCGCAGGCTCGCCGTGATGCCGGAGCGTTGCTCGACCATGTTGCGAAGCGGGCCGACCACAAAGGAAGGCAGGATCAGCCGGGACGGATCCTGTTCGGCCGATCTTCCGAGCGCGGCGAGACAGTTCGCCACCACTTGGTCAAGTATCTGGACTTCCATTTTGCGGGTCGGCAGATCCATGCCCGCCGACAGATAGCGCGCCTTGCGATCAGCAAGTCCTCGCACCTGTTCGGAGATAGCCAGGACAGCGTCGTCGATAGCGACTGCTTCGATCTTTGCCGTCGCCCGATCGATCTCATCGGCATTGGCCTGGAGGCGGGTTCTCAAGCGTGCGTCCCGATCGATCAATTCCGCGACGCTGCCACTCCAGGTCCTGGGAGGGGACGGGAGATCAGGCAGCTCAGCCAGTCTATTCGCCTTGCGTCTGATTTCGGGCAGGAGCGGCGCGGCGCGCACATATCGGTCGATCGTAGCCAGTCGCGCTGACAACGCGGAGCGTTCAGCGAGGCTGCGATCATACTTGTCCTGGGCCTCCACCCGTTCCGCCTCGAGGGCCTCGAATGTCGAGGCCAGGGTGTCGATCGTCTCCTTGCGCGACTTGAGCTCCGCGAGCCGCTTCTTCAGCAACGCGATCTCGGTGGTCTGGGCATGTTTTCGGTGAAGTCCATCTGCCTCCGTTTCCAGTGCGGCCAAGACATCGCTCGCATGACCAAGCCCGGCGCTGGCGGTGAAAAGGAGCTTGCCGAGATCACCACGTGATTCAAGGATCGCCTTGCCCCCTGCTTCCAGCGTCTCGTCATCCAGTGAGAACATGCTGCTGTAGGCATCGCGGGACAATCCGGCGAGGTGAGCCGAAATGGCAATCTCGCTCAGTGGCCGACCTTCGGTATCGTGCAGCGAGTTGCTGCGACTCTTGGTGCGTGAAACGGCAAGCGTCTGCGCCTCAAATTCGAGCAGCCCGCCGATGCGCATGGAGCTATAATCGTGCAGGAAATTGTAGCGACTGCGCTCTTCGATGCCGAAGAGCAGGTCGAGATAGGAAGAAAGCGCGGTCGATTTGCCGGCTTCGTTCAAGCCAAACACTATGTGCAGATCAGGCCCTGAACTCGGCTTGGGTCCGAAGTTAATCGCCTTGTCGGTGAACTTGCCGTAACGCGTGAGGTCGAGCCGCCGCAATCTCATCGCGTGCCGCCTGCCTTGAGGCGAGCCGTGACCAGGTCGACGCCACGTGCAAGCACGTCATCGAGGAATGCCTCCAACGCCGCCTCGTCCTGTCCTGCGAAGTCTCGCGCATCCGGCGGCAGGTCCGCGATGGTCTTCAACACCAATTCCCTGGCGTCCGAACGGAATGCGTCCGACGTTGCGTTGGCGCGCATTGACTCGGCTAGTTCCAGGGTCGGATCCGCGACGTCTTCGGACTTCCCTGTTCCGGGAGCAGAGAGATTGAGTTCGACCTTCTCCACCCAGGTGTTGCCCACCTGCTGTGCCGCCTGTTCGGCCTCGGCAAGCACCAAATCCTTATCGCGGATCATCGTCCATGACAGCGCGGAAGCGCCGACCAGGCTGAGGCGGGCGATGAGGTATTGCGATCTGGCGGCAGTCCGGGATTGTTCAAGCGCAGACCGGATGCGGCCGACGGCCTCGGGCAGCTCGGATGTTCCTGCCAGGTCGACGCTCACGCGCTCGAACTGCGCGAGGCTGGTCAGCCTCTCCTCAATGTCGACAGACCGATGGTCGTTTATGGTCGCTAGGGTGACCGATTTCTCACCAGCCTCATTGATGTCTCTGCCCTGAGGGATTCCAGGCATCACGAGCGTGCTTGCGCCGGGATAGACCTTGCGAACGTGAATATGGCCAAGGGCCCAATATTCGAAGCCGTGACCTTGCAAGTCGGCGACGCTGCAAGGCGCATAGACGTCGTGGCCGGGCGAGCCGGCCAAGCTGGTGTGCATGATGCCGATGTTCGCGGCGCCCTCTCGGGGGCCGGCATATTCGGGCAGCAGGCTTTCGGCCGGCTTGGGGCTGGCGAAGCTCAGTCCGTGAAGCACGACGTCCAGCCCGGCGCCCGACTGGATCACGGACTGCGTGCGGCCACTGAAAATCGTCACGGTGTCCGGCAGGACGAGCTGTTTAGAGATTCGAGACATGGCGTCGTGGTTGCCGCGGATCATGTAGACCCTGACACCGGCCTGGTGCAGACGCATCATTTGCGAGGCCAGGAAGCGCGCCGTCTTCATCGATGTCTGATCGCCATCGTAAAGATCGCCCGCAATGACAAGCGCATCGACCCGCTCCGCAAGACACAGGTCCACGATCGAGATGAAAGCCCGGCGGCTGGCATCTCCCACCAGTTCGGCGAGTTCGGGATTGCGCAACGCGAGTGTGCGCAGCGGTGAATCGAGATGGGTGTCGGCTGTATGAACAAATCGAAATGCCATCTGGCGCGCTCTCCCGGCCCGAACAGACGTTCAGGCAACATTCGCCCAAAACGTCGCAGCGAGCGGCGAAGGCGTCCCATCCCGGTTAGCAAAGTGCGCCGGCGTTCGGCAACAGTATCTGTGAGTTGAGGCCTCGAAGTCAGGATAGGGTGTCTGCGACCTTCTTGTGAGGGAGCATTAACAGGCCTGACCTCCCTGTTGCGAGCCTCAACTATCGCGTGGACAAGCGAAAGCTTTGTATTCATCCGTCAGCCAAGAGCCTTTTATTCCGCAAGAAATTGCTTAATCTCCACGCGGGGGGTATGGGGTCAATGCAATCTGCAGATAGTTCAGAGTTAGTAACAAATGATAGTGTTGCCGGTAGGCCACCTGGCTCGACCATAGTTGCCGACGTCGCGTCCAGCTTCACTTATGCATCCTATCAGAATGCGATCCCAGTTATCCGGTCCATCCGGCTCGATAACGACACCACCCGCAGTTTTGAGAATTGCCGGCTGGAGCTTACGTCGTCACCGTCGTTCCTGCGGCCGAAGACCTGGACGGTAGACCGCCTCATCCCAGGCGACCGGCTCCAGCTGAGTGACCGCAAGGTGGAGCTTGACGCTGGATATCTCGCCGGCCTGAACGAGGCTGAGCGAGGTGAGATTACCTTGCGCCTGTCTGCGGCCGGTGAGATCCTGGACGAAAAGCGAGTGACGGTGAGGCTGCTTGCGTGCGACGAGTAGGGTGGCGTCGCGGACATGGCGCAACTGCTTCCGGCGTTCGTGATGCCCAATGATCACGGCGTTGCGCCGATCCTTAAGGCAGCGGCCGAACGGCTTGCCGCGCACGGGCATCCGCGTGGCCTCGACGGCTATCAATCGCAATATTGCTGGATCCTCTAGCCAGAATCCTGCAGGAATAGCTAGGGTTTTATGGGGGAAGGATAATGGCGGGGACGCCGATTGATGATGTTGTCGACTGGTCGACAAAGCTCTCGACCTGGAAACAGGACGCTCTGCGGCGGCTGGCGATCAGCAATGAGCTCACAGATGCTGACATTGTGGCTCTGCTGGCGATGGTCAAATACACGGCCGGCTTTGCGCTCACTTCGGCGCCGCCCGCCCCGATACCGTTTACGAAAGCCCACTTTGGGAACGGAGAATATCAACCGATTGTCCTCAAGCGCATCGCCAATGTCGAGAATGTGAATCGGCTGGTGCCCAAGGCATCTCTCACGTTCTGTCCCAAGGCTTTGACGATCGTCTACGGTCGCAACGGGAGCGGCAAAAGCGGGTTTGTTCGGATCTTTCGCACCGCTTGTCGGACACGCATTGAGAACCAAGCCAGGCTGAAGGTTCTTGCTGACGTTTACGGAAGCACGCCCGGCCCTCAGACAGCCGACATCGTGATCGATGCCGGCGAAGGCGAGGCAGTAGTTCCCTGGTCGCCAGGCAACGCAGCGTCGCCGCATCTCATGCAAGTTGCGGTGTTTGATACGGCCTCCGCCGAGCTTTACGTCGACGGCGGAAATCAAATCCGTTTTCTTCCTTTCGGACTGGCCCTGCCGCATCGGCTCAACGCAGTCTGCATTACCGTGAAGGGGAAACTGGAGGCAGAACGGGCGAAGGAAGTCGGCAACAAGGTCGAACTGACTGCGCTCGCGTTTCCTGCCCAGCACGGCACCGCGGCTCAGCTCTTCAACAAGCAGCTGAACAAGTCCACGACCGATGCGCAGATTGAGTCGGCAACGACGTTTACCGAGACGGACCAGCAGCGTGTCGCTGAACTCACCTCCGCCCTTTCCGCAGGCGCTGCCGCCGCTGCCGACGTCACCGCGCTTTTGAAGTGGACAGATGCGCTGCTGCTGGAGGTCCGGGCTGTCGGATCGGCATTCGCAGACGCAACACTGGACGAGCTTCGAAAGCTCCGCGCTTCAGCAGTTGCAGCACGCCAGGCAGCGACGGTAGCCGCTAGCGAGTTGTTCACCGATGAACCTCTGCCAGGTGTCGGAAGCGGTGCATGGCGGGCACTTTGGGCGGCGGCTCGCAATTACTCGGTGACAGAAGCGTATAAGGATAAGGAGTTCCCGGTTCTGGTGGCAGACGGCGGCGCTGCTGCATGTGTGCTATGCCAGCAGCCGCTTTTGCCCGACGGTGCTGCTCGCATGCAGCGTTTCCAAAAATACATGGACGACACACTCGATGCCGCCGCCCGGGAAGCTGAGAAAGCCGTCGAAGACGCCCTGGGAAGCGTGCATGCCTTGGCTCTCCTTGGCGCCTCCGATTTTGCCGACGGTCGCGAGCAGGTAAAAAGGCGGGACGAGATGCTCGCTGGTGCCCTCGCAACCCTCCAGGCATCGGCGGTCGCACGGCGAGCGGAGGCCCTCGCGCGATTGCGGGGCGAGAGCAGTCAGACAATTCCTCCTCTTGTCGTGCCGATCGAGCAGCTGGAAACTTTCGCGCTCAAATTGAAAGGCGAGAAGGATGGACTAGCGCAGGCGGGAGACAACGAAGAGCGGATCAAACTCCTGGCGGAAAAGAGGAGCTTGAGGACCGCAAGCTGCTCTCCATCAGCAAAGCGAAGCTCACCGTGCGACGGAATTTGCTCATCGTTGATGACGCCTACTCCAAGGCTCTCGCCGACGTTCAAACTCGTGGCATTACGCAGCGCGCGAATGAGCTTGTCGATGCCCACCTGACAACAGCCGTCGTCACGCGTTTTGATGCCGAGCGCGCCCGCTTCGACATCATGCACCTCAAGGTAGGCCTCGCACGCAAGAGCAACCAGCCAAAGGCGGAATTCGAGGTCGATCCCAAGACAAAACTGGCCACGGTCACCTCGGATATCCTGAGCGAGGGTGAGCAGCGTGCCTTGGCTCTTGCCGGATTCCTGACCGAAGTTGCGTTGACAGACGGTTCAGGTCCGATCGTGATTGACGATCCCGTTTCGTCGCTCGATCGCGATCGAAGTGCAAGGGTCGCCCAGCGGATCGCTGAGGAGGCAACCAAGCGACAAGTCATCGTATTTACGCACGATATTGTGTTTTTCAATGAGCTCAGTCGCGCGGCTGATGAAGTGGGCATCGAGCCCGTCACGGTGGCACTTTTCAGCGACAAGGCTGCCGCTGGCAGAGTGGATACGGCAGGGATGCCGTGGAAGGGGCAAAACGTCGGCAAGCGCATCGGGCTGTTGAAGAACGACTCAGCACAACTGACCAAGCTGCTTGCGACCAGCCCGGCCGAGTACGAGTACCGCGTGAAGAACCTCTATGGCCGATTACGCGATACTTACGAGCGTGTGGCGGAGGAAGTGATATTCCGGGACATCGTGCGAAGAGGAACGGATGTCATCCAAACCCAGCTACTGCGCTATGTTCGACTCTCGGACGCGTTGGCGATACGATTCCACGAAGGCATGACCCGCGCAAACACTCACAGCCACGACAATCCCGCGGCGCATACGGTAGCTGTCCCCCTTCCTCAAGAGTTCATCGCACATTTGTCCGAACTTGAGGCTCTGTTGCTGATTTGAAGTCCGACAGCGAGGCAGCAGAGGCGGATCGGCCGCAGATGAAGCCAAATAAATAGCGCTTTGCTATCGAGAAACGGGATGAGCAGAGCATGTGCATCGCGGTCAGGAGTGGCGGGCCCGACAATGGCTTTGATGAGGCTTGAACGTACCGGCGGCTTACCGCCAAGGGTACGCTTCACGGAGACGACGAAGCTTACATAGCCACTGTGTGCTCGGCGGAAGTCGACGAAGCCGCACTCCACCGCCATCCTAGGCTAGGGCCGTTGTCGGCCTCGCATCGGTGATCATTCCGCCGGTGATCGCTATGAGTAATCCTCTACAGCGTTCGGGCAGGTAAGCCCCGTAGACGGGTTGTCAGCTCAGTTGATTACCTGGTCAGACGATCCCCCACGCCCGAAACCTTCCCCTCCCCGTCATCTCGCGCAGGCCAAGCTCACCGATCAGGTTGAGCGCCCCCTGTTTTGTCACTTTTAGCCGCTCCTGGATCATGCCCGCCGAGACGAGCGGCCGCGAGAGTACCAGCTCGACCAGGTCGGGCAGTTTCGAGCTGGCGCGCCGTTGTTTGAGCCGCCGCTCCATCTGGCTTTTTGCCAGCACCAGCCGATCGTGTTCCTTCAGGCCAGCCAGCGCTGCGTCGTGAATGGCATCGAGCCAGGCGAGCAGCCGATCGCCGCGATTGCGCGCCCGCCTCCGCTCGCGCGGAATGTTTTTCGCGCCGAGATGAATGCAAGCGAGATGGTGGGCGGCAAGACCTTCCTGTCGCAGCAGTGCAGCCACGAGCAGCGGCCCGAGCCACGTGGCATGCTGCAGCACCTCGATGTCCGACCAGGCTTCGAGCAGGATTGTGGCGCGCAGCACCGACGGCCACTCCCGCGTGTCGGCGAGCACGGCCTGCCATTCGGCCAGCCGTTCTTCCTCATTCCAGTCGAGATCGTAGATCAGGCCGTTTTGCGGCTCCGGCCGGTCGTCCGGGCGCGCCGCTTTCGCGGGCACGCCGGCGCCGCTCAGAATCCTGGACGAGCGCGCCAGGACGGCATCGATCTCGGCAAATTCTTCGGCCAGCCGGTCGGCCTCGGCGTCATCGCGATCGTCGGCTTCCATAGAGGCAGTTCCAGCCCCCTCCCCGTCCCGGCTTTTTTGGCCCGCCGCCGGCATGGCGCCGCCGCGACCGGTCAGAGCCAAAAAACCGTCGCGGCTGAGCGCCCAGTCGGGCTTTTGCGCAAAAATCCGCCGGCGGGTTCGCAGCACCGCGTGCGCCCGGGTGAGTTCGTGGGTCGGCGTGCGGATGTCCATGTGGGCGTCGTGCAGGACAAGGTCCTCGAGGTGGACAAGTTCGCCCTCGAGCCAGAGCGCGGAAGCCGCGTCGGCAAAATGCTGGCGCTCGACAAAGCCGTCGCGGACCGGAGAGCGGGCGACCCGCTCGTCGAGGCGGACCAAAACCGCGGTCGCGCGGGCAACCGGCCCGATCAGGGTTTCCAGGGGCAGTTTGTCGAGCGCGTAAGCCATTGTTTTCATGATGGCTGATTCGCGTTGGTCAAGCTAGTGAGCTTATCACTGGACTTACATCGTGTTTCCTTAGGGACAAAAATCACTATCGATAATGACCTCTTATCGATAGCGATTGCTCTCGCCGCCCAAATCAGCCAGAATGGGGTCAGAACAAGAACTGCTCGAAATCATACGCTAAGGC
>NZ_JAMYOT010000065.1:0-14115 GCF_040320005.1 Mesorhizobium sp. M0816 | reverse complement strand
CGCTCAGCAACCGCGGCCGCACCCCGGCCTGGTGCATGGTCAGTGCCAAGGCGATGCAGAACTGCACCATTTCCAGCCATACCAGGTGGTAGCCGATGCAGACGTGTGGGCCGGTACCGAACTGCAGCATGTCCACCGGCCGGATCGGCTCCGTGCGTTGCAGCCACCGCGCCAGGCGGAACTGATCAGGCGCCTCGTGCAGCAGCGCCGAGGTCGAGAAATGCAGCAGCGGGATGCACAGATGGGTGCCCGCGGGAATGCGCCGTTGGCCGAGTTGCAATTCCTGCAGCGCGCGACGCGGCAGGAGCGTGGTCGCCGGATGCAGGCGCAGCGTCTCGCGGAATAGTGCCTCGGCGACCGGACACTGTGCCAGGTCCGCGTGCCGGATCGGCACCGCGCCCACGCGTTGCGCCTCCTCGACCAGGGCATCCCACAGCACAGGCTGCCGCGCCAGCTCGATCACCATCCAGGCCATCGTCGAGGCAGTGGTGTCGTGACCGGCAAGCAGCAGCAAGCGGATATTGGCGACCAGGACGTCGTCGGAGAGCGCATCGTCGCTGCGGTCGAAGGCGCTCACCATGTCGTGGATCAGCCCGGTGCGCCCGGCCTGCGCGCGCGCGTCGCGAACGAACTGGCGCAACTGCGCGTCGATCCAGTCGCGGGCGGCGCGGCCGCGCCGCAAGGGCAGTCCGGGCAGGTCGACCGGTGGCGCGACGATCAGCTGCAGCAGTTGCCGGTACTTGCGATGCCATCCCGGCAGGTCCTGCGCGGGGATTCCCATGAGGCTGAAGATGAGCTTGAGCATCAGGTCGCCGGTTTCGCGCAGGATGGTTGCCTCGCCGCGGTCGCGCCACGCCTGCACCCGCGCCCGGATGACGGGCGCGAACAGGTCGCCGATGCCGGCCTGGGTCAGCCCCTTGGGCAGGAACGCCGCCTTGATCGCATCGCGCGCCTGCCGGTGCGCACCGCCGTCCTGGGCAACCAACGTTCCGCCAAGCAATTCGGGCGCGATCTCTTCGATCAGCGCCGAGGACACGTCCTTGTGCCGGAGCAGTGCGAACGCTTCCGGATCCACGCAGGTCATCAGGTGTCCGGCAGGGCCGAAATCCAGCCAGAAGTGGCTGCCCAGCGTCCGTTCTGCGCGCTGCAGCAGGCGCGGCAGGTCGCAGACAATGGCGGGAAGATGCCCGACCAGGGGGAAAGCGCCAGGCATGACCGGGATGTCGCATCGCAGCCGGTGCCGACGGTTGAGTGGGTTGAGCAGCATGTCCATCAGCAGCGCGCCGCCGCCGCCGATTCGGTATCGCCGGCAGGGGGCGCGGCGCAGCTGTTGCCACCGTCGGCGTATGTCGGCACATGCGCCAGCATGCCGCCGTCGATGCACACGACCTGGCCGGTGATGAACGCAGCATCGTCGGAGAGCAGGAACGCCACGAGCGCGGCCACGTCCTCGGGGCGGCCGACGCGCTGCAGGAGCTGGTGCCGGCGCAGATGCCGTTGCATGCACTCGTCCAGCTTGGCGAGGAGACGCTCGGTCATGACGAGACCCGGCGCAACGGCGTTGCAGCGGATCTGCGCATGACCGTATTGGGTGGCGAGCGAAGCCGAGAGCATGTTCATCGCCGCCTTCGACGCGGCGTAGGACGTCTGCGCCGTGTCACCGCTGAGCCCCT
Organism: Mesorhizobium sp. M0816; assembly: GCF_040320005.1. NCBI lineage: Bacteria > Pseudomonadati > Pseudomonadota > Alphaproteobacteria > Hyphomicrobiales > Phyllobacteriaceae > Mesorhizobium > Mesorhizobium sp. M0816. The sequence goes on along the minus strand of NZ_JAMYOT010000065.1, from coordinate 12,442 downwards.
GGCACGACGACATGTTGACGATCGCGCCACCGCCGCGGGCGATCATCCGTGGGATGGCCTGCCGGCAGCAGAGCAGCGTGCCGCGCAGATTGGTCGCCATGGTCTGGTCCCAGACTGCCAGGTCCAGGTCGAGGATCGCGCGGTCGCGCGGGGTCAGATGCATGGCGCTCGCATTGTTCACCAGCAGGTCGACCCCCCCGAAGTGCCGCTCCGCCGTCTCGAACAGCGCTGCCACCGCCTGCTCATCGGCGATATCCATGGCTAAGGGCAGCGCGTGGCCTGCTTCGGCCGCGATCTGCGCGGTGCAGGCGATGGCCGCCGAGCCATCAATGTCGGCCACCACCACTCTGCCGCCCCCGCGCGCGATGGCGAGAGCGCATGCCTTGCCGATGCCGGCGCCGGCGCCGGTCACCACGGCCACCTTGCCTTCAAACCGTCCCATCGTGTCTCCTGAATTGCATTGGTCTTTCGCGGCATGCCGCTCGGCATCCGCCGGAGAGGGCGCAGGGTCGGCGCCGGCGCGCTCGTCATGGCCAGCGTCGCTTTCGATGACCCGAATGGCGCCGACCGGGCACTGGTTGGCCGCAAGCCGCACGGCGGCGTGCAGCGCCTGCGGGACCGTCGCCTCGCACACTTCGGCCACGCCGTCCGGTTCGCGCTGGCGAAAGGTGCCCGGCAGCGTCAGCACGCACTGCCCGGTAGTTCCGCACAGATCCTGATCGACCAGGACGCGCATCTCAGCCCTCCTGCCCATGCAGCCGCACCGGCAGCGCGCGGAACGTCCTAAGGAACGCGGAGGGCTCCCGGGTCGGCTGCTCGGCCAATGCCAGCGTGGGGAAGCGCGCCTGGATCCGCGGCAGGCTCTCGGCCAACTGCACTCGGGCCAGTTGCGCACCCAGGCAGAAGTGGATGCCGTGGCCGAAGGTCAGCATGATCTTCCCGTCGATCGACATGCCAGGACTGGTGCCGTAGAACCGCACGGGATCGAAGCGGTCGGGATCGGCGAAGGCGTCCGGGTCGCGATTGCCGGCCGCGATCAGCACGCGCACGTCCGCGTTCTTCGGGATCACCACGTCGCCCAGTTCGATGTCGCGCTGGGCGATACGCGGAATGGAGCTGAACATGGCGGGCGCGTCGTAGCGCAGTGCTTCTTCGACGAATGCCTTCACCCCCACGGCATCTCCCTTCAGCCAGTGCCGCTGTTCGGGATACGCCAGCATCGCCAGGACCGCATGGCCGATGGCCGCGGCAGTGGTGGCGAAGCCGCCCAGCAGCATGCCCCAGAGCATGCTGATCAATTCCGCATCCGACAGCATGTCGGCATCGTCGTCGTGTGCGCCGACCAGCATTGACACGATGTCGTGGCGGGAATCGATGCGCTTGCGCTGTATGAGGTCGCCGAAGTAGGCCTGCACCCTGGCGCTGGCCGCGTCCGCCGCGGCGAGCTGGGCATCGCTGGCGTGCGGGCTCAGGCCTTCCAGAATGGCGCTGATGCCGGCGACGAGCCCCAACATGTCTTCCTGGGGCATGCCGAACAGTTCGCCGAAAACCAGCATGGGCAAGGCCAGCGCGAATTCCCGATGCAGGTCCACCGCCTCCCCGCGCTCCAGCGCGGGCGCCATGCCGTCCAGGCGCGCTGCGACGATGCGAGCGATGGTCGGCCTCAGGTTGTCGATCTGGCCCATGGTGAAATCGCGCGAGATCAGCCGGCGCAGACGCGTATGCGTCGGTGGTTCCTTCATCGCTAGCGTGGACGCCAGCAGATTGAGTGACAGGCTGGTCGCCGCACGCGGGAAATAGCGCGCCAGTTCGCCCGGCGCCGGTCCCCGAAAAGCATCGCCCGTGGCCTTGAGCGCCCAGTAGATGTCGGCGTGGCGGCTCAACAGAAAGAGGCCCGACGCCGCGCGATGCACCGGATCGTGCTCGCGCAACCACCGCATGAACGGATACGGGTCGTGGATGCACGCTGGCGACGCCAGTTCGGCGAAGGCGTCCCGGCATGCTGCCGTGGTTTCTTGCACGTCCATCTTGGTTACCTGTTGGCTGGCTGATCTGACCGGCGCGCGCCAGGCGCGCCGGCAAATTGCGGAGAAGATCGCGATTCCCGGCGGCGTCCGCGCATCACCAGAGCACCGTGAACTCCTCGAACCCGCCAGTGATGATCTCCTTGCGCAACTTCAGTTCTTCGGGCGCCACGGCCAGGCGCAGCGCGGGAAAGCGCTGGAAGATCGAACCGAACACCACCTTGAGTTCCAGCCTGGCCAGCGCCGCGCCGATGCAGTAGTGCGGCCCATGGGAGAACGCCAGGTGCGGGTTTTCGTCACGTCCAATGTCGAAGATTTCCGGGTCGTTGAAATGGCGCGGATCGAACGACGTCGCCGGCAGGCCGACCAGCACCTTGCTCTCCGCGGGAACATGCACGCCCGCGATAGTCACGTCGGTCCTCGGATAGCGCATGATGCCGTCCCAGCCCGCGCCCGGCGGGTACATGCGCAGGATTTCCTCCACCGCCTTGTCCACCAGGGATGGATCGCCGACCAGGCGTTCGCGCTGTTGCGGATGGCGGAACATGGCCAGCAGGCCGAATTCGATCTGCGCGACGGTGCTCTCGTGCCCCGCCACCAGCATTCCCGCCGCCAAGCCGATCGCCTCTTCCTCGGTCGCCTTGCCCTGGTCGACCGCCGCGAGCAGATCCGTCAGCAGGTTGTCGCCAGGATCCTGGCGCTTGTCCCGCATCTTGCCGCGAATGTAGGCACGCAGTTCTTCCCAGGCCAGGCGCGACGCGCTGCGCGGGCCGCTTTCATGCTGGTGCGTCATCACCTCGTCGGACAGCCCGGCGAAAAAGGCGTGATCCTCGTAGAGCACGCCCATCAGCGCGCTGATGACCATGGCCGGAAGCGGAAAGGAGAGGTGGCGCCGCAGGTCGGCGGGCTGGGGCTGGGCCGCCAGCGTCTCGAACAACTGCGCGGCGATCGCCTCGACCTGTTGCGCGAGCAGCTTCACCCTGCCGTTGCTGAAGGCCGGCGCCACGATCGCACGTAACCGCGCATGCTCGCTCCCCTCGTGCGAGACCAGCCACCCCGGCGAACCGAGAATCACCGAATCCGGGGTGAATGCCGCCGGCGGCATTCCGGAGGGCCGGAACGCCGCGTCGGACAACACCGCCTTGGCCTCGTCGTAGCCTGTCACCCACCAGCCTTTGTGCCCGGACGGGAAGCGCACGCGGTGGATCGGACCGTTGGCGCGTAGCGCCAACATCTCGGGCGAGGGCTCGATGTGATCGACGCGCCACATCGGCAGCGTCGGCAAGGGTTGTTCGGACATGGTGGCACTTCACTCTCTAGCGGTGGAAGGGCGAAAAGTGACCGGCGGGCGCTGCGGGCAGCGAATGACCAAGACGGCATGTAGACGACGTCCTCCGAAGGCCGACCCGATTATCAAGATCGGCCAACGTGTAACTGTCTAGGCATACCGCGCGGCGAGATGCAGAACTTTATCCAGCGCCTTCGAGTTCAGGATAAGGTGGGTGTGGTGGGCCTTTGAGTCGCAGCCGGCCATCAACATTTCCTGCGCAAGGGTCGACAAGGGCGGCAAGCTGTTTGGTAGGGGCGGTTTCGCCGAGGGACCCCTTCCCATAGAAGGCTATCTGATGCGGATTTGACAATTTGCTTTTCTTTCTTCGTTCCATCGATCGCGGTGTCATCCACGAAATGAAGGTCGGTCGGCAGCTCCCGGCCCGCAACGAAGGAGCATCAAAACTCGTGCCAATTTGGCCGAACCAGCAGAAGAAAAAGAATTATGATTGCTTTTCAGTGGGTTAGCCTGAGGCCGGACAAGAGCTCGGCGAAATAGGCCGGTGTCGCGGACCAACAAAGGCGACAGAACAGTATCGGATAGTACGCGCCTGGGGACCTTTCGGTCGGGCTTGCGACATTCTGGTCCAGTTTCGAACATAGAGGGTTGCAAATACACACGCTTGGGGAATGCGACCCTCTCGGAACCAGGGCGCTTGCCCAAGACCGCACGCTCATGGTTGCTGCGACAGGCGCGTGTTCGCGAAAGTCGAGCCTGCGCACCCAAGAACACGCTAGCGGGCAGACGCTACGCAATCGCTGCAGTCCCCGCCGGTGTGAGTAGTGCATCGGCTCGGCTTCCGGTTCGTTTTTGCCCAGCCGGTGCGGAAGCGCCGAATCTCCGCACCATACAGCACCGTCGTCAAGTGTGGTGACGAGGCAGTTATAGCGCGCGCCCGATCTCGGCGAAGACACGGCCTCCGAGAGAAAGGGGGCGGTCCAAAAGCATCTCCTATTTGAAATGGCACGCCGCTTGCTGCTCCTGGTTAGAGCCCATCAAATCACGATGAAAGCAACTTGCACCATGCCCGACACGCGAAGCTCTAGACCGTGGCCTGAGGAGACGGTGCCCGTTCCCGCTGAACATTGGGACATCGTCTCCTCCGGAGGTCCGTGCTCGGCAGCCGCTTTGCGCATGGCTGGTCCGATGCCGGCACGCCAACACGTGGCGCTCACGCAATTGCCGTCTACCGGTTCTGTTCAGCGTGTGAGTGCCCAAGAGCCCCATCAAAGGGTCACCCAAGCCAAGGTCGGCGGGTCGCTGCCACACATCGGCAACACGCTGAACCAGTTCAGTGACGCGGGTCTGTTGCGTGAAGTCACATTTGAGGCCTCCACATGCTTGCGATATTGGCTACTTCCGGCCGCTATCACTTTTCCCCGGGCACGAGCGCGAGTGATCGATCCCGCTTGCGGCGCCATAGCCGTGGAAAGTTGCCCAAGCGGCTCGACGGTGTCCAGCTCGCTCAGATCGATTGCGTTCGGGTGGCGAAGACAAGCAGCCAAGACGTTCCCATACATCGGGATGGAAAAAGGAGGTTGCGAGCCGCGAGGTCCTCATTCCATGCCCGGCATACGAGCCTTTGCTCGGTATTGCGCCAGCCTCTGCCAGAATCCAGCGCGCCAGTTTTTTTCTTTAGGAGCAACTTGATGACCGTTCAAAAGAAAGTTCCCTTCGTCACCTTTCTCACGCGTGTTCGCGATGAGTCAGTCCAGGGGCCAAATCCATATCGCTGGGAAGAAAAGACATCTGAGGACTACTTTGCCGGCAAGCGCGTCATCCTGTTCTCGCTGCCTGGCGCCTTCACCCCGACTTGCTCGACCTACCAACTGCCCAAGTTCGAAGAGCTCTATGATGAGTTTGAGAAGGAGGGAATTGACGCGATTTACTGCGTCTCCGTCAACGATGCCTTCGTCATGAATGCGTGGGGGAAGTCCTTGGGCCTGCAGAAGGTCGAGCTCATCCCCGATGGCTCAGGCGAGTTCACACGCAAGATGGGCATGCTGGTCGCCAAGGACAATCTCGGCTTCGGGATGCGCTCCTGGCGCTACGCCGCCCTGATCAACAATGGCGTGGTTGAGCAGTGGTTCGAGGAGGAAGGTTTCTCCGACAACTGCGAGGCCGACCCCTATGGCGTCTCATCCCCGCAAAACGTTCTCGAAACGCTGAAAGCCGCCGCATGACCTAGAAAACGTCTCACTGATGCCATTGCCCGCCCCAAGAGGCTCCTCGACAGGACTATCGCGCTCACCATGCAATCCTCAGCAAGCCTGCTTCAGCGCCAGAAGCAATCCATGGTCGCATCGCCTCAACTCATTGAGTCGATTCGCTTGCTGCAACTGGCGCATACTGAACTGCATCAGTTCGTGGAGCGGGAAATCGAGAAGAACCCGCTCTTGGAATCTGCGTCAAACGATGGCGGGCCTTTTGGCGATGTTTCGATTTCGGGAGCGGATCAGCGTGTCGGTCCACGCGCAAACGCCGTTGACGGACCGACCGGGGCCGGCTCGCCTGAACGGCTCGGGCAATGGAAATCACTTCGCAACACGACCAACAACCCGCCGGGTAATGGCCCTTCCCTCGACGAGTTTGCCAGCCTCGCCGAGACATTGCACGACCATGTCGCTCGTCAGATCGCCCTCACTGCGTTCACACCACAGGAGCGGCTGATCGCTGGCCAGCTTGCCGCCGATCTGGAAGACACTGGCTATCTTCGGGCAAACCTTTTGGAGCTGGCCGAGAGCCTGAATGTCCGGGAGGCTGATGTGGAACGGGTTCTCGGAACCTTGCAGCACTTTGATCCACCGGGAATTTTTGCGCGAACTCTCGGAGAATGCCTCGAAATCCAGTTACGCCAGCGAGACCGGTTCGACCCGGCAATGGCAGCTTTGGTTGCCAATCTTGAAATGCTTGCGCGACGCGATTTTCAGGCACTGAAGCAGCATTGCGGCGTCGATGAAGACGACCTTCTCGACATGATGCATGAGATTCGGGCGCTCGATCCCAAGCCTGGAAACCGATTCCAATCCGGTGCGTCTGAATCAATCATACCCGACGTCTGGGTCACGCCCTCGCCGGAAGGCGGGTGGCAGATCGAACTTGATCCGGCCACACTGCCCAAGCTGCTGATCAACCAAACCTACTATGCCGAAGTGTCGCGTCAAACTGTCCAAAATTCGAAAGATCAAGCATTTCTCAACGAATGCTTGCAAAACGCGAACTGGCTAATCCGCAGCCTCGATCAGCGCGCCAAGACGATTGTTAAGGTTGCGGCTGAAATCGTGCGCCAGCAGGATGCCTTTTTGGAACATGGCGTCGCCCACCTGCGGCCTCTCAATCTCAGAACCGTCGCTGACGCGATCGGCGTGCACGAGTCGACAGTAAGCCGGGTGACCTCGAACAAGTACATGCTTACCCCGCGCGGAGTCTTCGAACTCAAGTATTTTTTCACCGTCGCGATCGCGTCCTGCCAAGGCGGCGATGCGCACTCCGCCGAAGCTGTCCGCCATCGGATCAAAGCGATAATTGCCGCAGAATCTCCCGGCGACGTGCTTTCCGACGATGACATCGCTGTCCGGCTGAAGGAAACCGGCATGGATGTTGCGCGCCGCACCGTCACAAAATATCGCGAAGCAATGAACATCCCCTCCTCCGTGCAACGCCGCCGGGAAATGCGCTTGTGTCTTTAATGTGGGTCAAGGCAGCCAACCCCATGTTGCAGTGCCTCCAAAGTGGAGACTTCGTTCATGACCCGATCCGCGGCAGAGGACATGGACGCTGTTCTGCACGACCCAGAAAAGCCCGACCAACCGTCTGGTCCCGCATGGGGTGCGGTTATTTCGCTTTCCTTGGGCACCTTCGGGCTGGTGACGGCAGAGTTTCTGCCTGTCAGCCTGCTCACGCCGCTTGCGCATGATCTCGGTATCACCGAGGGTGCGGCTGGACAGGCGATGACGGCGACCGCTATCGTCGGGGCGATCTCGGCGCCGACGGTGGCCATCACCACAAAGCGCCTGGACCGCAGGATAGTCATGTGGGCGATGACGCTGCTGCTGATCCTGTCGGACGTTCTGGCGGCCGGCGCGTGGTCGCTCGCGGTTCTCCTGACTGCACGGGTCGTGCTCGGCATAGCGCTCGGCGGCTTCTGGTCGATGTCGGCATCACTGGCGATGCGGCTCGTTCCAAGCCACCTCCTGCCGCGCGCCATGTCGATCATCCTCACCGGCGTTTCCGTCGCTACCGTTTGCGCAGCTCCAATCGGCGCTTATGTCGGCGATATTTGGGGGTGGCGAAGCGCTTTCATGCTCGCCGCAGTCTTCGGCGCCGCTACACTGCTGGTGCAACTCATAACCATTCCGAGGCTGCCTCCGGTCGGAGTGGCTAGCTTCCGCAGCCTGCTGGATGTGGCCAAGATTCCGATGGTCAAGGTCGCGCTTTTGGTCGTCCTGCTGGTCGCTTCCGGCCACTTCGCCGGAATCACCTATATCCGCGCCTTCCTCGAGAAGATTCCCGCGCTGGATGTCGACATGATCCCGCTTGTGTTGCTTGCTTTTGGCATCGGCGGATTCTTCGGCAATTTGGCCGGCGGGCTTCTGGCCGAGTACAGTCTCAAGGCAGTCGCGGCCCTTGCCCCGCTGCTCATAGCGATAGCCGCTGTTTCGCTGCTGACGGCGGGAGCATCGGCCTCGGCCTCGGCGATTGCGATTGCCGCCTGGGGCTTTGCCTTCGGCGCAGTGCCAGTGGGATTGCAGACGTGGATGGTGCGGCGCGCCGCTCCCGAGCAGGCCGAAAGCGCCGGTGTGCTGATGGTCGTAGCGTTCCAAGTGGCAATCGCAGCGGGCGCGATTTTCGGCGGACTATTGGTGGACAATATTGGGATTGCCAGTGCCATTGCCTACAGTGCTGTTGCCACGTTCCTCGCCGCCCTGACAGTGTTCCTGCTCGGCCCGAAGCGCGAAACCTAGACCGCCTGGACGATGCGCCTGGAAGAGCTTTGATTGGGATGTGACGGATCGGCTGCATCGGAAGGGGCTGATTACAGACCCTGCGAACAAGGCCAAGTCCTTGGTCCTGACGGACGAAGGTCAGCGGTCGGAGGAACTGTTCCGCGCGCGTGTTCACGCGGCCGAGGCCATAAGGATCTGGCGGGGCTGCCAATTCCACGGAAGCAGTTCATGAAGCCGGTTCTGCGGCGTATCGGCGACGCGGGTGAGGACGTCGGCCAGCCAGGCCTGCGGATCGACGTCGTTGAGCTTCGCCGTTTATGCCGACCGCCAAACTATGCCGAGCGCCTCTTCCGATCCATGGCGGTATGAAGCGCTTTGCCCGCCATTTCGACCGAGAACCGGTCGTTGACACTCGGCATAGTTCTCATGCTCAAAGGGCGTTCAGGAATTCAAGAAGTCGGTCGTTTGGCCGAAATCGTTCGGCCTTTGCGCGTTCGTATGGCTTCAACTTGCCAAGTGCGGATTCCTTCTGCTCAAGATGTGCGTGAAGATAGGTCAGCGTCGTTTCCATCGCCTCATGGCCCAGCCATAGGGCGATGACCGAACAATCGACGCCCGCCTGCAGCAGCTCCATGGCAGCGCTGTGCCTCAAAATATGAGGCGACACCCGCTTCGAGCGGAGGATGACGCAGTGTTCGCGAGCCTTGGCGACATGTTTGTTCAGCAGCGCCTGCACGCCGTCGGCGCTCAGCCTGCCGCGGTGCATGTTCGGAAAGAGAGCCGTTGCGCCCCGTTCCTGGGCTCGTTGAGCCAGCCCCGAAGGGCTTGCTGTGCAACCTTGGTGAGCGGCGTACTTCGCTCCTTGCGGCCCTTGCCAACGCATCGCACGTGGGCACCGTGCCCCAGCATGACCGAGTCCCGGTTGAGATCGATGATCCCCGAGACCCACAGGCCTGTTTGCGCGGCCAGCAACAGCAGAGTGTGATCACGCCGTCCCAGCCATGTGCTGCGATCCGGACAGGCCAGGATCGCTTCAATCTCGGGCCTGGTGAGAAACTGAAGCTGTCGCTTGTCGCATCGCTTGCTCGGGATCGCGAGCACGCGTTGAATCTGAGCGCTATGGGCCGGCTCCTCGAACGACGCATATCTGAAGAAAGACCGAATGGCTGTGAGGCGGAGGTCCGGGTCCTCACTGAGGCGGACCGCAGTGTCTCGAGGTCCTCCAGAAATGCGCCGATGAAAGGCGCGCCCAAATCCCGCAGTGTCAACTGCGTCGGAGACCTGCCAAGGCGTGTCTGCGCGAATGCAAACAGGAGCCGGAAGGTGTCGCGATAGGAGGCGATGGTGTTGGAGCTTACACCTCGATGTCGCATGAGCCGATCGGTGAACCACCGCTCGATCAGCACGGCTAAATCGTTCGAGGCGCTCATGCGCGAACCTCCCACCGCTCATCCAGCAGTCGCGCAGCATGGGTCATTAGCTCCGGCGCGGCGGATAGATACCAGTAGGTGTCGCGAACATTGGCGTGGCCGAGAAAGGTCGAGAGGACCGGCAGTTCCCGCTCGACATCTTCGCCCGCACGATACCAGTTGGTCAGGGCCTGGACGGCGAAACGGTGACGAAGATCGTGAACCCGCGGACCATTACGCTGTCCCCGCTGCCGCAGACCGATCTGTCGCGACAGCTGCCAGAACACCCGGTGCACGTATTGGTGCAGCAATCTGCCGCCCTGCTCGGCGACAAAGAAATAGGGGCTACGAGGCGCGACGAGATGCGCGTCGCGTCGCGCGGCGTAGTCCGACAGCACGGCGACCGTCGTGGCATGGAGCGGGACCAGCCGCGACTTGCCGAACTTCGTCTCCCGAATGGTGAGGATACCTTGGTCCAGATCGACGTCGTCCCGGCGCAGGTCGAGCGCTTCGGAATGGCGTAGCCCGGCGACCGCTATCAATCCGAACAGACAATGATATGTCCAGCGACGCAGGGCGTTGGCCGGCGGCAGCGACAGTGCCGCCGCCAAAAGCGCCGTGATCTCATCGGTATAGATGAGGGCTTGGCCCGCCGCGCCGGCGGCACAGCGCCTTGAGGTGGCACTTCCGTCATCGGGTCGAAATGAGCGAGGTGCTGAGCGAAGCAGCGCACATCGGTCAGGCGGATGGACCAACTCGCTTGTCGGCCGATCAACGTCACCCACTTCATTGCCAGCGCCGTGGTGATGGTCTCGGCGCCGCGAGCCTCCATGAAGGTGACGAAATCCGAGAACCGTCGAGCGGGGCCATGATACTTGTATCCCAATCCTTGGCGCATGCCCACATAGCGCTCGAGCGCTGTTCGAAGACGGCTCATTGGACACCTCCCGGCCAGGGCAGGCTAGTTCGCGCAGCTTCTCGATGTCGAGCTTGGCATAGATCCTCGTGCTGTCGATGCTCCGGTGACGAAGCAACTGGCCGATCTCAGCAAAGCTGGCCCCCGACCGCAGCAGGTCGGTCGCAAGGCTGTGGCGGAAGAGGTGCGCGCCGTGGTGCGCATAGCCGTGAATACCTGCCCGCTCGAGGGCCTCCTTCGCGATCATCGTGATGGCGCAGCCTGAGGCAAAGCCGACGTGCGGAGCAAGCATTCGCAGAAATAATCGGCGACACGCTGAAGCCGGTCGCCCATGCCGGATGTAGGCGACGACAGCTGCACCGACGTCGTGGCGTAGTGGCATCATCGCTTGCCGCCGTCCCTTGCCATGGACGAGGACACTGCCCGACTGCCAATCGATATCGTCAAGACTGAGCGCCGCAACCTCGCTGGCGCGCAAGCCCAGCTTGGCCAGCGCCATCAGAACCGCATAGTCGCGAAGCCCCATTGCCGTGGTCCGATGGCAGGCATCGAGAACCAACTGAACCTTCTGTGGTGGCAGGAAGGTTGGCAGGCCAGCAAGCCGCCAGCGACGGATCGACGTATAGCGCCCGACATAGTCGAGCACCTGGGCATGGACATGCACGAGCTGACCGCACCAAGGATGCCACGGATATAAAAGCTCGCGAACCTCCGTCCCGTGGGTGTACTGTCGTCGTGTTGTACACCACCGCGCGGCCGCATTCCCAAATCGCCTGGCAGACACCGGCCGAGTTCGCCACCACCTTCAATCTGCGACGGTCGCTCGCGCTGCGCTATGCCAAAGGCTCCGCGCCAGCGCCCGCCGCTTCACCCGCCCAGCAGGGCACAACCCACGCCGGAAACGAACTCAAAACTGGATAGAAAACTGGGGGCAAGATCACTCGCCACCGGGCGGCTTGGCGACCAGCTTTGGCTCCATCGGCGGATGAACTCGAGCCGGCGGGCGCCGGGCTGCAGCAACAAAAACGTCGATTTTTCATCGCGTACATACGGCCAGACAAAAAGCCCGGCGTGCTCCCTCCGCCATATCAATCGATTTTATCCGAGGTGTCACATCCGGGTAATCTAGCGGCTTCTAATGAAACCGGCTAAGGGGAGCGCGGATTTGGGGGAACTTTTCGTGAATAGCCAAAAAGATGCAGAGCGTATCCTCGCCGAAATGTCGATCGCACAGGCGATTTACGATGCCATTTGCGAGATGAACGGATCTTCGTACAGGCAAGACAAAGCACCTTTGCGGTGGGACACTTCGTCAGGCCAACCGTTGAGCCTAATGAGTATTGACGGCTTTTTCGAATTGCGGGAACTCGCTAGGCGCATAGCGTCGAAGATCGACACGCCTGCGCTCATCAGTCTCCAAAGACACACCTCGCAGTCGTCAAAAAAGATTGACTTCCATTAGGTAGAAACTGCGCTCGCGCTGCGACGTGCCTCTGGTCTGAGCGCCGACAAAACCCGGCGATCGGGAACCGCCCGCCGCACCTTTCGGCACGGCGGGCGATCAGTCGTTCACCAGGCACGGGGGTGTGGGCGGGGTGGTGTGCCCGGTGCACGTGATCGTAGAACCTATGCTCATAGGCGGCTGCGTCTACCGTAAGCGGGTAGCTGATGCCGTTCAGCGATGGTAGTTCCAAGGCATGAGCGCCTCGATACCCTGTTTGGCCAGCCATTGGCAATGCGCTCGAGGGTCAGGGTGAGCCAGGCGTGTGGATCGACCTGATTCATCTTGGCGGTGGTCAGCAGCGTGGCGATGGTGG
>NZ_JAMYOT010000064.1:0-15628 GCF_040320005.1 Mesorhizobium sp. M0816 | reverse complement strand
TGTTCCCAGAGATCCAGGGGATTCAGACGCCAAGAACAAGCCTTCGCCATAATGGGCAACATCGAGGAAGTGCGATGATTACCCACATGGCAGTCAAGCTGGCTTCAATTCTGCTTTTTGTGCTGGCGGCAACCAGCCTGTGCAGAGCTGAAGACATTGACAGATCGAACCCAGCTGCCTTCGCCCGAACATTGATCAACTCGCCCGACGAGCAGGCGGATTTTGCTCGCGCAAAGCTCGCGGTCGACAAGTTCGTTGATCCGTCAATCAACGAAGTGGCCGCTCTCGGCGAGACCGACGCAATGGTCGTCACTGTCAACAAGATGCTCAGCAGTCTGCCTCCTGAAGCGGCTTCCACCAGCATGGAGAGGATGAAGGCGCTCCGCACCTTTCTCTACGAGGGTGGCTGGTGGAATAATGGCCGGCCGTTTGAATATGATCTTTCAGATCCCTACGGCCAGAAACCCGGCTCGCAGTCGCTTTCCAATTATCTTGCGACCAGGAAGGGCAATTGCGTCTCCATGCCGACCTTGTTCCTCATTCTGGGCAAGCGGCTCGGGCTCAATGTGACGCTGTCGACAGCGCCGCTGCACGTCTTCGTTAAATACACTGACGACGAGACGGGCTTGACCTGGAATCTCGAGACAACCAGCGGCGCTGGATTTACGCGTGATGCGTGGTATCAGCAAAAAGTGCCGATGACGAACGAGGCGATTGCCAATGGCGTTTACCTCAAGACGCTCTCGCAGCGCGAGGCACTGTCGATCATCGCAACGCCGATCCTCGATGATCTCCTTGCAACCGGGCGCTATGACGACGCGATCGCTGTCGCCGATGTTCTGATAGAAGCCTATCCGGCCAATGCCTATACATTGGTGAAGAAGGGCACGGCCTATTACCGGCTGCTCGATACTAACATCGTCCAGAAATACCCGAAGCAGACCGACATTCCGGCCGATCGCATCGTCTATGCCAACGATCTCTATCGGGCCAATCGCGAAGCCTTCGCCAAGGCCGAAGCACTCGGCTGGCGCGAGCCGAAGCTGAATTAGGCACCGACACAGTGATTGATGAACACGGGGAAATTTAGCATGACGAGATCAATCGGCAACCGGATTGCTCAACGTATATTGGCGGTGATGTTAGCCATCTCTATGATGACGTCGGGCACCGCCGGAGCTTATGCGTCGGCATATGGTTCGCGCCTACCGCAGCTGCTGAGCGCGCGCTCAAATGTTCAGCTCGTTCGCTTCATCTCGCCCGACGATTGGGATCCGACCAAACTAGGAGTCGGTACTAACCGATATGCCTACGCCCAAAACGATCCGGTGAACAAAAGCGATCCGAATGGGCATAACGCTGCCGTCTGGGGAGGTCGAATTGCACTTGGGGTGGCCTGTGCGGCTGGGGGGTGCGAAGCCCTTGCAGCGATTGCCGTGGCTGTAGCCGTCGTAGGAGCGGTAGGTGTCGTAGGCTATGGCATCTATGGTATGATAAGCGAGGAGGAACCTGACGAGAACGCCCCTCCAGCAGGATTTCCGGAGGTCGAAAAAGCGTTAAACCAGGGGACTACTCCAGCCAAACAGAATAAGGGTTCAGTAAAACAGAAAGCCGTTGAGGAATCCCAAGCCGCCAAAAATCTCGACGCAGTTAAAGCCCTTCCTGGAGCTGATCCAAAGACAAATAAAGACGGTGTCACCGTTACGTCATTTCCGGATGGAACAAGAGTCGTTAGCTATCCTGAACGAACGTCGACAAAGAACCCTGGAATAGAATTGCAGCATCCGGATGACAGGAAAAAGAACCAGAAATTCGATGTTCAGCCGGACCAGACGCAAGGCGAGGAAAGCTCAAATAGTGACGAGACCAATGATGGCACTGAAACCAATGGCTCCGACTCTTCCAGCAGCCAAACCACGACGCAAACGCCATAGGTCAGATTTCGTAGCTCGACTTCTGAAACCGGATGCATCAAATGACTAGCGCTCGTTTTCAACTCAAACAAATCTTAGATGGATTGCGGCCTCTATCCGCCCAAGAAAGAGAGGCCGCGCGCAGCTTGTTGCTCCGGAAAATCGAGCTCGTGGAGATGGGCGATGATATTGTTCCCGATCGGAAGCTTTATGCTCCCAAGGCAAATATCGAAGCTCGGTTGCTTGAAGGGTGCTTGGGGGTTCAAGGGCCAACCAATGGCACATGGACGGAAGAGATGTTCGATGCCTTTTTTCGCAAGCATTTCGTTGGAGGGTGTTATCTCTGGGTGGAATCTTTGGCCGAGCGTAGTCCGGAGCCGGTTTTTTGGGCGCCATACAGTCCAGAACGCCGAGATTGGCTATACGTCTATGCTAGTGAGCTAGGTATGCGGCCATGCGGGATGATGCGAGCGGATGGCCGCCTTGCAATTTGCGCCGATTTGGACTGCGACTTCACCTTCGTATTTGGCGAATTCGCTCTTATCGAGATTTTCGATAAAGCTTTTGGTGGGCGGAAAAAGCTTTGTGAGGAATTTCTTGATTTCTTGGAAACAAATGAAGTGGACCTTGGGAAAGGAAATATCTATGAGTTCATGAAAGTATTCTTGCCAAAAATTATCGGCTGTGCGCGATAACTGCATCGACCGACTCGGTCCAAGGCTACAACTGTGTCACTGCCCAACGGTTGGTTCGGACACCGCCGTCACCCCATAGTGCTTGCCTATGGACAGTCTCAATTGCCGCAAGCAATTTCAGCGGCCATGCGTAAGAAGCTTAGAACCGGGCCGACTTCGATCAAGAGTATTCGTGTTGTTGTGTGTGAGGCGGCGGACAGCTGGTCGTGGCGACACTCAACGCGCATTTCTGGTTTTCTCGACTGGTGGCTCGATGAGCGGCGGAAAGTTTGGGCCAGATTGTTCCGAAGCAAAAGCGCTCATCTACCAGCGACTGGATCGCCAGTGTGGGTGGCTGCGGAATCCGCTTGCGGGACTCCAATGCGCCCTATTTCAATAGCGCGCCCGAATTCCAATCCGTCCCCCTTGATGCTCAATCCGTCTGCGGACGAGATTTTCGCACCTCTCGCCGTCGACTAAAACCCTTACCAATGCCGGCGTCGAAATCATCGTCACCTACCCTGTGGATAGATTCGGAATAACGCCAGCAATTCCAGCGCTCGTCCCCAACAAGCCCTAGACTAAAAAGCTAGGGGAATCGGGCGGATGTCGATCAATCTGAGTAATTGCGTCGTGTTGTGCATGCTGCTCGCATGCGCAGGCTGCACCTCGCCATCGGGCAAGGATTTTTTCACCGAGACTGTCGACAGCCTCCATGCGAAAAGCTCGCCATTGCGGGCGGGTTATAACGCTTCTCATCCCCTAACTGCGGCAGGTGAAGCCCAGCGTTTTTCTGGTGCGCAGTATGAGGGCTCGGGCAATTTTGTGTCGTCTGGCGCGCCAATCGCCCAAGTGACGGCCGATGGTTCCGGCCAATTCGAGCTCAATCTGGTCAACGCACCTATCGCACAAGCAGCAAAGGCCGTGCTTGGCGACGCGCTCCACCTCAACTACATCGTCGATCCGCGCGTGCAGGGCACAGTGACGCTGCAGACGTCACAACCTGTGTCGCAGGATGCGCTGGTCGATATCCTGGAATCCGCACTTGCCGTAAACAATGCCGGTATCACCAAGCGCGCAGGCACGTACCAGATCGTGCCGCTTTCCGACATCATGTCCAGCACGCCGTCGGTCAGCGTGCCGTCGGTCTCGCCTTCCGGCCCCGGCATCAAGGTGCAGGTGTTGCAGTTGCAATATATCGCAGCCGAAGAAATGAAGACTATACTGGAGCCGATCACCCGGCAAGGCTCGGTGCTCAGGGTCGATTCCACCCGCAACCTGATCACCGTCGCCGGCAACAACAGCGATCTCGATGCCATTCGCGAAGCGGTTTCGGTGTTCGACGTCGACTGGATGCGGGGCATGTCGGTCGCGCTCCATCCTCTGAAAACCTCAAAGCCGGAAGCCGTTGCCTCTGAGCTCGATTCGATCTTCGGCACCAAGAACGGCCCTGGCGCCAAGATCATCCAATTCATTCCCAACGACAGGCTGAATTCGGTGCTGGTGATCACCTCGCGCCCGGCCTATCTCAGCCGCGCTGCGGTGTGGATCGGCAAGCTCGACAAGCTGGCCGAGACCAACGAGGACCAGCTTTTCGTCTATGAGATTCAGAACCGCCCGGCCAAGGAACTCGCCGCGGTGTTGAGCTCGGTTCTGGGCACGTCGGTCGAGACAGAGGGAGAAACGGCCGGCGCGAACGTGTCGCCCGACATGACGCCGATCGCTTTGCAATCCGATGGCGTGACGCCTGTGCCATTGACCGGGCCGTCGCCTTCACTGGCTTTGGCGCCGGACGGACAGTCGCCCACCCATGCCAAGGTCGTTGCCGATGTCGAGAACAATGCGCTGCTGATCCAGACCACGGCACGAGACTATGATCGCATCCAGCACATATTAGCGAAGCTCGACGTTTTGCCGACGCAAGTGATGCTGGAGGCGGTGATTGCCGAAGTGACGCTGAACGACGAGCTGAAATTCGGGCTTCGCTGGTTCTTCGAAAACAATGGTATGAAGATCTCGCTGTCCGACGTGGCCAGCGGTTTCACCGGCGCGACCTTTCCCGGTTTTGGCTGGACCTACGCGACCGACAACATCCAGGTCACGCTGAACGCACTCGCCAGCATCACCGATGTCAATGTGATATCGGCGCCGACCATCATGGCGCTCAACAATCAGAAGGCAATCCTGCAGGTTGGCGACCAGGTGCCGATCATCACGCAGCAGGCTGTGGGAACATCGACCGCTGACGCGCCGATCGTCAATTCGGTCGAGATGAAGGATACCGGTGTCATACTCACGGTCACGCCGCGCATCAACAATGCTGGCCGTGTCATGCTCGATATCAGCCAAGAGGTCAGCAACGTTACCAAGACGACCAGCTCCGGCATCGATTCGCCAACCATCCAGCAGCGCAAGATCCAGACCCGCGTGCTAGTCAATGACGGCGAGAGCCTGGCGCTCGGCGGCCTTATTCAGGAACGCAACAATGTCGATCGCGGCCAGGTGCCGATCCTCGGCGACATCCCGATCATCGGCAACGCCTTCAAGCACAAGAGCGACAGCGTCGGGCGGACCGAGCTGATCATCTTCATTCGACCGCGCGTTATCCGCGACATTAGCGAGGCGCGCCAGGTCACGGATGAATTCCGCGGCAAGATCAGCCTGCAGACGCCGATCCAGCAGCGCCGCGGCGGAACCCCTCTGCAACAGAATCTCAAACGACTGAAATACTGATGAGCGCCCACTTGTCTCTCGTGCTGATTGCGACGATCGCGCTGGCGGCAATCCTTTTCGCCATTTCAGTCGCGGATTTTCGACGGCTGATTATTCCCGATGAATTCAATCTGGCGTTGGCCGGCACGGGCCTTGGCTTCCAAGCTGCGACACAACCAGATCAAGTCCCGAGCCAAGTCCTGTTCGCTGTTGGAACCTTGTCCGCTGTCTGGCTCATCCGGCATGGTCATTTCGCAATTACCGGCCGGATCGGTCTTGGGCTCGGCGACGTCAAAATGCTTGCCGCCGCCGCATGCTGGATCAACCCGCTGCTGCTGCCGATCTTGCTGTTCATAGCAAGCGCAAGCGCGCTGCTGTTCATCTGTGGTCAGGTGGTCGCGGTGGGTCCAGCGGCCGCGCGGGTGCGCGTCCCCTTCGGTCCGTTCATCGCTGCGGGCCTCGGCTGCACCTGGGCGCTGGAACAATTTGCAGGTTGGAACATGGGATCACTCCAATGACTTCTCTCCGTTTCATTCGACCAAGCAGAAAACACCGCCGTGAAAGCGAAAATCATGAAAGCGGCTTTACGCTGGTCGAGCTTCTGGTGGTACTTGCCATCATCGCCTTGATCGCCACGCTCGCTGCCCCGCAGGTCCTGCGCTATCTCGGCTCGGCCAGGACCAACGCGGCCAAAGCGCAAATCCGCAACATCGAAAGCGCCCTCGAACTCTACTATGTTGATAACGCCAAATATCCGACTTCGGAGGAAGGCCTCTCTGCGCTGGTGACGGCGCCTGCCGGTGAAGAGCGCTGGAACGGGCCGTACCTCAAGGGGACCACCGGGCTGAACGATCCCTGGGGGAAACCTTATGCCTACGAGGTGAAGGCCGATGCGAGCGGTGTGATGATCCGCACCTTCGGCCGCGACAGCAAGCCGGACGGCAGCGGCGAAGATCAGGACATTACCAACTGATCAAGCGTTAGGATGGGAGATCGTCAGTTCCTGGGCTGTGCTTGGCGATCTGCCAACTCGAGGCGCGCAAAGCCTGCGGATGAGTAGGCTGCGCCGTCCCGATCGACCGAGATTGTGAACCGCACAGCGGCCGGCAGGCGCCGCTGGGCGCTCCAGCTGTCCGACCACAGAGATGCTCCTGGCGAGCCGTCGAGATACTCGAATTTTATGGCGGTCACACCAGCAATCAGTCGAACTGATTGGTTTTCTGTTGATCTGCTGCTGTCGCTACCGCGCCGTGGTTTTTGGTCGATGGTCAGGATGTCTTCAGCTTCGCTTCCAAGGGAAACGGTGATCTCCCGCAGTGCCGAGGATCTGAAGCCGATCGCCTGAACGCCGTTGAATTCGATTCGGCCCGGTTCACCGCTGAGATAGATCACATGCTCCGGCGACGATTTTGACAACGGCAGCGGCTCTGCACGGCTGATTGCGGTTTCGAGAAACCGCGAGGCAGCATCGACCTCCATCTGCATCTCGGTTGCCTTCTCGATGCGCATCATCGTGCGGGCTTGTCCGAGAAAGACAATCATCAGCGAGGAAATCACGCCGACCAGGGCAAGCCCAACGAGCACGTCGATCAGCGCAAAACCCTCGACCGACGCCGATGACGCGCGAGTTCCACCCAGGCGGCACCATTCGAAGCTGGGCTTGAGGACGGGAAACCCTGGGAGCCACTGTCCGCAACTACCCGATGAGCGGCTCATTGAGAGTTCGTATCCTGGACGGGAACAAACGTCAGAAACGGCTCGCCACGCCCGGCACCAGCGGCGCCGGTTCTCTCAATGATAATCGCTGTTAGTTTCGCCTTCGATATCTCAATCGTGCGGGTTTTCAGGCTCCAGCCGGGCTGCGCGGCATCGGAGGCGGTTGAATTCGATCCGCGACCAGCTTGGTGATCGGCCAGCATCTCGCGAACCGCGCGAGCGGCTTCGACCTGTGCCTTGGCAACCGCGATGCTGCGGCTCGCCATCACGATCGACTGGCTTGCTATGCCAAGCACAAGCGCCAGGATCGTCATCGCGACGATCATCTCCAGGATCGAAAAACCGTCTGCATCGGAATCTGGGACTGCCTGCGAGATCATGGCAGTGTCCGCCGCGTCGCAAGCCCGGTCAGCCAGTTCACCTCGATGCGTACCGTCTGGCTTTTGCGTTGCAGATCGATGTCCAGCCCGGAAGCGCTGCCGTCCGGCAGGAATGTCAAGGTCGCCTGCCGTTCCGCGGCGACAGTTTCCAGCCCTGTCGTCACAGTCACTTCCACGTCTTCGGGCAGGACGAGCGTGTCTCGATCATCGAAGCGGATCGCGCCGGCACGAGGATCGATGACTATCTGTTTCGGCCTGGCCGTGGCGATTGCAGACGTGCGTGACAGGCGCAGTCGCGTGGTGATCTCGCTCGTCAAGCTTTCCAGGTTCCTGGTTCGATAATTTCTGGCGATGCCCGGAGCTGCAATGGCCGCGACGACAGCCATGATTGCCAGGACGACTAACATCTCGACCAGAGTGAAACCGGCCGTCGCGTTTTCTCGTTGACAGGAGGGAGGTGCGTCCGTCATTTCAGGGCCAGATCGTTGATGCTGAGGATCGTCGTCATCACCGAAATGACCAGGCTCCCCACCAGAAAACCAAGCGAAATCGTCAAAGCCGGCGTCAGCAGTTTCAGCATGGTGTCGATCCGCCGGGTCAGCGTGGCCTGGAGCATCTTTCCGGCACGATCCAGCACAACGGGAAGCGCGTTGGCGTCTTCGCCGAGCGAGATCAGCGACATCGTCGCGTTGTCGAAGATGCCAGCCTTGACGATCGCACTGTGAAGGCGGGCGCCATTGGCCACGTCATCTTCGATCGCGGTAAAACTTGCCCGTAGTGAACTCTGCCGGGAGACATTCGCCGACAGGCCAAGCGCTTCGGTCATTGCCACCCCATTGCCGAGCAGCAGGGACAAAGTCTCAAGATAGCGGGCGATCACCGTGTCCTTGACCAGCGGGCCGACCAACGGAAGTCTCAGCAGCCAGCGCGAGAACAACGCCTTCGCTCCCGCCGACCTCGAAAGAAAGAGATACAAGAGCAGAGCGATGGTTGCCGCGAGCGGGAACACGAAGGGATAGTCGGTGAAGACCGTGCCGAGCACGGAAAGCAGCTTCATGGTGAAGGGTTTTGCCGCCGACGAGCCTTCGAAAATCGGCTCCAGCGCGGGCACGAGCACCGTCGCCAGAATGACGAGCGCCCCGCTCATGACGACCAGCAGAAAGGCGGGATAGGTCAGCGCTTCCACAATGGCTGCACGACGCTTTGCCTTTGCTTCGAATGTATCGGCCAGCCTTTGGCAGATGAACGCCATCTTGCCGCTGCGTTCGCCGCTGGCGAGCAGGGCCGCCACGTCGGATGTGATCCCCGGCAGGCTGGCAAAGGCTTCGGCAATCGGGCGGCCGCCGGTCGTGAGGTCGAGCACGGACTGCAACTGCTGGCGCCGCGTATGATTACCTTCGCCTGAAATCACCGCGCTCAGGGCGCGGTCGACGGTGAAACCGGCGTTCAACAGCACCGAAAGCTCGGAAAATAGGCGGCTGAGATCGACCCGTCGCATAAACGTTAGCGCACCGCGTCCAGGCAGTCGAACGAGTTGCTTTGTGCCGTCCACGGGAGCGAGATGATAGGACCGGCGCCCCTGTTGCGCCAATTTGCGGGCAGCATCCTGCTTGGTCGACGCGTCGAGGACGCCGGTTTCCCTGCTGCCATCGACAAGATAGGCGCGATACGCAAAGGCCGGCATCAACCGCCTCCGTTGAGGTCGATGACGCGCCGGACTTCTTCCATTGTCGTCACCTGCGACTGCGCGAGCGCCTTTGCATGGAGCACCATCGGGACGAGATCGTCTTCCGCTGCAACCCTGCCGATCTCCATTTCGCCGGCACCCTGGTTGATAAGCTCGGCGATACGCGGCGACACCTGCAGCATTTCGTAAGTGACGGTGCGCCCGCTGTAGCCGGAACCATTGCAGCTTCGGCAGGTCGAGCCGGTTTGATCCGTCTCACGGCAAGTCGGGCAGACGCGCCGCAACAGCCTTTGCGCAATGACGCCTCGGATCGTCGCCCCGAGCAGATAGCCGTCGATGCCCATGTCGCGAAGGCGCGTCAGTGCTCCGGCCGCACTGTTGGTGTGCAGTGTTGAAAATACCAAGTGGCCGGTCAAAGCCGCCTGGACCGCGACTTGCGCCGTCTCGCGGTCGCGAATTTCGCCAAGCAGGATGATGTCGGGATCCTGCCGCAGGATCGAACGGAGCGCTGAGGCAAAATCGAGGTCGATCGCCGGATTGACCTGCAACTGCGTGATGCCCGCCATCCGGTACTCGACCGGATCCTCGACCGTGAAAATTTTCACATCTGGCCGCGAGCGCTCGGAAAGGATCGAATAGAGTGTCGTCGTCTTGCCGCTGCCGGTCGGCCCGGTGATCAGCACGATGCCGTTGGCGGCTTGCGACATGCTTCTGATCTTGGCCTGTGCGGCATCGTCGAAGCCGAGTTTTCCCAGCCGCAACTCGACGCCGGCGCGGTCGAGAATCCTGAGCACGATGGCTTCGCCGTGAATGGACGGAATCACCGAGAC
Source organism: Mesorhizobium sp. M0816 (assembly GCF_040320005.1). NCBI lineage: Bacteria > Pseudomonadati > Pseudomonadota > Alphaproteobacteria > Hyphomicrobiales > Phyllobacteriaceae > Mesorhizobium > Mesorhizobium sp. M0816. The sequence continues at coordinate 5,716 of NZ_JAMYOT010000064.1, read as the reverse complement.
GCGAAGGTCGATATCCCGGCCACGCACCGCAATGCGCATCCGTCCGTCCTGCGGCAGCCGCCGCTCGGCGATGTTGAGCCGCGACAGGATTTTTATGCGCGTCGAAATGCCGGACAGCATCGCGGCCGGTGCCGTATCGACGGTGGACAGCATGCCGTCATGCCTGAAGCGGATCCGGACATGATCCTCGAGCGGTTCGATATGGATATCGGTTGCTCTCGCATCGACCGCCTTGTGGATGGTGTCGGCGACAAAGCGGACGATCGGCGCCTCGCGGGCAAAGTCCTTCAGTCGTTCCAGGTCGTCGGGACCGAAATCCGACGAGGTGGCACTGTCTGCATCAGATGACACAGCTCCCCTGGCGGACTGCTCGATCCGGTCGATGCATTCGATAATCGTGCGCCTTGGCAATACTCTCAGCGCCGGTGTCCGCTCATAGTGAAAGGCCAGCGCATCGATCATAGCCGACGAGAACGGATCGGCGACGGCGACAACTAGCCGCTCGGCGTCCATGTCCAGGGGAAGAATGGCATTGTCACGCAGGTAGATCAGTGGAACGCCTGAGAACAGCTCTGGATTGAACTGCTCCGGAATATCGACAGGTGACGGCAGGTTCATGAAACGGCTGAGATTGGCGGCAAGTTCTTGTTCGCCAATCAGCCCGAGTTCGGTCATCACCGTGTCGAACGGATGCCCCGAAGTCTTCGATGCTCCCAGGGCGCGCTGAGCCGCGTGCGCGCTCAGCACTTTCTCGCTTTCGAGAAAAGCAAGAAACGCCTCGACGCCGGAGCTCCGCGCGGCCGCATTCATGACGCCCATCCCCTCAGGATCTGCGCTACCTCAGGCCCGAAAAGCGCGTCGCAGTTTTCAGAGAATGTCGTGGCCGCAAGCTTTGTTATGTCCGCCGCGGGACTTCGTGAAAGACGTCGAAAGCCTGCCGCACTGGCGGGGTATTTCTCGATGATAAATCCGACTTGGCCTGCAATTCCCGATCCATCTCGCCTCGCTGTGACTTCGACGGAATAGGTTGAGCCCTCGCTTGCCCCTTCCGTCGTTGAAGCGCCGCTCCCGGACGCATCTGCGAGGACAGTTCGGAGGCGGCTCGGAGCAAGGTCGAGGCTAAGCGTGCCGCGCTTCGAAAAGACCGTGAAGACATCATGGAGATCATGCAATGGCGTCGAAGCTAGTGCCGAAAACTCCTGCAATTCGGACACCGATTCGAATGGCGCCTGCTTGTTTTGAGGCGGCCCCACGGAGGATGCGGGTTCGGCCTGCGCGGCGAAAGCATTCGTGCTGCCCCGAAACTGGATAGCCGCCTCGGCCAATTCTTCGGACGTCTGCCGATCGAAACCAAGCGATGCAAAGCCCAGCGACAGCAGATGGGCATCCGCGGCATTGAGATCGATCAGCCCGCTATGGTCCTGTATCCGCACATCGAAGGTGAATTCCCCCGACCGGCAGGCAATCGGCGTGGCGTCCAGCCGCAGCTTTTCTGTCCCCGAGCCATTGGCCAATTCACTCGAAACCACATTGGCCAGGCCTTCGGCAAGCAGCGACAGACGCTCCTGCTCGACCTCATTGTTGGCGATCATCAACTTTGTTTTTGCCGTCACGGCAAAGGGAACGATGATAGCTGATACGATCAGCATGAAGACCAGCACAGCAACGAGCGAAAACCCCGCGCTTCCATTTTCGCCTTCAGAGCGCTCCTCGGTCACTGGCCAGCACTCCCGGTCGACTGGTCATCCTGCGCTGCGGGATAGAGCGAGATGCGGGTGATCTTGCCGTCCCGCTCCAGTACGGCTTGATCTTTGTTGACCGTCGAAACGGTCCAGCCATCGACAGTCTCGCCATTGCCGTACCAAGAAGCGCTTTCGGCTCCCGCGATCTGCAGCAACGCCTTGGCCGACCCGCCGTGGATGCTGATCCCTAGCAGTGACGGCGCAACTGCCGGCGCAACGTTCTGCGCGGCCGGCTGCTCGACGGCCACGGAGGCGACTTCGACTGGCTGCGACGCGACCGGTTCGGGTACGAATTTTCTGCGCGTTGGGCTGAAAAGAGGCCGCTCAAAAGTTTCGGTGAAATCACCTGCCTCCGGAATCTGGAGTGATCCCGGCGAGCCCGGTGCCACCCCTCCATCGCGCGCCTTAGCGGATAGGGTCGGTGCGGTGTCGACGGGCGTCTCGTAGAGCACCAAATTGACCGCAACGAGGCCTGCAATCATCGCCGCCAGGGCTAGTGCTACAAATTTTCCAGTCATGGTTTTGCCCCGCCAGACGACGACGCCACCTTTGACTGCAATGGCCCATAGAACAGAATCTCGGCAAAAAGCTCCGAGTCCGCCGTTCGGCCGGCCGCCGGTCCGACATTCGTCGTCCGCAAGGTGGCCTCGCGAATGAACAGGACCGGAAGCGAGGTTTCGATCGCGAGGATGGCATTGTGCACGCCTTCCAGAGGCCCTGAAAAATTTGCCCTCAACCCAATAAAGTCCACGCCTGCTTCGGTGAGAGCCGGCGCATTGCCGACCGACAGCACGGTGACGCCATTCGAAGCCGCAATCGCATTCAGCCGGGTCTGAAGCCCACCGCGAATGACCGCTTCGCTTTCCCCTGTCAAAAACTCGGCAGTCGCACCAACGGCTGGATCGGATGCCGCCGCACTGTTGAGACGTTTTGCCAGTGCTGCCACGGCCTGCAATTGGCCCAGCATTTCACGCTTTTCCTCAATCCCGGCTTTTGCCACAGCGACGCTCTCAAATGCCATGAAAACTACCCAGCCTGTGACGCAGGCCACGGCAGTTGCGATAGCGAGCGCGATCAGGCGGCGTACCGTGGGGCGTGCGTTGAGGATGGTGGAGAGCATTATCAAAGCGCCCCGATTTTTGCCGTGATGGTGAAGCGCTCGCCATCCTGGCCGGGAATCTTGACAACGGGCGCCGCGAATTCGGGCGCTGAAAACCGCGGCGATGCATCCAGCGGCTCGATCAGTTCCGCAGCGGAGGTTGAAAACCCGGTGATGGTCAACTCGCCGCCTTTCGACGACAGGTCGGTCAGCCAAGCCGTGTCGGGAAGCAGGTGGGTCAGTTCTGCCCAGACGCGAACCAGCGAGGCAGATGTCTTTTTCTCGTTTCGGATTTTTTCGACCTGTTCGATGCTTGCCTGTCGTTTCTGCAGCGACGATCGCGCTGCCTTGGCCAGGATTTGCGCGTCGGCGATTTGCGCGTCCAGCTCCGAGCCGGCCTGCCAATAACGCCATTGCGCATGGCCAAAGGTGAAAAGTGCTGTGCCAAGCATTACTGAACACGCCGCCGTCCAGGCGATCCTCGCGCGACGGTCGCGTTTTGTCGCTGGCCAAACGGCAGCCAGGCTTACCTGGTCGGCCTGTCGCGTCTGGTCTGCATCGGCCACAGACAGTGAGCCGACGGTTCCGCCGGCAAGGCGAACAGCTTCCAGAACGGCCGCTAGCGTCTTGGTCTTCACGACGTGGTAGGAACAGTGCTGATCAGAGTGTTCCGCAAAGACAATATGCACCTGCGCCGGGTCGATCGGTGTCGAGGCCAGCAGGTCGAGCTCGGCCATACTTCTCGCTTGCCGAAGTGGCAGTCGTCTCTTCGCCAGTTGCCGTGTCAGAAACAACCCCGGTTGGATCTGGATTTCGAACGTCGGCCGTTTGCGCTGAACCGCGGTCTGTAACAGCTCGGAAATCTTATCTGCCGAAGCATTTGGCGGCAAAGGAATCGATTGAAACTCGGGCGCATTTGTCTCGCGCACGCGGATGCCGTCATCCGCGACGCTGACGATCCAGTTGCTTGTGGAAGACAGCTTCTGCTTGGGCACTACCCGCGCCCAGACAGCTCGCAGCTCATCGAGCCACCAGTCGAAAAAATCCAGGAATTGCCCGTTGAATGCTGCCAAGACCAGTCGCCCGCCACCCCGACTGATTCTCGGCCGAGGTTTTCAGACCAAGATTACAGTTAGTGGTGTGAAGTGGATATCGGCGAGAGCGCGGATGGCAGATTAGCCACAGCTTTGTGGCCGCGATCTCAGGTGCCGATCGTTGATTGACGATTGGTGATGCGCCGATCTTCTAGGATTCCGTAGGTGATCTTCATCGGTGGCAACGACGCACGAAGCGCTTGCAAAACATGTCCGGCGCGTGGAAAATCCTGCACAAATGAACTTTGGCGACCGCGTCGCCATGTAGTCTATCCTCGGAACGACGGTTGTGCGAACGCGACAAAAGTGACCGAAATTGCGAAATTCTCTCCAATTCCTGTCATACAATAGCGGCCACTAAGTAATGACCAGCATCATAACTACGATCTGTGAATGGCAACTAACGACCTTGTGTACTGGCCCGATAATCCAACAACGCTTGCATTTCTACGATCTCTTCCCCGTATTGTCCCGTGACCTTAAAGGTGTTGGTGTCAAGATCAACCAGACTCTTCAGGAACAAAATGGTGGGCCGCGCGTGCCCAATTGGGACTAAACCTAAAAGCCTTATCGCATAGAGCGAATTCGCATACCCACCCCCTTCTTGGGCCAAAGACATTTTCAATTCTTCCTGCAACTTTTCAATACCGCCGTAAATGCCAACATAAGAGTCCGTAAGCGATCGAGTTATTGGAATAAAATTTTTCGTTCTCTCGTCAAATTGCAATGGAGTCGCAAGATTCTTATCAATCAATCTCGCCCATATGAAAAGGTAAAGTGCACCAGTATCCTCAGTAAATTCTTCACCTTTCGCATTCCAGTCTATGAACTCCTTCGCAGTTTGCGAGGTTACTCGTGAGATACATTTCTCCTCAACTGCTCGCCAACTGAACGGCCAATTGCCGCCAAAGATTCCATTGGAACAGTTCAGTATCTCAGGAATTGATGGCACAGTACCGTTGGCCTGAATCTGGGCCGATCCTCCGAAAAACCAAATTGCGAAAAATCCAACAATTTGCAATGCTCTTTTGAAACGCATGATGTCAACTCCTCACGGACCAATTGGAAAATCATTTACCTGTAAACTCGCACTACTGACCTTGTTCGGGCCGATCCCATTCATAAGCGAGTTATAGTCTTTAGTGTTCGCCACCAAACAACCCAGTGATATCCCTCCTTCACCAGTTGTGGGACTCCTCCCTGGATGAATGGTCCGCCCAGATACTAACGATCCATCAGCTTCCAACGTCGTGCCAGGAACACCAGTGTTATTAATTTGGTATTGCCCCTGATGCTTATTCACGTCCATGCTAGAATTGCCACTTATCAAGGAGCCAATCATCTGCTTTATTCCAGAAAATCCAGTCTTTACAGTAATATGCGGTCTAGCAGTTAAATTGTATTTACCAGGCGCAATTACATTAACGTCAAAAGTGGTCGTCGTGTTAAATTGTCCAGTGACATGTTTGGTGCCAAACTTTGAACCATAAGTTGCTACAAAATTGAAGCCTTTCTTACTGTTAGTTGGATAGACATTGAGTAGTCCAATTTTGGCATCGGGATCAGCGTTGAGCTTATCTCTTATTTCTTTTTCAGCTTTCTGGCGTTCGTTTTCCTTCGTGCTTTCCCTTCCATTAATGTTGTCAGGCGTGCCGCCGGGATCTTGTGATCCATAGGAGTGCCCATTCGCATCACTCTGGTTCACCGGATCATTTCCGGCATAGGCATACCGGTTTGTCCCAACCCCCGCCAGCGTCGGGTCCCACTCATCGGGCGAGATG
>NZ_JAMYOT010000063.1:0-16378 GCF_040320005.1 Mesorhizobium sp. M0816 | reverse complement strand
CGGCGCTCATTGGCAAGATCTCGCAAGCGGCCGCGCAGTTCCGTCTCAGGCGGCCGGCAGGACCGGTAACGGATCATCTTGCGGTCGGCAGCGACGATCGAGCCTTGGACTGATTTTGACAATTGAATTGCGTCGTCCATAAAATCGGCTTTCACAAGCGTTGTCTTTGGCATCCTCACCACGTCATTGGGAAATAGCGAGCAAACGACCGTGGAGAGTGCGTACTTGTTCATGGTCAGTGACGCAGCGTGGGGGTCTCCAAACGTTCCCCTCAAGCCCCAAAGCACTGCGAGTGTCTGTATGCCCCCGTCTTCGCCAAACTGGCCGCTTAGCAAGTTCACGACGTATTCTTTTCGAGATGCGATTAAGTCTAATGCTCGATGTATGCTGTGCCCGGAGCCAACGTCTGGACTGGAAATACGGGCCCTCAGATCTGCCGAAGTAAACTGGTTATTGAAATCTATTATGCGTACGAGCCCGTCATCGCGGCTAAGGTGATACATGCACGCTATGTTAGAGGGGCGCGCGTTTTCCGCGATAGATGGTATGCAGAAATAATATTGGATAGCGACGATATTGATGCGTCGTACCCCGTCGATAATCCTCCGAATAGAAATGAAACGGTAAGGGACATCCATCTACTCCGTTTTCGTCTCTGAAAGATCTCATAAACTATTTTAGAACACGCCAGGAGCTACCTGGTCTGGCAGCTTGACGGCCTGCGGCGCTTGCAACGCTTACGATGCAACGACGCGGCAGCTCAACCGACAGGTCGATCAGCGTTTCGCAGGAATTCTTGATCTCTTGAACTTGGGGCCGTCAGCGCAAAAGCATGGCGCCGGTATTTCGCGGCAGGTCGGCCAGGCGATCGACGCGTGTCGTCGAGCTATCTGAATAAAGTGGGCCGAACGCTTCCAGTCAGCGACATTCCTCAGGCGGGCGGGGCGGCTAGGATTTGGCACAACCCGATGCACGGCGGTGTCTTCGGTCTTACTTGTCCGGGCTGATTTGGGGCTGCTGACTTCGGTGTGGCCGCTGTCTACCCTCGTGCCAGACGTCCGGCAAGGTTATAGGCGAGATTCGGCATGCCGGATAGTCTGCGCGAAGACATTGCTGCTGCGGGAAGCCACCATCGTTGCGGCGCCGGAGCACCGCAACGGCGATGCCGAACTCACCTGACCACCGGCAGGAGCGGCATGATCCTCGATCTGGTGATCGAGGCGGGCAATCCGCGCGACAGCGATCGATTGCTGCCGATGCTGGACCGCCACGTCGGTATTTGGTGGACCTGAACTTGAATGTCGCAGCGACTGACCGACTTCCCCCGGGCAGTTAATACCAGCGGAGCTGATTTCTGACTCGCGCGGCCAAGATTCCTCCGCGGGCTAATTTCGATCCCTTTGGGGCGAAGGAGAGTCGCCCATGGGCTCAGCAGTTGAATTGCGGACGGACGATTCGGCCTCGGATCTTCGCCGATTGGCTCGCGCTTCACAGGACGCGCGACAGCTCAGTCGGTTACTTTCGCTGGCGGGGGTGCCTTGACGGTATGAGCCGAGCGGATGCCGCCAGGATCGGCGGGATGGGTCGCGCCAGACCGTGCGCGACTGGGTGCATCGCTTCAACGAAGCCGGGCCGGAGGGACACAAGGACGCTTGCTATGGTGGTCTCGCGCGGCGGCTTTTGCCAAACAACTGTCAGAGCTGGCCCCAGATTGTAGAAACCGGTCGCCGACCCTGCCGTTGATGGTGCGCAGGCGGCGCGTCGATCTTCAGAAGGTCATCAAGGAGCGCGTCGGGGTTGATTATCAGGAGCGCCATGTGTCGACCCTTTTGAAGATGTCGCATTGCCTCGCCTGAATTGTTCCTGGATGTTGACCCGGTGCCTCATCTGATTTGCTCCCGCATTTGTGTGGCAGGCGCAAATCAGATGAGGCAGGTCACCATGGCGACGCGGGACGAGCTGGTGAGCGCGGTAATGTTGTTCGTCCAGGTCGCGGCGGCCGCGCAGGCGGCGATCGCCGCCTGCGCGATTGGCTTCGCTGCCCGCTCTGTATCTGCCGATAAAAAGCGCCGAATCCTACTATCTGGCCTGGCCGCGCGAGCGAGAGAACCATTTCCCGTTCGCTTTTCGAAACGGGCTGGTCGCGGAAACGACCGCCGATGATAAAAACCACCAAAATGCCACTGGAAAGGCCTGCTCAGGCCGCAACCGTGGCACCACGGCCCTTCGTCGCTTCCCCTTGCCCGTAATAGGCCGCGAAGCGGTTCTGCAGAAATGCGTCGAGCTTAATATCTTCCTGCCGGATGAAGCCCTGGGCCGGGATCTTGCCGTCGGCAAGCAGGTCGAGAACCGCGCAGATGCTCGATGCGGTAGTGATCTGAATCGCGCTTGTGATGCGCCCGCCGACCTCGGCGCTGTAGATTTTGTTCGCGTAGGTTTCCTGAACTAACCGGCCGTCTCTGCGTCCAGAGACGGTCACGAAGACGATCACGACATCCTGCACCGTGGTCGGCAGGGCCTGTTCGAGTATGTCCTTCAGCACATCGCGGCGGTGCCGTAGTCCCAAGTCGTGCAAAAGCGCCTTCATGATCGTGGCATGACCCGGATAGCGTATGGTCCGGTAGTTGAGTGTGTTGACTTTGCCCTTCAGCGTTTCGCAGAGCGTCCCGAGGCCGCCCGAGGTATTGAAGGCCTCGTAGGTGATGCCGTCGAGCGAGAATTCTTCGCGTTCCTCCAATGCAGGCACTTCGACGAGTTCGCCATTGACGATGGCCTCGCAGGGCTGGATGTACTCGTTGATGACCCCGTCCGTGCTCCAGGTGAGATTATAGTTCAAGGCGTTGCTGGGAAACTGCGGGAGGGCGCCGACGCGCAGCCGCACGCTCTCAAGGCTGTCGAACTTGCGCGCCAGGTCGCTCGCTACGATGGAGATGAAACCTGGTGCCAGGCCGCATTGTGGAATGAATGCGATTCTGGCGGTCTTCGCGATCCGTTTCACCTGCCGCGTGGATTCAACGTCTTCCGTGAGGTCGAGATAATGCACACCGGCCCTGGCCGCAGCGGTGGCGATGGCGACGGTGAGCTGGAAGGGCGCCGCGCTTAAGACCGCGAACTTGCCGGACAGCTGCGCAGCCAAGGCTGCTTCGTCGGTGATATCCAGCTTGGCCGTCGAATGCGCGGGACCGCTTTCAATCTCCGCCAGGTGTTGAGCGCTGCGGTCGACGACAGTGACATGATAGTCCCCGGTATCCGCGAGCAACCGTGCAATCGTGAGGCCGATTTTGCCTGATCCGATCACGATGACGTCTTTCATTATTTCCTCCTGCAACAGCACCACAGTCTGGCATCGTCATACTTAATCAACTCGCGCAGCTAATTTTGTAAAAGTTCTGTCAAATTTGAGCAGATCGCAGGGCAACTTGACGAAATGCAGGTTTCGGACAAAGCTCGCCAACTTCTGGTGTTGCTCACGGCAGGCGCGTCGATACGCTCACAACCGAGCCGCCGCCCTCGACACATTAGAGAACGGCCTCGGCTACAAGGAATTGTTTAGCAGCTGGCGATTTTGCGCACTGCCAAGCTTTCCAGAAGGGGGTCCCTGTGCCGGCTATTTATGAGCACACAGCCGCGCCGAATGGCGCGGCGGATGCGGTCACGCAAATAATCGCGATGAAGTCAGCCTGAACCCGCGGCTCGCCGATCAGCGCCTCGGCTATTTCCCGGTACGAAGCCCCTCCAATCGAACCATCGAGTGGCTGGAGCGCGAACCGGAGGTGTAGGCCACGCGCTTCTGACTTTTCGGCAGGCGTCCGTGTGCCGAAAGACTGTTGAGGCATTCAAGCTGCAGTGTTTCAACTGGGCGGCAGGCTAGATCGCGTCCATATGGAATCGGACGGGCAGCAAAAGCTAGCGCCAGACACGACAACCTGGAGATGCTGGTCGGCGCGCCGCAACAGAAGATGTTGGCTGCGTCGCCCGTTAACAGGACCGATGTGCGGCATGGCAACGCCGTCAAGTCGAACGGCGGTGCCGCTCGGCGCGGCGGGAACGAGTTCCGCCCTGTGCAGTCTGGCCTCGAAGCTTCAGGAGCTCAATCCCATCCTGCGTGGCTGGGCGACCTATTCGGCGCTTTTGCCGGGTCGGATGTTCACCAGTCTCGACCGGTACTTCGGTACGACGATAGCGGTGGCTACAGAGAAGGCGCCCAAAGCGGGTCGCGTGACGCCTAGGCCTTGCCAGCCCAGTGGTCGGCGGCCCGGAGACGGGCTTTGGCGCGAAAGGAAGGGTCGAGCTGCACATGCGCGCCTAGCCCCCGTTTGCCGCTTCCGTCTCGCATGGATGGCGATGCCTTACGTTGCTATGTCTTATGGAGAGCGGGAAGAAACCGGCCAGAAACGGCGGATCTCAAACGCGCTCCAGCGCAACCGCCATGCCCTGGCCGACGCCGATGCACATGGTGGCGAGGCCGTAGCGAGCGCTGCGTTCGCGAAGCTCCAGCGCCGCTGTGCCGGTGATGCGGGCGCCGGACATGCCAAGCGGGTGGCCGAGCGCGATTGCGCCGCCATTCGGATTGACGTGCTCCGCATTCTCGGCAATGCCGAGCTGGCGCAGCACGGCGATACCTTGGGAGGCAAAGGCCTCGCTGAGCTCGATAACGTCGAACTGTTGCGGCGTCAGGCCGAGCCGGGCGCATAGCTTTTGCGTGGCCGGCACCGGGCCGATGCCCATGATGCGCGGCGCCGCGCCGGCGTTGGCACCGCCGAGGATACGTGCGACCGGCGTCAGCCCGTATCTTTTCACCGCGGTTTCCGACGCGACGATCAGCGCCGCGGCACCATCGTTAACCCCGGACGCATTGCCGGCCGTCACCGTGCCGCCTTGCCGGAACGGCGTCGGCAGTTTGGCCAGCGCCTCGATTGTCGTACCCGCGCGCGGATGTTCATCCTTTGATACGACCACCGGTTCGCCCTTGCGCTGTGTGATCGTTACCGGCGCGATTTCCTTTGCCAGCCGGCCATTGGCTTGCGCCGCCACCGCCTTGTCCTGGCTGCGTACGGCAAACGCATCCTGGTCGGCGCGGGAGACGGCGAACTCTTCCGCCACGTTCTCGCCGGTCTCCGGCATCGAATCGACGCCGTATTGCTTCTTCATCAGCGGATTGACGAAGCGCCAGCCGATGGTGGTGTCGTGGATCTCGGCATTGCGCGAAAAGGCAGTCTCGGCCTTGGGCATGACGAAAGGGGCACGGCTCATCGATTCGACGCCGCCGGCGATCAACAGCTCCGCCTCGCCGGCCTTGATCGCGCGGGCAGCAATCATCACCGCATCCATGCCCGAACCGCAGAGACGGTTGACGGTCGAGCCGGAAACCTCCTTCGGCAGGCCGGCCAGCAACAGCGCCATGCGCGCCACATTACGATTGTCCTCGCCGGCCTGGTTGGCGCAGCCATAGACGACGTCGTCGATGGCAGCCCAGTCGATGCCTGGATTGCGCTCGACAAGCGCCCTCAGAGGAATCGCGCCGAGATCGTCGGCACGGACCGCCGACAGCGAGCCGCCGAAGCGCCCGATCGGCGTGCGGATGTAATCGCAGATATACGCCTCGGCCATTATGCGGCTTTCCCTTTGGCGGTTCCTTCACGCGCTGCCCTGGTGCGGGCCTGAAGATCGCGAAGCGTCATGAGTTCGAGTTCGCTTGGCGCCGACGTTTCGTCAAGTGCGGCGGCGAACTTCACCTTCCAGCCACAGGTTTCCTGTACCTGCTGGCGCGAGACACCGGGATGCAGCGATAGCACCGTGAACTCCTTCGTTGCCGGATCCGGCTTCCAGATGGCGAGGTCGGTGATCAAGAGTGTCGGCCCGGATGTCTCGATGCCGAGGCGCTGGCGATGTACGCCGCCCTCGCCATGGCCGAAAGAGGTGAAGAAGTCGATTGTCTCGACCATGCCGCGCCTGGTCTGCGCCATGGTGATGTAGACCTCTCTCGAGGAGGTGGCGATCTCAGGCGCGCCGCCGCCGCCCGGCAGCCGGCGCTTCGGATGAAAATAGTCGCCGATGACCGTGGTGTTGATGTTGCCGAACTTGTCGAGCTGGGCGGCACCGAGGAAGCCGATGGAGATGCGGCCGCCTTGCAGCCAGTAGCGAAACATCTCCGGCACCGGGACGGTTGTCACGGCGGTGTCGCAGAGCTCACCGTCGCCGATCGACAGCGGCAAAACATCCGGCGCGGTGCCGATCGTGCCGCTCTCGTAGATCAGGGTGATGTCGGGTGCATGCGTCAACCGCGCGACGTTGCAGGCAGCAGACGGCGCGCCGATGCCGACGAAGCAGACATCGTCGTTCTTCAGCGCGCGGCTGGCGGCGATCGTCATCATCTCGTTGGGGGTGAAGCCAAGGTCTTGACGGTCGCTCATGCGGCTGTCCTCAGATGTTCGACACGAACGGCGAAATCGTCGGCCGTGCTTTCGATGACGTTCTTCCGCATCCACGCCTGAAATTTCTCACGGTCGGCCGCGATCTCGTCCCATTCGAGGTAGGCGGCATTGTCACGCTCATAATAGCCATGCGCGTAGGACGGATGCGAGCCGCCCGGCACGATGGATATCGCCGCGATCGTCCAGCGCGGCAGCACGGTCAAATTGGGGTGCAGATCGTCGAAATTATCGACCACTTCCTCGACCGTCACTACCGCCCGCCTGGCCGCCAGCACGGCTTCCTTCTGGATGCCGATGATGCCTTCGACCAGCACATTGCCCTTCCTGTCGGCCTTCTGGGCATGGATGAAGGTGACGTCGGGGCGGATCGAGGGAACGGCAGCAAGCGCCTCTCCGGTGAACGGACAGATCACCGATCTGATGTTCGGGTTGACGGCCACCAGCCCGGCGCCGCGATAGCCGCGGAACACCGCGCAAGGCAGGCCGGCCGCCCCCGCCTCGTAGGCATTGGCCATGCCGGCATGGCTGTGCTCCTCCATCTCGATCGCTCGCGGGAAGCCGTTCTCGATGGCGTCGCGGGCGCGCCGCAACAGGCCGACGCCGGGATTTCCGACATAGGAGAAGACGATCTTGCTCGCCATGCCCATGCCGATCATCTGATCGTAGATCAGGTCGGGGGTCATGCGGATCAGGGTCAGATCGCGAAATCCCTGGCGGATCGCCTCATGTGCCGCGGCCGTCGGGATCAGATGGGTGAAGCCCTCGAAGGCAACCGTATCACCATCGTGCAGGTTTTCGGCCACGGCCTGGCTGAGCGACAGGAATTTGACCATCACGGGCTCCGAATCTCAAGAGAAAAGTTCGTATTGCGAACGTATGTTTTATATGAAATACTTCTATGTCGGATTGCGGTATCGAGTCAATCCTGGCGACGCGGTCGCTTTTCGGAGGCCACATGGATGACGAGCGAGCTTCGCGTGACCATGTCGGCTCGCTTGAGCGAGGGCTTGCCGTCATGGAGATACTGGCCCAGTACCCGGCTGGCATGACGCTGACCGAAATGGCCGAGGAGGCGGGGCTGACCCGCGCCGGCGCCCGCCGCTTCCTGCTGACGCTGGCGGCCGCTGGCTACGCGACGCAGTCCGGCCGGCTCTTTTCGTTGTCGCCGCGCCTTTTGACCATTGCCCGTACCTGGCTCGGCGGCGCCTCGCTGTGGATCTTTTCGGCGCCCATCATGCGCGAGGTCGCCGCGCAACTGAACGAAGCCTGTTCGGCGGCCGTGCTGTCCGGAGAGGACGTCGTCTATGTCGCCCGTGTTCCCGGCCGGCGCATTCTCAGCGTGTCGCTCGATGTCGGCACCAGGCTGCCGGCGCATTGCACGTCGATGGGGCGGGTCCTGCTTGCAAGCCTCGCGCCGGACGCTCTCGAAACGTTCCTCCGCCAGGCAAAAATCGAGCGGAGAACGCCGAAGACCATCACCAAAAGGCCATTGCTTGCCGCGGCCATCCGCAAGGCAGCGGCGGACGGCTTTGCCATCGTCGATGAAGAACTGGAGCTTGGCCTGCGTTCGATCGCCGTGCCGATCGACGATCGGGCCGGGCGTACGGTGGCGGCGATCAATGTCTCGACCCAGTCGGCCCGTTTCTCCGTCGAAGAGATGGAGCGAGAGATACTGCCTGAGTTGCAGAGGGCAAAACAGCGCGTCCAGGAGTTCTTCTTCGTCTGAGCGATCAGCGTCGAAGAGCCGGCGGACCAAGCAATGACTTCGGGCCGGCACTGCCCCTCACCCTTACCCAAAAAATGGGGAAGAGGGGGATCGCCAACGCCGGAACTTGTCCCTTCCGTCGTTCTCGGGGAGGAAGGTGCCGCGGGCGGATGAGGGCTGCCGCGCCGACGTCGGCCAATTATGGTTGCCCAGACCAATGATCCTGCCCTCTGAAAGGCGGCACGGCGCATACCACCTACTCTACGCGGTGAAAGAGCCCTCCGTTTGCATTGTCCACGAAACGGGCGCGATTTGCCGCGTCGTCAACCAGACTGACGATCTCAGGATCACTGACTGCTCCTAAACTGGCGTCCCTTGAGGCCCGAAATCTCCGAGATCAATCTAGGGGATTGGTATCACCCGCCGGTAACCAAAGCGTTGCAACAAATCCTTTAAACAAATTTACAGAGTCTTTGCGAGCGCAGATACCTGCCAGTGATACCTTCACAACAAAGTCTGAGGTAGGCAGAGCTGAAAACTAAGCCGGTTACGCTCGGATCGCCGCACAGCATGCAACTGGAGGTCCATACCAATGACAAGAAGAGCGCTCATCCTGCTTGAAGGCCATGGGAGTATTGGTCTTCAATACGTGAAAGCGGCCCGGTGTCTTGATCTTCATCCAATTACCCTGTCGGCTGATCCAGCTCAATATGACTATCTTGCGGCGGAAGGAATTGAGACAATCCGTGTCGATACAGGCAATCTCGATGCGCTGATTCGCGAATCTTCCCGGTTACGCGCGACCTATGACATTGCTGGCATTACTGGCTTTTCGGGCGCGGACGAGTCGGTCTATGCGACAGTCGGCAAGCTCTGTCGGCATTTCGACCTACCGGGACCAAACCCCGCATCGACTGAACGATGCTGTGACAAATTCACTCAACGCCAGCTCCTCGCGGAGGCCGGCATTCCAATCCCGGCTTTTCGGTTGGCAGCGAATGCGACGGACGTAGAAAGTTCTGCCGCGGAGATCGGCCTGCCGGTGGTTCTTAAGCCAGCCGTAGGCAGCGGCAGCAGCGGTGTCCGATTGTGCCGCAATCACAACGAGTTGGCCGAACATGCGACCTATCTGTTGGACGGGCAGCACAGATGGCGGTCGCCGATACTGGTGGAAGAATTCGCACAAGGCCCCTTTTTTAGCGCTCATATAATGGGAAATGAGGTCGTTGGGATTGACACCGCTGACTTCGACCGCCCACCGCATTTCGTGTTCCGTCATTTGACCTGCCCAGCCCCGCTAACTGATGACGAGCATGAGCGCATCGCGGATGTTTCGCTGAGCTGTTTGCCAGCTCTCGGCCTTGGCTGGGGGCCAACGAACGTTGACATTCGGTGGACGAAGCGTGGCCCAGTCGTCATTGAAGTCAATCCCCGTCTTGCAGGTGGGACTAGTCCTGGGCTGATTCAGGCGGCCTGCGGTGTCGATCTCATCACCGAGCACATCAAGCTTATCATCGGCAACGAATGGGACTTGCGCAGAAGGCATTCGCACATTGCGGCCGCGCAGTGCTTAAATGCTGATCGCGATGGCATCCTCGATTGGATCGACGGCGACAGTCGCGCGACTGCGGCGCCAGGTGTCGCCGAGGTTAGATTGTACATTAAACCCAAGACGCCGATCGTCAGGAGGGGCGACTACCGAGACCGCATCGGACATGTCATCGCCGCTTCACCTAGCCGTGCCCAGACCGAGGCAATTCTTCAGCATGCCGTCGACTTAATTCGTTGGTCGATCACACCATTTTCGACACTTAGCGAATAGTAACAGGAGCTGAATTGGGGCGCATGGGAGGATCGGTACGCTGCGGATCAGGCGGCGAGAATGGAGAAGCACTAGGCGAGGGTCCGATTCGCATTTAAGGCGTCCCTTGGCTGTCGCTCGTGCATCATATGGCATTATCATCTCGACCCTCGAGAATAGCGCGGTGGCGGCGAAGGACTTGAACCCCAGCATCGGGCAAGTCGAGCGCTTGATACGCCGATGTTCCTGCTCGATGCCAGGATACTGGCTCCACCGAATCCGGATCGTCTTCAGCCGTTGCCCGCAGCAATCCGATAACGGAGCGTGGTGTCCCGGGAGATAATCGCGGTCGGTTGGTGGCCGGCTGCCGCAGCAGGGACTGATCTGCCAGGAGCAATCAACTTGCCAGAATTCCTGGCCAATCGCTTCGGCGCTATCTATGCCTCTGGACCTGTTACGCCCATGGCGGACGTGACAGCTGCGGCAGCAGCCCGCGCTCGTTTGAGGGTTCGCAATCTCAAAATGAAGATCTCGGCGGAACGCGGCTTCTATCGCGATCAAGGTGCCCTTCCCTCGTCCCATATCATAATCGTCCTCAAGCCCAAGGTACTTGGGAGGGCATACAGGCGCTTCGTGGCCTTCCGGAGGTTATATCCGTTCACTCGGTGAGCGACGTGATTGCCGAGATAGCCGCACCATCGATCGGTGAGCTCAATCATCCTCTCGACGCGATTCCGTCGCTACGTTGAGATAGTTTTGGCCTCGAGGAAGGCCTGAACTCTGCGCATGTTAAAGGAGGCGGTGGTGCCGTCGTCTTCATTCTCGCAGGCCCAATCAGCTCTGCAGAACCTGCTGAGCTGACGAAGGTCCACTTCAGGATCGAGGAGCAACTTGAGGGCCACCGTTGCAATGAATTGCATGAATGTAACAGACAAAACTGTGAGTTCTGCTGATAGAAGGTGTTGAGCCTTGAAGTCCGCAGGTCACCGCAATCTGCCGTCCTACGCCCTGTTGCGCAGCTTTGAGTGCGCTGCGCGGCACGAAAGCTTTACGCAGGCGGCGGAGGAACTTCATCTCACGCAAAGCGCCGTCAGCAGACAAGTCAAGGAACTTGAGGAGACGATCGGCGTGACAATGTTCCGGCGGGTGGGACGACGCGTCACACTGACCGAGGCTGGCAGGCGGTTTGCGGCCGATTTGGCAGTCGATCTTGAGAACCTGAAGCAATCAGTAGCGCGGGCGACTGCCGCTGGCGAGCGAAATACCACGTTGCGTATTGCCATCCTGCCAACATTTGGCGGTCGTTGGCTGATCCCGCGGTTGGGGACTTTTCTGAATGACCATCCCACCGTCGAAATCAGGCTGGAGACCCGCACTGTACCGTTTGACCTCACACGAGAGCGCTTCGATCTCGCGATCCATTTCGGAAAGGCCAACTGGCCAGACGCACGTATGAACAAATTATTCGATGAAGAAATGCTGCCGGTTGCATCCCCCAAATTCCGCGATATGTACTCGGCAAGCGAGCCTGCCCGCCTCGCGGAGGCTCCACTTCTGCATCTCATTACTCGCGAAAGCGCGTGGATTGACTGGTTCGCCATGAAAGGAACCACTGATAAGCGGCTGCTGAGCGGTCGACATTTCGATCAGTTTTCCATGATAATCTCGGCTGCCGTGTGTTCAATCGGCGCCGCCCTTTTACCCAAATATCTGATCGAAATGGAGCTCGAATGTGGCGTTTTGATCCCGCTAAGCGACACGCCCCTGGAGACGCACAAGAGCTATTTTGTAGTAAGCGCGGCCGGCGATGTTAACCCGCAGGTAAACGCTTTTACGCGTTGGCTGCTGTCAACCACGAGGCGCGGCAGCATGACGAACAGCCACGACTAGATTCGCTTTGTCAATATTGATCTATGCTCCGCAAGCCCAATTCAGCGGTCGACGCTACGGGGTGTATCAACACGGCACGAAGGCAGGAGAATCTTGCTGCACCGAAGCGGCCTGTTTGCGCGCTTCGCGGCGCCAGGCGAAGACCTGCTGCGGCATGAGGCCGTACCGACGGGCGACCTCGGAAATGATTGCGTTCGGCTCCAGCGTCTCCGCGATGATCCGCGCCTTGTCATCCACCGACCACTGACGCCGACCGCCGGCACCATTGATCACCTCGAAACGAAGAAGCTGCCGCTCCGGGTCAAGCGTAAGGTCAAGTCCAGACACAAGCCGATCTCCGATCCCAATACAGGATCGGCAACCTCACAGATCGCGACCACTCCCGAAAGGTGGTCCCACAACAGCGCTGATGTCCGCAGTCAAGGTTTGGAACGCAGCAGGTCGCCCGTTCCGGGGAACGGCTCTCATTCTGATGATCTCGCATGGGTTGAGGCGGAACTGAAGGACGTCGGTGATCAAGCTCTGATGCGCGGGTTGGCTACCGCATTCCCGATTGTGCGTCCGGGGCTGTTCTATCTTACTGCGGGCGTCGGCCATATGGCTGGCCACACTTCGAAATGCGTGCGCCAGTAACGACATCGAGCACAGCAGGACCAAGGTCAGGCACCAGCCAACTCCGAGGGAATGCACCGGCCGATCTCAAGCGTTAAATATTCTTGTCCAATGATACACTTCTGAGAGCCGATGTAATATTCACTTGATCAAAAATAACTTTGTTTTTTGGGCAATGTGATAGAGCTTTTAGCGATGCTCGCCAGCCAGTGGCGACGAGAACTGTAGCCTTACTGCTGGCAGCTATGTCCACGAGGGACAATATCCGATGCAAACAAGCTGCGGAGGAGAGACAATGGAACCCCCGCGGATGGCCGCGGTCTCTCAACGGCGAGGGCTGCCGACCAGTGTGTCCGACCAACTTTCTTTGTTTCCGTCGATGCATTTCCCCGACGAAACTAGGGAGGGGTTTGCGGCCGAGTTCGGCAGATTTGTCGACCAAACCGATGGTGTTGCTCAAACCGAGGAGTTGTTCGACCTATTATCTGCCTTTGCCCTGAATTTTGATTGCCCGTGGATCGGCTATCGCTCTCGTTCAAACGGTCGGGCGATCATGCTAAATTATCCAGATGAATGGCAGCAGCGCTATTTCGAAATGGGTTATGACAGGATAGACCCCATTATCAAGACAGGTCGAAAGCGCGCAAGCGCCTTTCGATGGAGCGAGGTGTACAATGACGCACGTACGACTGAGGACGAACGGCGCGTTTTCGACGAGGCTGCGACGTTCGGCTTGAGGTCAGGCATTAGCGTTCCACTGCACGGCTCGGATGCCAGCTTTGCGATCATGAGCTTTGCACAACCCGGGGGTTGCGAATTCCAAAATAAAACAATCACCTACTTGCAACTTGCTGCGTTACATTTCCATCTGAAGGTCGCAAGGTTCGCAGATTCGACTGGCATCGAGGAAGCTCCTGATCTTTCTTTTAGAGAAAAAGAGTGCATTTTATGGACGGCGAGAGGGAAATCGTCGTGGGAAACAGGGATAATTTTGGGAATTAGCTTAAACACTGTCAATTTCCACATAAAGAACGTATTAAGAAAATTAGGTACTTCTAGCAGAACGGTTGCAGCTATAAAGGCGATAAACTTGGGAATTATCGAGTTGTAAGCGAATTCGAGAAACTAAGGTCTCATGAACGACCTGCCTCGAAGTCGAAACCCGTTGCTGAAGCCCCGCTCATTCACGACGTAGCTTCTGAGAGGCTGGCGGATGTAGCCTAGGCGAATGATCTGGCTGTCCAAGCCAGCCCTGCCACGGCAGCTCGCGAGCCAGACCCGCTATGAGCGATGGGTACGTTGCTGCCGCTCTCATCTTCAACCATTGGGTGCAAGAAGATCTCAGCTGCGTTTGACGGGGGACGCATCACCTCGGATGGTGCGTCATATATTGGCCGCGGCCGAGTGACGCCTGCAAGTGGCCGACAGGCTGGCCGACGATCCGCCGACCCATAACGGGCTTTTGCGCAGTTGGGGGAGAGTGATCGCGGGAGAATGGAGTGCAACGGTGAGCGCCGGATTGTTGGGCAGGCAGGCTGACGGTCCAGATTTCAGCGCCGGTTCGAAGAATACTGTCTTCATGAATACGAGTCACAAACTGGTGACGAATATGTGCTTGTAAGTTCGGGCGGTGCATCCGAGAAATCAGACAGAGAAAATCAACACGTTCACCCGGATCGGCCTCTGCTGCAGTCTGTGCCGGCCGGATATCACAGCCTTGGAGGTATGCGCCATGAGTGCCGTTAAAAAATACTTGCCCTCACAGCGCGAGCAGGCGTTTCTGGACAAAGTCGTCAACGGCAAATACGACCGGCAGATCATCACCGGCATAGCCAAGTTCGCCAGCGGTGACGTGTCCCAGGACATGCGGGGGTTCTATTCCCAAGAAGAACTAAACCGGATCCTTGAACTGAAAGGCACCGTGAAAGATCTGGAGGCCCGGATGCCGATCAAGATCACGCGGCACTATTATGAGCAGGCGCAATACAGCCGACCCATGCAGACGTTGGTGAAAGCCAGCCCGAAGGAAACCTACGATCTCGACGGTGCAGAAGATCCGGGCAAACAAATGACCTACAGCCCGCGCGAAGGGCTGATTCATAAGTATGAGCTGGGTCTGCTCTATGTGGCGTCCACCTGCTCTGCCCACTGTCGCTTCTGCTACCGCGAGGAACTGATCGGCCGCAAAGAGATCACCCGCGAGGATGGTACCGTTGCTCCAAAGGGCTTGGCGCAGCTCGGCGAGATCGTCGAATACATTGGCGAGCACAACAAGGCGGTGGCCGCGAATGGCGGTCGCCATCCGGAAACCGGCCGTGAGAAGCTTCGCGAGATCCTGATGTCGGGCGGCGATCCCATGGTGCTGGGGAACAAGAACATCGCTGCTTGGCTGGCCGGACTCGCGGAAGCCGGCGTCGAGACTATCCGCATCGGGACCAAGGAGCTGGCGTTTCATCCGCAGCGGTTTGACCAGACTTTCTTTGCGATGCTCGATGCCTTTCATGAGGCCTATCCGGAGGTCAGCCTGCGGATAATGGTGCACTTCAACCATCCTGACGAGTTTCTCCGCAAGACACCCGATGGCGGCTATGTCGATAATCCTGGCGGCGGGCTGCATTGGATCCGCGAAACGCGAGTGGCGGTCAACGAACTCGCCCGGCGCGAATGGATCACCATCCACAATCAGTCGCCGATCATTCGCGATATCAACGACGATGCCGAAGCGCTGAGGACCATGCAACGCGAGATGGCCCGACACGGCGTCAACAACCACTACTTCTTCTGCGGTCGCGACATGGTCGGGCACAAGGCGTTCAACGTCCCGATCGAGCGGGCCTGGCAGATCCTGAACGAATCGCAGAAGGGCCAGTCGGGCGTCGAAGCCCACGCGCGGCTTTCGATCACTCACTACAAGGGCAAGACCGAAGTGGCGGCCGTCACCAACGAGCCGCTACCGGGCGTCGCTGGTGGTGAAAGAGGCGTCGTGATCTTCAAGCTGTTGCGTTCGGCCGCTGATGCGCCGGACCGGTGCAAGGTGACCATAGTCGGCCGAAACCCGGATGCAATCTGGTTCAGCGGCTATAATGATCGCGTCATCTTCGACGAAGCTGGCCTCTATTCCATCTATGGCATCAACCCCGCATTCCAGCAGGCCGCGGAGTAATGTGCGCGGACAAGATAGCTGGTATTTCCAAGCGCATGAGAGCCAGACGTGACCTAAGTCATCACTGGGAACTGCACAAAGTGCAAAATTGAACTGCCGCCACTTTCGACGGACACTCAGCATAAGCAGGAAGGCTCAAGCACATGCTTGAGGATAGGCTTATGTCTAAGAGCCTGACTCGAAACTCGGCTACGCGCGACGCGGAACTGCCCTTCGTCGCAGCATAAGGCGGATCGACGCGAGGAATATCCATGCCTCGGCGCTGGCGATGGTGACCTCGAAATCCTGGCGAGTCGGCGACAACGTTCCGAGCCAGGCGAAAGTTCGCTCGACCACCCATCGTCGCGGCAGTACCTCGAAGCCGTTGGCCGCGTCGGAGCGCTTGATGATTTCGAGAACTGCGCGTCCACGAATGCCCGCAGCTCGGTCGTCCGCGGTCGTCCCGTCGCCTTCGCTCCAGGCATGAACGGCTCAATCAACGCCCGTTCCCTGTCCGTCAACGCGTTTGCATCCCGCTGCCCCGCGCGGCAATATTGCCGGCGGGTGGCCTCCGTCCAACCCATCCCGTGATCTCGCTCAAGTCTAGACAACTCAAGCGAATCACAACGCACGGGGCCACTCAACCGCTTCCACGCCCAATCCCGAGTTTCGGGTCAGGCTCTAAGAGGCCTCTCTGATTGGGGTGGTTGAGGTCAAGGTGCTCCTGTACTTTTTTCCTGGGCCGTTCCGCAGGTCACTCGCTTCTCTTCGCGGTCGGCGCCTTGGCCGCCGCA
>NZ_JAMYOT010000062.1:0-16855 GCF_040320005.1 Mesorhizobium sp. M0816 | reverse complement strand
GTAAAGCGGATGATGTGGGTCCATAACCCGGATCAGCTCACCCGATGATTCGTCAGACTCACCAGCAGGGATATTCCTGGATGCCTTCGTTGGACGGGATCGATTGGCGCCGGCCGAACAAGATTTATCGACCCCGTCTGGCCGGCTAAATTCGGCCGTTCTCATTGATTTTGTGTCGATTTTGCTTCCGTAGACGAGGTCTTTCGGGTATGTAATTTGGGTGTCGGAACAAGCTCCTTCAATCGCTGATTTCCTCGCCCGGATCGCCACTCTGGAGGCGGCCGTTTGTGCCCGTGACACCACCATCGCCGAACGGGATGAGCAGTTGCGAAGAGAGCGCGCCGAGGCCGCACTTCGCATCCAGCGCCTGCAGCTGCGGATCGATCGCTCAACCGCAAAGCCTTCGGCCGCTCCTCCGAGAAGCTGGACCAGATGCGGCTTGAACTCGAAGATCTCGAGACCGATTTCGCCGCCAGCGCGCCCGATCTC
This sequence comes from Mesorhizobium sp. M0816, assembly GCF_040320005.1. Lineage (NCBI taxonomy): Bacteria > Pseudomonadati > Pseudomonadota > Alphaproteobacteria > Hyphomicrobiales > Phyllobacteriaceae > Mesorhizobium > Mesorhizobium sp. M0816. The sequence continues at coordinate 16,366 of NZ_JAMYOT010000062.1, read as the reverse complement.
GAACTGCCTATCGTCGCTGACACCGATAAGGTCCGGGTGTTGCCGGTGCGCAAGCTCAATCCGAACCTGCCGCGCAAGCAGATCGTTCGCGAGCCCTCTTGCGCATGCTGCCCGGGCTGCGGCGGCGACATGCGCGCCATGGGCCAAGATAGTGAGGAGATGCTCGATCTGGTCGCCCAAGCCTGGCAGGTGATGGAGACCGTTCGACCCAAGTACAGCTGCCGGACCTACGATAAAATCATCCAGGCGCCGGCACCAGCCAAGGCCATTGCACGCGGCAAGCTCAGCTATGCCGCGCTTGCCCATATCATGATGGCCAAGTGGGGTTATTATCTGCCTTTCTACCGTCAGGTACAGATGATGGCCGCCAAGGGCGTCGATATCGAGCGATCCACGCTTGCGCGCAGCGCCGGCTACGCCGCCGCCTTGCTCGATCCGATCTACAACCGCATCCGTGAGATCGGCCGTACCCGAACCAAGATCCACACCGACGACACGCGGCTTCCGATCCTGGCGCCCGGCAACGGCAGGACACACAAGGGCGCGCTCTGGGTTTACGTTGCCGACGATCGCAACTCGGGTTCGCAGGAGCCGCCGATCGCCTGGTATCGCGCCACCATGGGCCGCGCCGGCGAGAGCGTGATGAGCGAGCTCGCCGGATTTACCGGGACGCTCCAGGCTGACGGTTTCAGCGGCTACAACCAGCTCTACAAGGGTGGCGCCATTCGAGAAGCTGCCTGCCTGGCCCATCTGCGTCGCAAGATATTCGACGTTCACGACAGCCAGCCGACCGAGCTCAGCACGACGGCGATGGCCGGTATCCAGGCGATCTACTGGATCGAGGAAGAGATACGGGGGCTGCCGCCCGCCGAGCGATTGGCCGCACGACGAAGGCGGACCCGACCACTGGTCCGCGCGCTGCGACGACAGCTCATGCGCCAGGGCAAGGGTTTGTCGCGCCATGCCGATATCGCGAAGGCCTTCGCCTATGGCACCAGGCGATGGCGCGCGTTCAATCGCTTCCTCTATGATGGCCAGCTCGAGCCCGACAACCTCATCGCGGAGCGCGCCATTCGCGGATTTACGGTCGGCAGGCGCAATTGGCTTTTCTCGGGCAGCTTCGCCGCGGCCGAGCGGTCAGCGGTCGTGCTCAGCATCATTGAGACCTGCAAGCTCTGCGGCGTCGATGCCGAAGCCTACATGGCCGATGTCACCGAGCGCATCCAGAACGACTGGCCAGCCTCGCGCTGGGACGAACTGATGCCGTGTTGGGGTGGACGGCTCCCAACGGCATCGCGATGTGCCAGAATGAGTTCGTTGAAAGCTCAATCGAGGGAGACCGTCCGTGGAAGAGATTATCCGAATTGGTGTCGATACGTCAAAGAGCGTTTTCCAATTGCATGGCGTGAACGCAGCCGAGCAACCAATCCTGCGCAAGAAGCTTTCGCGTAGGGAGATGGTGAAATTCTTCGAGAAAGCACCACCGACCACCGTCGCACTCGAAGCTTGCGGTGGCTCTCATCATTGGGCGAGGTTGTTAGGTTCCTTCGGCCGCGACGTAAAATTGATCGCGCCGAAGCCTTATGTCAAGCGCGGCAAGAACGACGCGGCGGATGCGGAAGCCTTGTGTGAGGCGATGAGCCGACCCACCATGCGCTTCGTGCCGGTAAAGAGCGCGGAACAGCAGGCTGCGTTAATGCTGGTCGGTGTGCGAGAGAGACTCATCCGCAATCGGACACAGCTTGCCAATGCTATTCGCGGTTTCGCCATGGAGTTCGGCATCGTCGCGGCCACCGGCATGTGCCGGATCGAACCGCTATTGGAGCGCATTGCGGCTGATCAAGCCCTGCCTGAATTGGCCCGCGAGCTCTTTGCCATGCATGGCGTTGAGTATCGAGATTTGCTTGCCGAAACGAAAGTCGTCGAGGAGAAATTAACCGCGTTGCATCGCTCCGATCAATGCAGCAGGCGCCTGGCCGAAATTCCGGGCGTCGGGCCGGTCGGCGCATCGCTTTTGATGATGAAGACCCCAGATCCCCGAACGTTCAAGTCGGGTCGCGATTTTGCCGCCTGGATAGGACTCACGCCCAAAGACCATTCGACCGCAGGCAAGGTCAGACTGGGGGTGATCACACGTGCTGGCGACGAAATGCTGAGGAGCGTATTGGTGGTTGGCGCAACTGCCCTTCTTCAGCATGTCAGAACCGGTCGAAGCAGACATGCTTCCCGATGGCTGATCGAACTCCTGCAACGGAAGAAACCGAAGCTGGTGGCGGTGGCGCTCGCGAATAAGATCGCCCGAATTGCCTGGAAGCTTATGGTGAGCGGCGAAACGTACCGGCGACCGGAAGAACAAACACAGGCAATTTAGGAAATTGGCCACCACGGCGAGCACGATAAAAATGCTACCGTGTTGAGCTGATGCTGTGAACTTGCAAGAGAAAAGCAGATGGTGCGATCGATCGATCCAAGACGCGTGACACTCCGCCAATTCCAGTGGCCCTTCGAGGTCGTTGCCGTGTTGGGAACACGCGTTGCGGAAACCATCTTGGCCAGTGGTCATGTGCGACCACACACAAAGGCCGCACATATGGATGCAAGCGATCCGATCAAAAATATCCGCAAAAAACACTTGCAAGTGGGAGCCGTCCACATATGGAATTGGGTGCGCCGCCAAGCGATGCAGCTCTCCTTGGCGGCATGAGCGCGATCGATGACATGGCGCTGTCGGACGAGGCGCTCGAGGCCTGGATGGCCGTCAAGATCAACCGTCGCCCGCTGGTGCGGACCATGTCGGCGCTGGATGGCTTCGTAACGGCAGCGGTCACCGGGCCGCGGTTCCCGGACCCGCAAGACTGGATGTGCCCGCTCATAGGGTTGCCGCGCGACGTCTTGGCCAAAGGCTCTGCAACAGATCGGGCCGTGTTTGCCAGCGGCGCCAGGATCCACAACCGGATCAACGAAACGCTCTTCGACAGACCGCAGGATTATGCGCCTCGATTCGCCACCAAGCCCAGGGGCGGCATCGACGCCCGGCCGTGGTGCCAGGGGTTCTACGCGGCCATGAATCTCAACATCAAAAAATGGAAACGGCTGCTCGACCTCAACAACCCCCATCACGGCCTGCTGCTGCCGATCCTGATCTACTGCGTCGACAAAAAGGGGAGGCCCGTCCTCGGCAAGCCCAGGCCAGGACCCGAGACCGCGCACTTCATCGAGCACGAGGCGTACAAAGACATCACCCTCGTCATCCCCGCTCTGCGCGAACTCCACTACCTCACCCATTATGACTCGGAGTGATCGGCGCCGGCGCGCCGACGAACGAGAGACTAACCATCAAGGCGATTTCGGGAAAGGTGCCTTGGCGCACCGCTTACAGACCGACCGCCTGAGCGAACTTCGTTGGATAAAAGTTGGGGGCAATGTCAATGCCGCCGCAAGCGGGATATTGGTGCAGCCGTCTCAAGCGGCGACCGTATGTGAGTTTGATTAGGCTCGATTGACCGAGCCGTGTCACGCAATCGGGCCCAGCTCTGGATTCCGCCACCAATAGGGAGCAATACGATGCCGCCCTAACACACCTCTTGACCTCAGCATCGTCATGTGAGCTGGGATACCCGCCGATCAGTTCGGGGAGCTTAAGGCTCCCAACATCGAGTCGACTGATCGCGGCTGCGCCTAAGCCCTAGCTTTGGCCAATGCGCTGCCGAAGGCTATCTCGGTGGCTGACAGATGGGCATCTAATGGAAAACGCCAGCCGGGCATTCCTCGACGCCGTACACAAGTCCATGCGCGAGATTAAAACTACGATTGGGGGCGCAATAATTGTTCCGGCCTGACAACCGCCGCCGAGCGGATTCAATATATCAAGGCTATCTCGACAGAAAACACGCCAGTACCGCCATTCCGGATTGGCTTTTCCGACGGGAGAAAAGGCGTTGCATTCCAGAAGCTCAATGCTCGCATGCGACTGTCCCGGTTCCTGCAGGAACGGTCAATCGAAATATCGCAGAGTCGGAACTCGGCGGCGGCCATGACGCTGCCTCCCCTCACATCGCTTCTACGCACATAGCAACGCCCATGCCGCCACCGATACAAAGTGTTGCCAGCCCCTTCTTCGCGCCACGGCGCTTCATCTCGAACAGCAACGTGTTGAGCACGCGGGCACCGGATGCGCCGATTGGATGACCGATGGCAATGGCGCCGCCGTTGACGTTGACGATTTCAGGATCCCAGCCAAGCTCCTTGTTGACTGCACAGGCCTGAGCCGCGAAAGCCTCGTTGGCTTCGACCAACTCGACATCGCCGACCGTCCACCCGGCTTTCGCCAGCGCCTTGCGCGAAGCCGGGATCGGACCGGTGCCCATGACCTGTGGATCGACACCGGCCGTTGCCCAGGAAACGATCCGGGCGAGCGGTTGGATACCCCGGCGCGTGGCTTCGGCATCGCTCATCAGCAGGGTGGCGGCGGCGCCGTCATTGATGCCGGAGGCATTTGCTGCCGTCACAGTGCCGTCCTTGTCGAAGGCCGGACGCAGCTTCGTCATTTGGTCGAAGGTTGCGCCATGGCGGATATATTCGTCTTGGTCGACGGTTACGTCACCCTTACGGGTCTTGATGATGAAGGGAATGATCTCATCGGCGAACCTGCCGGCCTTTTGCGCCGCTTCCGCCTTGTTCTGCGAAGCGACGGCGAAAGCGTCCTGCTCGTCACGTGTCAACTGCCACTGCTTTGCGATGTTTTCGGCGGTGATGCCCATATGATAGCCGTAGAAGGCATCCGTCAGGCCGTCCTTGATCATCGTATCGATCATCTTGAAGTCGCCCATCTTGACGCCGCCACGCAGATGCGCGCAATGCGGCGCCATCGACATCGATTCCATGCCACCGGCAACGATGATGCTGGCGTCGCCCATGGCGATTTGCTGCATGCCGAGCGAAACGGCGCGTAGGCCCGAGCCGCAAAGCTGGTTCATACCCCAGGCGGTTTTTTCCTGCGGGATGCCCGCCTTCATCGCCGCTTGACGGGCCGGGTTCTGCCCCTCGCCTGCCGGGAGCACCTGGCCGAGGATCACCTCGTCGACCTCGCGCACTTCGACGCCGGCGCGCTCGAGGGCGCCTTTGATCACGGCGGCGCCGAGTTCATGTGCCGGCATGTTGGCGAAAGCACCGTTGAAGGAGCCGACGGCGGTACGGGCCGCGCTGGCGATGACGATCGATGTGTTGCTCATAATGGTCTCCTCCATACCTCTCCCGGCGAAGAAACGCCGGATCAGTTGACGATCGTTGCTTCGGTTGCGTTGCGCAGTTCATTGTCGGTCACGCCGTCGGCTACTTCCACCAACTTCAGGCCACCCTCGACGACGTCGAGCACACCAAGATTGGTGATGATCCGATCGACGACGCTCTTGCCAGTGAGCGGCAGAGTGCAGGCCTTGAGTACCTTCGATTCGCCTGCCTTGTTCGTATGGTCCATGACGACCACCACCCGCTTGACGCCGGCGACGAGATCCATTGCGCCGCCCATGCCCTTGACCAGCTTGCCGGGGATCATCCAGTTGGCGAGGTCGCCATTCTCAGCCACTTCCATGGCGCCAAGGATTGCCATGGCGATCTTGCCGCCACGGATCATCGCAAAGCTCTGCGCCGAGTCGAAGAAGGCCGAATCCGGCAGTGCCGTCACCGTCTGCTTGCCGGCATTGATAAGATCGGCGTCGATCTGGTCTTCGTTCGGAAAGGGGCCGATGCCGAGCAGGCCGTTCTCCGACTGTAGTGTCACGTGGACCCCTTCGGGAGTATGATTCGCGACCAGCGTTGGAATGCCGATGCCGAGATTGACGTAAGTGCCGTCTTCGAGTTCTCGGGCAGCGCGCGCCGCCATCTGGTTTCTGTCCCAGGCCATTTGTTTCTCCTCCCCTGTTCTCAAGCCGCCGCGCGCGTGGTGCGCTGCTCAATGCGTTTCTCGTGTTTGCCTTGGATTAGGCGATGGACGTAGATTCCCGGCAGGTGGATTTGATCGGGTTCGAGGCTGCCGATCTGAACGATCTCTTCGACCTCTGCCACGCAGATCTTTCCGCAAGTGGCGGCCGGCGGGTTGAAGTTGCGCGCTGTTTTGCGGAAAACGAGATTGCCTGACGTGTCCGCCTTCCAGGCTTTGACGATCGATAGGTCCGCGACGATCCCGGTTTCAAGAACGTAGGTCTCGCCGTTGAAGCTCTTGTGCTCCTTGCCCTCGGCGACCACAGTGCCGACGCCCGTCTTGGTATAGAAGCCGGCGATGCCAGCACCGCCGGCGCGCATGCGCTCGGCCAGCGTCCCTTGCGGGTTGAACTCAAGCTCCAGCTCGCCGCTCAGATACTGGCGCATGAACTCGGCGTTCTCGCCGACATAGGACGAGATCATCTTCCTGATCTGCCGCGTCTTCAAAAGCAGGCCGAGCCCGAAATCGTCGACCCCGCAGTTGTTCGAGGCGATCGTCATGCCCTTAGTACCAGCCTCACGGATGGCGCTGATCAACAGTTCCGGTATGCCGCAAAGGCCGAACCCGCCGGCCGCAATAAACATCCCGTCGAACAAGAGCCCGTCAAGTGCTGAAACAGGGCTGCTGAATACTTTTTGCACGTCATCACTCCAAATCTAGTTTCTTATCAGACACGCCCATCGAACCCACTGACGCGCGGCAAAGGTAATCGCTCCGCCAAAACTGCCTGCGGATGCTTGCCGTAAGCGCTATTTCGCTCGGATCAACTTGACCGAATAGCGGACTTACATAGCTGCTCGTTTTCTAATGGCAGCGAGCGCCAGATCGATAAGGCCCACCATGAGCAGGTAGAAAACGGCGGCTGCGATATACGGAGAGAGATTGTCAGAAAAAATCTTGCCGTATGATCTTGCGTTGCTCAAGACGTCGGAGACCGCAATGGCACTCGCGAGTGACGTTGCTTTAAGAGTGAACACTAGCTCGTTCCCAATCGTCATAACCGAATTGCGAAAGGCTATTGGCAGCACGACGTGCCGAAGAGCCATTCCCTGGCTCATGCCAACGGCCGTGCAAGCCTCGACTTGTCCGCGAGTGACTGACTTGATTCCTCCTCGGAGAACTTCCGCCAGATACGCCGCATTGTTCAGGCTGAAGCCAAGGACGGCGATAGCAAACGAATACCGGAAAAATACCTCCCAAAGCGGCCCTTGTCGGATGAAGCCGATGTTTGGCAAGCCGTAATATAGAAAGTAGAGCAGCGTCAGCAGTGGAATTGCTCGAAATGAGAACGTAAACGCTTCGCCAGACCATTTCAAAATGAGGTTGTCGCTGTTCACAAGCACCGCAACGCCGGTACCCAGAATTAGCCCGAAAACCATCGCGAGCGTCGTGAGCGCGATCGTCACGGGTATCCCCCGTGCGACTGCGAGCCAAAGTTCTGAATGTAAAAGAAGGTCGAACATCACAGTTGTTTCGCAGTCTCAAGTCGGCGTTGGAAGGTTGTCAAGATCGCAGATACAGCCAAGTAGATAGCCGCCGCATAACCAAAGGCGGTGAGCGGATCGTGGGTCGCACCCACAACAATCTGCGCCCGGCGGGTTAGCTCAGTGACCCCGATGGCAGAAGCGATTGCTGTCAGTTTGATAACGACCAACAGTAGACTTCCCAAACTTGGGGCCGCCAAGCGAAGCATCAGCGGAATTGCGATGCGAATGTTGATGAGATGTCCCGGCATTCCGATCGCGTGCCCAGCTTCAAGCAATCCCCGGGGAACCGCTCGATAGGCGTCTGAGAAAATTTGACAGGCGTAGGAGCCGATCTGTACCCCGAGCGCGAGCAGTGCCGCCGCAAACGGGCTTAGATCCGGGATGGCTACGGAGCGGGTAAACGCGATGGAGCCGTAATATGTTAGCAGGATGGTCAGCAATTCCGGAAGAGCGCGGAACACGCTGATATAGATCGAAATGAGGATCTTAACGAGGTTGGGCGAGTGATCGCGGATCAGCGCCAGCAGCAGACCGATCGCCGCGGCCGCTACGAACGAAGAGCCTCCCAACGCGACTGACGCGATAATCCCTTGAGTTAGGTAAGGTAGGTAGTCTGCCGTTGTGTTCACAAGGATCGGCCCTTCGTCATGTGCTTGTTAATCTGCGGCTAATTCTTAGCTTGGATCGACCTCGCGAGTGGCCGACGCAAGCTCCAGAGCCTTACGAATTCCAATTACACCCGAATTTCTAAGGCTTAGAAGCGGGGATTGACCCTTCGATCCGATCGTCTGATACACTTCGCGGGCATACGTGGCGATCAATGACTCATCTATATCGAACTCCGCGTCCGCCACGAAGCCGCCCTTGATCTCGTTGACCAGACCCTTGACGAAATCCTCGTACATCTCCGGTGTTTGCGTACCCAGGTAAAATACGCTGGAAGGTCCCATGACGGCCCATCGAAGCGCTGGCCCGATTGCGATTGCGCGGTCGATCGTCGCCGCGTCAGCCACTCCCTGCGAATAGATATGGAATATTTCCTTGAGAACCGCCGCCTGAATACGGTTTCCGATATGCTTTCTATCTCGCGCTTATGCTCGACGACCTCACATCCCGTTGATCGATAGAACTCTGCCGCTGTGGTTGCGGCAATCGGCGCTACCTCCCGCCAGCGATCTCGACCAACGGAATGAGATAGGGTGGGTTGAACGGATGACCGGTGATAATCCGCTCTGGCGCGTTGGCCATTGGTATCAAATCTTTCGCAAGAAAGCCTGCCGAACTGGAGGCGATGATCGCATCCAATGGTGCAATGTCCGTCCTGGAAAAGCGCTTTCTTCTGGCTCAGGATTTGCTCTCCTTGGATAAACTTCGCATCACGAAGCGCATTCTCCAGGTCCGCAGTGAACCTCGCCCGCTCCAGACCTGCATTCGCCGACAGCCCAAGCCGTTCCAGCGCAGGCATTGCTCGCTCCAGATAGCCGTCAAGCCATTCTTTTCGCTCGGGTAGCGGCTCGTAAACCACTATGTCCACCCCGGCGCCATAAAGTGCGCAGCCCATCCAGATCCGATGTTTCCAGCGCCTATATAGACGACGCTTTCGAAATGTTTTTCCGAGAACTCCTCACTCATGTCGACCTCAACTTTTGCTGAGGGGTAAGATCAGTTGAGGATGTTTTTTCCGAAGTACTTGTCAGAGATTTCTTCGTACTTCCCGCTCTTCACAATCTTATCGAGAGCGACCTTGAGCTGCTCAGCCCACTTGCTGTCGCCCTTACGCAGCATAAACCCCTGCCCCTCGCCGAAATATCTCGGATCCCGGACGCTCTCGCCGACCATTTTGAACGCGTCAGGTTGCTTCTTGACGTACGAGTAGAAAAGCTGGTTTTCGTCGCCGAATACAGCATCAACTCTGCCTGTCCCCAAATCGAGAATGGCGTCGTTGATCTGTTCGTAAGGCTGGATCGTCGCGAATTTTGCAAACGTTTCATTGCTATAACGAACCGACGGAGACGCGCCTTTTTCAACGCCTATCGTTTTGCCCTTAAGAGAGGCCGCACTGCCATCGATCGACGAACTTGCAGGGACGATCAAACGGTATGTCGGACGAATGTATGGCCCGACCATAGTGAACTTTTGCAAGCGCTCGTTGGTCATTGCGTAGGTGTTGATCAATGCGTCGATCTGCCCCGACTGCAGGGCCGCTATAGAGCCGTCGTAGGGAATTGCTTGGATATCGCAAGTGACGTCGATCGCCTCACACAACGCGCTCGAAATCTCGTAGTCAAAACCAGTCAGCTTCCCGTCTGTCGTTTGGAACGAGAATGGTTCATACACGGGATCCATTCCGACCTTGAGCGTATCCTTTGCTTCAGCAATCTGTGTTGCCATCGCAATGGTGCCGGCCATACCGATCACCGCCAATAGCTTCTGCATTTTCATGAGCTGCTCCTTTCGCTTTGTTGTAGTTTTGGACTTTAGTGCCGCATTCGCGCCAGAAACCTTTGCAGTTCCTCGGACTTCGGAGATTCGATAAGACTGCGAGGCGGGCCTTCTTCCTCGACGAGTCCTTTTCGCAGGAAAATCATCTTGCTTGAGACGTCACGTGCAAAAGCGATCTCATGCGTGACGATCAGCATTGTTCTTCCTTCTTTCGCGAGGTCAGTCATGACAGCAAGAACCTCGCCGACTAGTTCTGGGTCCAATGCCGATGTCGGCTCGTCGAAAAGGAGAACGTCTGGGTTCATCGCAAGAGCGCGTGCAATCGCAACTCGCTGCTGCTGTCCCCCGGAAAGTTGCGACGGCCGGTAGCCAGCACGGTCCGACAGTCCAACGCGGGCAAGTAAGTCTAACGCGCGAGCTCGTGCTACCTTAGGAGGCTCCTTCAAAACCCGAACCGGACCTTCCATCACATTTTCTGCTGCTGTCATGTGGGGCCAGAGGTTGAAGGATTGAAAGACCATCCCTACCTCGCGACGCAGGCGGCGCAGCTTCTGCTTGCTGGCGCTGGAGCGACTCAGGGCATCGGACCCTTCAAAAGTCTCGCCTCGAACAGACACTGACCCACTCGTTGGAATTTCAAGGAAATTCAGACACCGAAGGAAGGTGGATTTTCCTGATCCAGAAGCACCTATCAGGCTGATCACATCACCACGTCGCGCTTCGAGAGAGATCCCCCGCAGGACGTCTACAACAGCAAACCGTTTTGCGATTTTGTCAGCCCGCAGAACAGCCTCCTGCTCGGAGCGTTGCATCCCTCCAGTGATCTGCACTTGGTTCATCGGCTTTCCTTAGGTCCCTTGTCGGCTTCCTGGGCACCTGAGTTAGGTTTCTTCGCGAGACGACCGTCCTATTTTGTTACGCTATCACCCGGGCGGCAGCCGAGAAGGAAGTTTATCGAATTGATTCATTCAGAACCTGAATGAATGCGCCGAAGCTGCACGGCAAGTCTAGCGACGGCAATAGGCCCAGTACGCTGCTACTCATGCAAAGATTCCCGCTAAGATGCGGTGGGACGCTCCAAGCCAAGCTTCTGGCGTGTCTCAGCAGCGGTCAGAATGCTACCGCCCATGCCGCGGATCAGGCTGACGGCACGTTCGACAAGAGTATCATTGTCGGCGAAGACGCCCTTATCAAGATAGAGATTGTCTTCAAGACCTACACGAACATTACCCCCCTGCCCGACAGCCAGCGGAACAAAACGCAGTTCGTCGCGGCCGATGGCAAACGCACTCCATGTCGATTCTGCGGGAGCCAATTGTTTGAAGGCGTCGAGAACAAATGGCTCCGCCGGAGCGCCGCCAGGAATGCCCAGACAAAATTGGATTAAGGGCGCTCCTTTGAGAAGACCCTCTGCGAACATCTTCTTTACGAATGCAAGATGTCCGAGTTCAAAGACCTCTAGTTCTGGCTTGATCCCGAGTGAACGGATATGCTCCGCCATCGGCCGGAGATATGTTGCTGGCGCCATGTACACGAGATTGCCGTCGCCGAAATTCATGGAGCCACAGTCAAGTGTGCAGATCTCAGGCTTGAGCTTCGGGTCACGGCAAAGCCGATCCAGGTGTTGAAGCCGCTCTCTTGGGCCGAGCAGATCTGTGCCCGGTCCCGCAAACTGGCTCTCAGGCGTTTCAGAGAGCACTAAATCGCCTGCCATCCCGCAGCTAACGTTGATGATGACATCCGTGTCGCTGTCCCGGATCAGAGATACGATATCCGCGAAAAGTTCCGGGTCCCTGCTCTGTTGACCCGTTTGCGGGTCACGTGCATGGAGGTGTACGATTGCAGCGCCCGCCTTTGCGGCCGAGATGGCTGCGTCCGCAATTTCTTTAGGGGTAACCGGTATCCTTGGGTGGCGAGAAACCGTGTCCGCACCGCCAGTTACCGCGCAGGTGATAAACGTTCCCATTTTAGATCCTTGTCTGGTTACAGGCGGCCGTGATTCGCACATGCCTTAATAGCTAAGAGACAGACCTCGACCGACTAGCTTGTCATCAATTTGAAATCCGAGGATCGATCCACGACGATCCTATCCATGACCGAACTATGATGCGCCGCTTGGTTGCAGACAAATTATCGGTTTTCATTAATCTATTTGCCAAATGCATAAATCCTGCTCACGGCGCCGAATGGAATATGTCCGGGCAAAAAAGCTGCCGTCCAAAATGTTGGGAGCGGCAGCTAGAAGGCCCTAAATGGGCTGGGGAAGATTTGAAAGTCGTAGCCGGCCCAGTTGCTCCAAGACACCTGAAACCGGCTCGCACTAAGCCATATTAATTGGCCTCTTGTGCGAGGAGCTGTTTAGTACCCGCTTCATCGTCACCAACCTTGCAGGTGGCAAGGCCAAGGCGCTCTACTCTGCGAGGATGTCTACTGCCGGCGCGGCGCTGCCGAGAACCACATCAAGTCGTGGAAGACGCATCTCGCCGCCGACCGCACCTCCTGCACCAGAGCGACGGCAAACCAGTTCCGGTTGTTCCTGCATGCCGGTGCCTACTGGCTTATGTGGGGCTTGCGCGCCGCAATGCCGAAGCGTTCCAGCTTTGCCGTCGCCCAATTCGACACGCTGCGTCTGCGCCTCATCAAGATCGCCGCGCGGGTGGTCGAAATGAAGACCCAGATCCGCCTGCATCTGCCGACATCCTGCCCCGACCAGCGCATCCTGCGCATCGTCCTCAGTCGCATCCCGCAACTCGCGACATAAACAATGGGGCGCAGACGTCCCGAGACAAACCCGCAAACCCTCGCCTTCCATCACGACGGATCATCGCCGGCGCCTGATGAGGCTTAGGAAAACGCACCGCAAAGGCAACCAGATCGCCGCTTCAGGCCGCCGAAAGCTCATCGCCGTGCATCAAGCGGGCATCGGCACCTTGGGCGCCGACCTCGACCCGCGCGATGATGCGCTCGACGCGGCTCCAACTGGCGGCGCCGTCAACAAACTCCTTGAACCTGCGGACCTTGCCCGTCTTCGCCGACGCTTCGAAGCGCGCCGTCGTGCTGGTCTCCAGATCCGCGACATGCTTGCGCAGCGTCGTGGTGGGCGCCAGCCCGAGGATGAAGTCGACATCGTTGGCGCGGCACCAGTCGATGACCGGTGGACTGCAATAATGTCAGTCGGCTCGGATCAGGATCCGTGTGTTCGGCCAATTGCTCCGGATCGCCCGCACCAGGCGGCGCAGGTGGGGGCGGATCTCAGCCCCGCTCAGCCGCTTGGCCGGCCGAAGAACCGCACCGACGAACCGGCCATCGCCATCGAACACCACGATCGGCTGGAAGCCGTATTCGTCGTAATGGGCGTTGAACAGCCGCAATTGCTGGCCGCCATGCACGGCGTCAAAGGTGTCGTCAATGTCGAGCACGATCCGCTTCGGAACCTGGCGGAAGGAAGCGCAATAAAGGTCGAACATCGCACGGCCCATAACGACCAGTTGCCGTACCCCGGGCAGGTTCTCCAGCCGGCACATCGTCGACTGGGAGGCCAGATCCCGACACGAAGGCAGCGCATCCTGGGCCATCTTGAAGATCGGATCGGAGCGGAGCCGGTTGGCGTCGTTGCCATCCTCATAACCGGCGGCAATCATCTTTATGCGGAAGCCGATCATATCGGCCATGGCTATGGATAACCTGGTCCGGGGAGCGCGGATCATCGATGCAGCGCACCAGACGGTCAGCCACCCGCAGCCGCTTTTCCACCTCGGCCAGAGCGAGAACCCCACTGTTCGACGACAGCATGCCGTCGTCGAAACGCGCGACGACGGACTTGCCGCGAACAGATGACAACCGCTCAGCGGCAGCGTAGGATCATTCATGGCGGGTGTGGTCTCCGGGAAATGGCGCGGATCGGCGTAAGCAACCAAATCCTACGTCATTTCAACGGCTTGAACCACATCCGCCAACCCCCCATGAATTTTTCAGGTTAGCTGCGCTCCGAATGTTATCCGGTAATGCAACGGCTGCGCGCTTGCTAAGGTCGAACATCACGCTCACTACCTCCATGGTTGCGTCCAGGTTGCCGCTGGAACCCGTCAGGTCATGGCGGAAAGTAAGCGGACGTTCGGCCGACTTTGAGATGCAGCGTTCGATAATCCAAAGCGGGCCGCACGTTTGCCGAATTTGCTACGCGCTGATGCCGCCATCTACTGGCAGTGCGATACCGGTGATTGACCGAGCGTTCTCAGTGCATAAGAAAAGCATAGCGGACGCGACTTCAAAAGGATCAACGAAACGTTTAGTGGGCATTTCGCTCAGGAAATGCTCCTTCGTGGTCTGCTCCAAGGACAAACCGAGAGCTGCGGCTTTCGCTTCAACCTGGGCAGCCGCGAGCGGTGTGTAGACCCACCCGGGGCAGATTGCATTGCATGTGATGCCGAGTTCAGCGCCTTCAAGCGCAACAGTACGTGTGAGCCCAAGGATACCATGCTTCGCAGCTACATATGCCGTCTTACCAACTTCTCCGGCAAGAGCTAGCGTTGAAGCGGTGTTGATGATGCGCCCCCATCCTTTCCGTTTCATTCCCGGAAAAACAGCTTTGATAGCGTGGAATGCCGCACCGAGATTTACTGCGAGTAGTCGGTCCCACTGTTCGGTCGGAAAAGTCTCTACGCCGCTCACAAACTGAACGCCGGCGTTATTGATGAGGATATCGACATCGCCAAGTCGCGCGATGGCGGCTTGGACGAGAACGCCTCCCTGCCGTCCGTCTGACAAATCGTGGTCGAAATGAAAGGTCTTATGGCCGCTGAGCTCGCTCAATTCGTTTACGAAATGAGCAATGGCTTCCTGCTCGCCCAACCCATGAATGGCAACCTTTGCGCCAGATCGCGCGAACGTTCTCGCAATGTCTTGCCCCATTCCGGTTGTCGAGCCAGTAATCAGTACCGTGCGTCCGTCGAGAGAGACACTTAGATCAGCGACACCCACCTTTGATCCCCCTCTTTGAACCAGTTCAACCTATCAAACTCCGGCTTTGAAGATAATTTGTTTTCTGTTATCGATATATGCATTGCGTGAATAAATGAGCAATAATATGGACATTGCGCTTCTACGAACTTTTTCGGCGGTTGCGACGCTCGGCAGTTTTTCAGCAGCCGCGCAGCGCTTGAATATGACCCAATCTACGGTGAGCCAGCAAATTGCGCGACTAGAAGAGCACCTTGGAAAGCAATTGTTTGTTCGCACCACCCGCCGCTGTCGGCTTACTCATGCGGGTGACGAGCTCATGGAGCGCGCAAGTAAGGTGGTGGCCCTTGTTGATGAGATGGAGAGCGCGTTCCGCCCTGAGCTGAGCAGTGGAACAGTCGTGGTCGGCGTGGTTGACGACTCCTATCTTTTTGCTCCTCTCACGCGCGCTCTAGCTGAGTTCGTCGAGCGTCGTCCGACGGTAAGCATCGAGATAAGGGCAGGAATGTCCGCTGACCTCCTACGCGAATTGAAGGCGCGCAACATCGAACTTGCTTTGCTCCGTGTCGACCCGCAGGTAGAGCGTGCCGGGCTTCTTCAAACCAGCAAGCTGGTTTGGATTTCTTCTCCCAACTGGCAGGTTCCGCCAAATGGGGTCATCCCATTGGCCGTAGTCGGAGGCACTTGCAACTACCACAAGATCGCGCTTGAGACACTAAGACGGGCGGAGCTTCAATCCCGACGGGTAGTGACCTGCAGCAGCTTAGAGGGCGTACTTGAAGTAGTCCGAGCTGGTCTTGCGGTTTCAGTGGTGCCGGAGGGGGAACTGCGCACTGGCATGGTGGTTGTCAACGATCATCGCCTTCCTCCGCTTCCGCACACAGGTCTCAAAATCAGCTTCAGCGAGCAGGAGCCATCAGTGGCAGCGAAACAATTGGCCAGGGTGATCGAGAACACTCTTCAGAACCAAGTCGCCTTCAGGCGGAGTGCCTAACGTTTGAAGCGAACTCGAGCGACTTACCATCAAATTGGTGGTAGTCGGCTAATAGATCGTGTCAGCAAGTTTGGGGCGGTCGCCATCGATAATGTCCACCCGAGCGATCCATGGCCGCAGTTTAGGAACAGGCCTTTGATCCTTGTGCCCCCAACAATAGGTTTGCTGTCGGGAGTGACGGGACGTAGGCCAGTCCACGCGTTGACCTCGCCACCGTAATGGCCCGCTTTGGGGGAGATGCCCATCGCGGTAGTGAGAAGCGTCCGAAACCGATCCTCTCTAAACTTGCCGTTGGCGGGCCCAATATCTGCAAGGCCAGCGACACGCAATCGATTGCCTATACGACAGAAAACCGTCTTTCGAGCGGTGTCGGGTGTCGGTAATACTCGCAACTGAGCTGAAGCTAGAGCACATCCTGTTTAATCCGGTTCATATCCTGCGGCTTTGAAGTAGTTGGCACATTCGGCTGGCGTGAAGAGGTCGAGGACCGCGCCGACCGCGTCC
>NZ_JAMYOT010000061.1:0-16870 GCF_040320005.1 Mesorhizobium sp. M0816 | reverse complement strand
ACATTGCCTCGGCGCGCTGGCTGCAAGCCCATCACGGCGACCGCATCGCCGTACGCGGCAACAACACCCATTCGGTGCGCGAACTGGTGGCCGCCGGCGCCGGCCTTTCGGTCTTTCCGTGCTTCGTCGGTGACGGCGATCCGCGGCTGGTTCGCGTTGCTCAGCCTATCCCCGAACTTGAAACCGACCAATGGATCGTCACCCATCACGAGGAACGTCACTCCCCGCCGGTACGGAAAGTCGCCGACCGGATCGCCGCCTTGATGCGGGCGCACCAGCCGCTGTTTCGCGGCGAGACGCCGATCCGGTAAGCCTCAGGCATCGATCGGCCGCCAGTGGAGCCGCACGCTGGCACTCATGCCCTGGCCGGGCTCCAGCGCCGTCAGGCCTTGGCCGTGATGCGCGTCGACCGGATCCGACACCGGTTCTCGACCGCTAGCTAGCGGGTCTAAGCGATTGGTTTCATTGTCAGCTTCCGTCCAGACTTGTTGCGGGAATGCTCACCGCGTCCCATACTCCTGCTATGGAGATGCCTAGGATTTTCGCCATCTCTGCATCTTCTTGCCGCCTGCCGCCCAGTGGGTGAGCGGCGCGCCCGGCAAGGCTTGAATACAGGACGAATTCCACTTTGAAGCTGGTACGCCGACAATCTATTCAGCGGCCTCAGCGACCTGCACTGGGATGTAATTCAGGATGGGCCCGAGCCACTGCTCGACCTCCGAAATTGACATGTCTTTGCGCCGTGCATAGTCCTCCACCTGATCGCGCTCGATCTTGGCCACCCCGAAATAATAGCTTTCCGGATGGGCGAGATAGATGCCGGAGACCGACGAGCCGGGCCACATGGCATAGCTTTCGGTCAAGGTGACCCCTGCGTTGCGTTCG
This sequence comes from Mesorhizobium sp. M0816, assembly GCF_040320005.1. Classification (NCBI taxonomy): domain Bacteria; kingdom Pseudomonadati; phylum Pseudomonadota; class Alphaproteobacteria; order Hyphomicrobiales; family Phyllobacteriaceae; genus Mesorhizobium; species Mesorhizobium sp. M0816. The sequence continues at coordinate 15,985 of NZ_JAMYOT010000061.1, read as the reverse complement.
CCGTCGAGCAGCCTGAACAGCGTCGCCTTCTCGGTATGGTCGGGCTGCGCCGGATAGCCGGGCGCCGGCCTGATGCCGCAATAGGGTTCGCCGATCAGATCCTCCGGGGCCAGGTTCTCGTCCGGCGCATAGCCCCACAACTCTTTTCGGACACGCTCGTGCAGCCGCTCGGCGAAGGCTTCGGCGAAGCGGTCGGCGAGCGCCTTCACCATTATCGAGGAATAATCGTCATTGGCCCGCTCGAAGCGCTCGGCGATCGCCACTTCCTCGATGCCGGCGGTCACGATGAAGCCGCCGAGATAATCCGCCTTGCCACTTTCGAGCGGCGCGACGAAATCCGACAGGGCGACGTTGGCCTTGCCGTCGCGCTTGGTCAGTTGCTGGCGCAGCGTGAAGAAGGTCGCCAGCTCTTGCGAACGCGTGTCGTCGGTGAAAAGCCTGATGTCGTCGCCGACGGCATTGGCCGGCCAGAAGCCGATCACGCCCTTCGGTGCGAACCATTGTTCCGCGATGATCTGCTTCAGCACCGCTTGTGCATCCTCGAACAGCTGGCGCGCCGCCGGCCCCTGTGCCTCGTCTTCGAGAATCTTCGGATAGCGCCCCCTCATCTCCCAGGTCTGGAAGAACGGCGTCCAGTCGATGTAGCGGGCGAGTTCGGCGAGGTCCCAGGTCTCGAAAACCTTCAGCCCAAGGAAGGAGGGGTTTTGCGGGACATAGCCCGACCAGTCGATCTTGTGGGCGTTTGCCCTTGCCCTGGCGAGCGGAAGGCGCAGCTTGTCGGCTTCACTACGCGCATGCGCGTCCGCCACCTTGCGGTACTCGGCGCGTACCGTATCGACATAGTCGCCCTTTGCCTGGTGGGACAGCAATGACGAGACGACGCCAACGGCGCGGCTGGCATCTGTGACGTAGACCGTCTGGCCGCGCTCATAGCGCGGGTGGATCTTGACCGCCGTGTGAACGCGGCTGGTCGTCGCCCCGCCAATCAGCAACGGAATGTCGAAACCTTCGCGCTCCATTTCGGAGGCGACATGCGCCATCTCGTCGAGCGACGGCGTGATCAGGCCGGAGAGGCCGATGATGTCGACGTTTTGCTCGCGCGCCGTCCGCAGAATCTTAGTCGCTGGCACCATGACGCCTAGATCGATGATCTCGTAGTTGTTGCAGGCGAGCACGACGCCGACGATGTTCTTGCCGATGTCATGGACGTCGCCCTTGACCGTCGCCATCAGGATTTTTCCGGCGGTCTGGCGTTCGCCGGTGTCGATGCCATTGGCGGCGTTGGCCAGCTTCTCGGCTTCCATGTGCGGCAGCAGCCCGGCGACCGCCTGTTTCATCACGCGCGCGGACTTGACCACTTGCGGCAGGAACATCTTTCCGGCACCGAACAGGTCGCCGACGACGTTCATGCCGGCCATCAGCGGGCCCTCGATGACATGGAGCGGCCGCTCGGCGGCAAGCCGCGCCTCGTCGGTATCGGCGTCGATGAACTCGGTGATGCCGTTGACCAGCGCATGCGAAATGCGCTTGTCGACAGTCCACTCCCGCCAGGCGAGATCGCGTTCCTTGGCCTCCTTGCCGGCGGTTCCCTTGAAGCGCTCGGCAAGTTCCAGCATCCGCTCGGTGGCGCTGCCGCCGCCCGCCGGCTGGCGGTTGTTGACGACGTCCTCGCAGGCTTCGCGCAGTTCCGGATCGATCGATTCGTAGACTGCAAGTTGGCCGGCATTGACGATGCCCATGTCCATGCCGGCCTGGATGGCGTGATAGAGGAACACGGCATGCATGGCCTCGCGCACCGGTTCGTTGCCGCGAAACGAGAAGGACAGGTTCGAGACGCCACCCGAAATGTGGACGTGAGGTAGGGTCTGGATGATTTCCCGCGTCGCCTCGATGAAGTCGACCCCGTAATTGTTGTGCTCGTCGATGCCGGTGGCGATGGCGAAGATGTTCGGGTCGAAAACGATGTCTTCCGGCGGGAAGCCGGCCTGCTCGGTCAGGAGCTTGTAAGCGCGGGTGCAGATGGCGACTTTTCGCGCCTGCGTGTCCGCCTGGCCTTCCTCGTCGAACGCCATGACGACGACCGCCGCGCCATACGCGCGGACGAGTTTCGCATGGTGGAGAAAAGCTTCCTCGCCTTCCTTCATCGAGATGGAATTGACCAGCGGCTTGCCCTGCATGCATTTCAAGCCAGCCTCGATGATCTCCCATTTCGAACTGTCGATCATCACCGGCACGCGGGCGATATCCGGCTCGGCGGCGATCAGGTTGAAATACTCGACCATCGCCTTCTTCGAATCGATCAGGCCCTCGTCCATGTTGATGTCGATGATCTGGGCACCGTTGGAGACCTGATCGCGCGCGATGTCGAGGGCGGCAGGGTAGTCGCCGGCGGTGATCAGTTTCCTGAATTTCGCCGAGCCGGTGACGTTGGTGCGCTCGCCGACATTGACGAACGGAATTTCCTTGGTGAGCGTGAAGGGTTCCAGACCTGACAGGCGCATTTTGCGCTCGATCTCCGGAATGGCGCGCGGCGGATATTTCCTCACTGCCGCTGCGATGGCGCGGATGTGATCCGGCGTCGAGCCGCAGCAGCCGCCGACGACATTGACCAGTCCCTCGCGCGCAAAACCCTCGATCTGCGCCGCCATGAATTCCGGGCTCTCGTCGTAGCGGCCGAACTCGTTGGGCAGGCCGGCATTGGGATAGGCACAGGTGAAGGTGTTGGCGACGCCGGAAATCTCGGCGACATGTGCGCGCATGGCGTTGGCGCCGAGCGCGCAGTTGAGGCCGACCGTGAACGGACTGGCGTGGCGGATCGAATGCCAGAAGGCCGTCGGTGTCTGGCCCGACAGCGTGCGGCCCGACAGGTCGGTGATCGTGCCTGAGATCATGACCGGAAGATGCACGCCCTTTTCGAGGAAGATCTCGTTGCAGGCGAAGATCGCCGCCTTGGCGTTCAGCGTGTCGAAGATCGTCTCGATCAGGATGATGTCGGCGCCGCCGTCGATCAGGCCGCGCAACTGCTCGCCATAGGCGATGCGCAGATCGTCGAAGTTGACGGCGCGATAGCCGGGGTTGTTGACGTCCGGCGACATCGAGGCGGTGCGGTTGGTCGGTCCCAGCGCGCCGGCGACGAAGCGTCGCTTGCCGTCTTCCTGTTGGGCGCGAATGCAGGCCCGCCGCACCAGACGGGCACCGTCCCGGTTCAGGTCATAGACCGCATCCTCCATGCCGTAATCGGCCTGGGCGATCGACGTGGAGGAGAAGGTGTTGGTCTCGATGATGTCGGCGCCGGCAATCGCGTACTGGTAGTGGATTTCCTCGATCGCTTTCGGCTGCGTCAGGATCAGCAGGTCGTTGTTGCCCTGTTGATGGCAGGCGCAGCCGACGAACTTGTCGCCGCGGAACTGTTCCTCGTTGAAGCCATGCCCCTGGATCTGCGTGCCCATCGCGCCGTCGAGGATGAGGATTCGTTCGCGCGCGGCCGATTCCAAGGCAGAACGAATCTCCGATCCATCCGCCTTGGCGACAACGGGTCCGAAAAGGGAATCCAAGGAGGATTCAGAATGCACCACGGTGAGCCTCGGCTTCCAAGATCACACACCGTGACATAAACATATCTTTATGTCAAAATATGATGTGCTCATCGTAACCTTTGATACGTCATGGCAGGCATCACGCTGGTCATTAGCCCCACTGCCAATGCGGCAAGGCCTATTCCGAGTTCATGTCTCATCTTTCACTCCTCCAAAGAATCTTGAATGTCAGTCCGTCATTTCGCAGTCATGGCAATGTTCCTTCTCGCCAGACCGGAAACCTCCTGGCCATCAAAGGCATTGTGGGGGCCCCGCCTCCGCGATTTCCTCCAATCGGCCCGGTGGCGCCTCCCGGCTTGATCCAAATTTAAGACGCCAGCGCACGGGCACTGGCCCTATGAAGATTCATCGCTTTTCGTGCCCGCACCCGAGCAGAAAACTCCCGTCAGGTGCTGGCCTTGGGAGGCAACATTTTCTGCTGTTTCGAATTGCCGGCTTGGTCTCAACTCACGGACCGAGTTGGCCATATTCATGCGAACGAGCACAGAAGAGCGCTATCAGCCAATCTGTCGCGAAGAGCGGAGAAATTGGATCAGGGCAAGTTAATTTCCTCCTCCACGTTTCGCTGGTTGGCAGCGTTATATGTTGTTCTTGGCAACAAATTAAACGGTACGGGAATTCTGTCAAGCCAAAAAACCCGCCGAGGCAGCGGCCCCGGGATTCCGCGTATTATCCTCGGCATATTTGCGTGGATGATGCTCGATCCGGTTAGGAGTTGCCGCGCGCACAAGCATTGGTTGCGCCGTCGAGGACCTTGACATTTGTCACGATGGGGGCATTTTTGTTGTCCTTGTCAACATTTATAGAATCGCCAGTACCCAGGAGGAAACAGCCGATGCGCAGATTGGGCATTCATTCGTTCGTATGGACCGGCGGTGGCAATCAGGCCATGCTTGAAGAAGCGATGGAGAATTCGGCTGCGTGCGGTTACCGGCTGATCGAGTTTGCGTATCTTCAACCCGAAAAGTTCGACATCCATCGCCTCGCCAAGAAGGCTCAGTCGTTAGATCTCGAAATCGCCCTCACCATGGGCCTGCCCTTGGGCGCCGATGTGTCGAGCGAGGACGGCGCTGTCGTGAAGGCAGGTGAGGAATTACTCGCGAATGCAGTCGCGGCGGTGCGGGACATCGGCGGCACTAAGCTCGGGGGCATTCTCTATTCCGCGCATACGAAATACTCGACAATGCCGAGTGATCGCGGCCGCAAGAACAGCATTGCAGCCATTGCCAAGACGGCTGACGCAGCAAAGAAGGCCGGCGTCGATCTGGTCCTGGAGGTCGTCAACCGGTTCGAGACGAATCTCTTGAACACGGCGGCTCAGGGCCTCGACTTCATCAAGGCGACCGGCTCCGATCACGTCACGCTCCATCTCGACACGTTTCATATGAACATCGAAGAGGCCAATCCAGCGGCGGCCATTCGTCTGGCCGGCGACAAGATCGGCTATTTTCACATCGGCGAAAGCAATCGCGGCTACCTCGGCGATGGAGTGATCGATTTCGATCGCATCTTCGACGCGCTGCTAGACATCGGCTATAACCGCGACATCACCTTTGAATCGTTCTCCAGCGCCGTGGTCGATGAGGGTCTGTCCCTCGCATGCGCCATATGGCGCGATACCTGGACCGAGAACATGCCGTTGGCAAAGCACGCCAAGGCCTTCATCGACCTGAAAATGCAAGAGGCGGTTCGTCGGCGAACGACGAATGCCCGTCCATAAGTCGAGGATAATCTGATTGTGCGGCAGTGCGGACCCTCTGCCTAAGGCGCCCTGCTCCGCGGTCTTCAGCGCTGTAGTGCTGCGGTTTTTTCGCTGTTCATCGGCAGCCTCGGATCCGTGAGACAGAAGCTTCGGGGGATGCGCGTTCAATAAGATCGCGCCAGTTGCTGCACGCCTGCGCGGCGTGTACCAAGTGAGCGCGTTGTGGTTGCGTTCGGCTTGCGGACCGCAGGTAACCTGGAGAGACCTAAGTGAATGACCCGGCGCTGACCGCCAGTTCAAATCGCAGGATTCGACAAAACAATGAAGTGGCGGCTCTAAGAGCCCTTCATCAATTTGGACGTCTCACTCGAGCCGAACTCGCGCGCAAGTTACGGCTTAACCGCTCTTCGTCGGGGCATATCATCGCGAGCCTGACGGCTGACGGTCTGGTGCGCGAAGCAATTGAGGATCTGCCTGAACAAGCGGGCTATGCCCGAGCCGGCCGTCCCGGCATCATGCTGGAGCTTGTGCCGGATGCTATTTTCTTCCTTGGGGTCGAGATCGGTGTCGAGCATATCAGTACGGTAGAGATCGATCTTGGAACCAATATCGTTTCGACGAATGTGGAACCGTTTGATGGTCCGTCGATCAGCGTAGAGGCCGCGGTCGACCGCGCCGTGAGGCTGGCTCTCCAATCTATTCCTGTGTCAAAACTGGAGCGATGTGAAGGCGTTGGCGTATCAACCCCGGCGCAAATGGATAAGAATGGCTTCGTCCACTTTGCGCCGCTTCTCGGCTGGCGAAATGTTCACCTTGCAAAGCTGGTGAGAGACGCCCTGCCGATTCGTGTTCCGGTCCTTGCCGAGAACGATGCCAACGCATTCGCGATCGGCGCGACTTACGGGCGCAGCGAGGTGCATTCCGGCGTCACGCTTTTTCTCGTTATGGAGAGCGGTGTCGGCGGCGGCATTATCGTTGACGGCAGCCTTTTTCGCGGCGCCAACGGGCTGGCGGGGGAGATTGGGCACTTGATTATCAGCGACGCGCCAGGCCCGCGCCGCAATCTCGAACAACTAATCGGCCTTGAAAACATTATGGCCGATTATCGCAAGACCTCCGCCCTCAGTGATCCGACATTCGGCAACTTCCTTTCCGATGTCCAAAACCGGTTGCCCAGCGCCGTCTCAACAGCCGAGGACTGGGCAAGGGCTTTGGCAATAGGCCTGGTGCAGACTTGCCGAATCATCGACGCCGACAAGATCGTGCTAGGCGGTTCGGTCGCCGCACTCTATCCCTTGATGGCTGCCAGGGTCGCTGCACACATCCATGCCATACAGGAATCCAGTTTCCCGTTCCCATCGATCACAATGAATGATGAAGGAACTGTCGGTTCCGCCTTCGGTGCGGCCTGCATGTTACATCAGCGATACTTGTCTCTGCAAAGCCAGCGTTTCGCCGACGGTACGGCGGAACTCGAAGGGGCAGAGGAAGACGAAGACTAATGTCCAGGTTCGGCACTGCCGAACCGATGCTGCTGCTCGGGCTACCCGTCTGATCGCGATTTAGAACGCCATTGTGGCGTGTCCGTCTCGATTGATTAATATGTTGCATAAAGCGACAAACATAATTAATGTAGCCTCTGGAGGAGCATCCCGCATTCCCATCGTGGCCGTCTCGGGTTGTCGTTCGCTGTGGAGCGAGCGGCCGCAACCTCCAGGCGCGTGCTCCAGTCAAAAGATGTGCGCTAGCCGAGTTGTATGATGCCCGCAGATGCGATTTTAAGTCAGACCAAGCTCGCACCCAACGCACTAGGGCCGACGGTGGTCATCGGCGAGATCCTGGTGGAGATCATGGCTAAAAGTCGCGGCGACGGCTTTCTCGAGCCGATAGAGCTTATCGGCCCCTTTCCCAGCGGCGCGCCGGCGATTTTCATCGATCAATGCGCCAAGATCGGCGGGTCGGCGGCAATTGTCGCCTCGGTCGGCGATGACGATTTCGGCCGCATCAACATCGAGCGGCTCCGGTCTGACGGCGTGGACGTATCGGCCATCTCGGTCAGCCAGGATTATCCGACCGGAAGCGCGTTTGTTCGCTATCGCAATGACGGCTCGCGCGACTTTGTCTTCAACATCGGAAAATCGGCGGCGGCCCTGGTGAGCCTGACGGTTGAAGCGAAGGCGCTCTTCGAGCGGGCTGGACACCTCCACGTCATGGGTAGCGCTTTTGCCATCCCGGGTATCTGGGAGACGATGGATTATGCCATCGGCGTCATCAAGCGGCGCGGCGGCTCCGTTTCACTTGACCCGAACTTGCGCAAGGAATTGCTCGGGCTCGGGCAGACGCAGGAGCGCTTCGCCAAGCTCGTCGATGTCGCCGACCTTATCCTGCCCTCCGGCGACGAATTGTTCATGGCAGCTGGAGTTGATGGTGAATCTGCCGCGGTCATCGCGCTCTTTGGGCGCAGTGTGACAGAGATTGCGCTTAAACGCGGCGAACACGGATCAACATTCTTCGGTGCTGACGGCTCGCGTATTGATTGCTCGGCGTTCAGGGTTGCGGAAATTGATCCGACGGGCGCTGGCGACTGTTTCGGCGGCGCTTACGTCGCTTGCCGCCGTCTCGGCATGCCTGTGTTCAAAGCCCTAGAGTATGCCAATGCCGCGGGAGCCCGCAACGTTACTATTCAAGGTCCGATGGAAGGTGCCGCCTCGCGTCGGCAGCTTGACGAATTCATCGCCGTGACCCCGAGAAACGCTCGATGACCGGTCTCCTCAAAAGCCTGGCGGCGGCGCGGCGCAATGGTTCGCCGATAGGCGTCACGTCTGTCTGCTCAGCGCATCCATTGGTCATTCGGGCAGCAGCGCGCAATGCTGCACGCTTCTCCGACATGCTTGTGATCGAAGCAACCTGCAACCAGGTCAACCAGTTCGGTGGCTACACCGGAATGCTGCCCAGCGATTTTGTTCGTCTCGTCCAGCACATATCGGCAGAAGAAAAGCTTCCGATGGAAAGGATCATCTTCGGTGGGGATCACCTTGGGCCAAATCCGTGGCGCGGGGAACATGCCGGCGCAGCGATGGCGAAGGCAGAAGAGATGGTCACGGCGTACGTGTCCGCCGGCTTTCGAAAGATCCACCTCGATGCTTCGATGGGATGCGCCGGCGAGCCTGCCGCGCTCGACGACGCCAGAACGGCGGAGCGTGCAGCGCGGCTGGCCTTGGCGGCAGAGCGCGCGGCGCGCGCCGCAGGAGATGAGGCCCCGGTCTACATCATCGGCACCGAGGTGCCGACGCCCGGCGGCGCCAACCATGCAATCAGCGACATTGAGCCGACCAGCGTAGCGGCGGCGACGCACACGATCGATGTTCATCGCGACCTGTTCCTGAAGCAAGGCTTGGCCGATGCGTTCTCACGCGTCATCGCACTGGTGGTCCAGCCCGGTGTGGAGTTCGGCAATGAGAATGTGGTCCTTTACGATTCCGCCAGGGCACGCGGGCTGACGCGGCTGCTCGAGCAGGAGCCTGGCCTGGTCTACGAGGCGCATTCAACCGACTACCAGGGACGAACATATTTGCGCCAATTGGTCGAGGACGGCTTCCCGATCCTGAAAGTGGGGCCGGAATTGACCTTTGTCCTGCGTGAGGCGCTCTACGCGCTGGACCTTATCGCGACCGATCTTTTGCCTGACTACGGAGCCCGTCCACTCTATCAGGCCATGGAGCGATTGATGCTGGCCAAACCCGGCAATTGGCAGGGCCACTATCACGGCTCGGAAGCCGAACAGCGCATCCAGCGCCACTACTCGTTCTCGGACCGCATCCGGTATTACTGGAACCAGCCGGAGGCGGAAGCAGCGGTCGCGAGCCTGACCGCGGCCCTGCACGGCAAGACGGTGCCGCTCACGCTGTTTCGCCAGCATCTGCCCGCATTCGAGGCGTTTGCAGGCAAACCGCTCGAGCCTACCTCGTTACTGATCGCCTCGATCCAGCGCAGCCTGGACGAGTACCGCTTCGCCTGCACGGGCGAGGCACTCAACACCGAAAGCAACCCGACGGCTGGAGGACGAAGATGAGCGAACAACTCTCTGGAAAGGTCATTGCAATCACGGGCGCGGCATCGGGTATCGGCCTTGCTTGTGTCCGTGGTTGTCTCGATGCTGGCGCGCGGGTGGTCCTGATCGACTATGCGGATGAGAAACTGCGCAGCCTGGCTGCTGATCTCGGCGAGAACGCGATTCCTTTGAGGGTGGATCTCACCAATCCGGAAAGCGTGGCAGGCATGATGCCCGGCATTCTGGACAAGGTCGGTCACCTCGACGCCTTCCATGCCAATGCCGGCGCCTATATCGGCGGCGATTTCATTGATGGTGATCCGGACGCCTTTGACGGGATGCTGAACCTGAACGTCAATGCCGTATTCCGAACGGTCCATGCGGTCCTGCCGCACATGATCGAGCGGGGCACGGGAGACATTGTCGTCACCAGTTCCGTTGCCGGCCATACCGCAATACCATGGGAGCCGATCTACACCGCTTCCAAGCACGCAGTTCAAGCGTTCGTCCATGCGCTGAGGCGACAGGTGGCGAAGCACGGCATCCGTGTCGGCGCGATCGCCCCCGGACCGGTACTGACGCCCCTCGTCGCCGACTGGCCGAAGGAGAACCTCGACCGGGCGATGGCGGCCGGAAATCTGTTTGAGCCGAAGGAAATTGCCGAAGTCCTGCTGTTCATGCTGACCCGGCCGAGAACGGTGACAATTCGCGATATCGTCATTCTGCCGACCAACTTCGACATTTGACACGTAGCGTCTCGGCATCGAAATTCGGGGAGGTAGGCCATGTATCAAGCGCGCTTCAGGGTGGACAACGAGATCGCCGTGGTGACCGGCGGAGGCAGAGGTATTGGCCTCGCATGCGCCGAAGCGTTGGGCGAGTCCGGAGCGCATGTGGTCATCATAGAGCCCGACGAGCAGATCGGCAGTGCTGGCAGGGATGCACTGACTGCGAAAGGCTACTCGGCCGAGCTGATGCTCGGTGACGTCACTTCGTCAACAAGGATGAGCGAGATTGCTGACACGCTCGCCACTCGGGGCACGCCGGCTTCGATTCTCGTCAACAATGCCGGCGTCGGCAGCAGCGGCATTTCGTCGGAAGATATCAGTGATGAACTCTGGCTGTGGATGATGAACGTCAACATCAACGGCGTCTTCTGGTGCTCGCGCGCTTTCGGCCGCCACATGATCGCGGCCGGCCGCGGCTCAATCGTCAATCTGGGTTCCATGTCGGGCACGATCTGCAACCGGCCGCAGCCGCAAACACCTTACAATGTCTCCAAGGCGGCCGTGCATCACATGACCCGCTCGATCGCCGCCGAATGGGCGCCTCATGGCGTGCGGGTTAACGCGGTGGCGCCAACCTACATCGAAACGCCGATGGTCCTGGCGATTCCGGAAAACGCGCCGCGTATAGAAGCGTGGTTGCGAGACACGCCAATGGGCCGCATGGGCCAGGCGCACGAAGTCGCCAGCGCTGTCCTGTTCCTCGCTTCCGACGCGGCCAGTTTGATGACCGGAGCCGTCGTACCCGTCGATGGGGGATTTACGTGCTGGTAGGACCGTAGCAGCCAAGAGTTTCCTCCCGGTCACTTCTCTCACCGAAGCTCGAGCTCGAGAAGGTGGATGCGGCTTCGGCCGCCGGCACATCGCCTTAGGTAACCTCGGCGCCGATCGCAGCCAGCGCGAACCACGTCGAAATCCTTGTCCCCAACCAACAGTCGAGCCGCCCGCCAGGCACCGCCGACCAATGTAGATCGGCAATCTGTCAGCAAAATTAATGACGCCTCCGCACGGGCGACGCTGGCCGAGCCCTGCTTCGAACGGTCATGCCGCCGCTGGGCAGTTCGCAGTCTCGCCGCGACTACCAGAAGGCTTGTATGCGCCCATTGCGATGGCGCGCACCTCCAGCGGTGTAGTCGAGCAGAGTCGCCTGGTCGTGGACTAATGACCTCGACGGATCTGTAGGATTTGCGCACGCCGCTCAGCTTGAGCTCAGCCATGGCTTGCCTCCCGGGCACCGGCACGTTTGGTCGTGTCGTTGTTGTTTTCGTCATCTTGCGCCATCGCCAGCGGCGCGCCTGGTTCGCCTTCCCACAGGATCAGGCTGGCGGCGCCGATCAGTCCGGCCTGATTGCCGAGTTGCGCCGGCACGATGGGTACGTCCCGGTAGGCGGGCATCGCCCGCTGCTCGACGACCGCCCTGATGCTTGGAGCCAAGAGGTCGAAACCGTTGGCGAGACCGCCACCCATTACGATCAGGTCCGGCGAATAGAGATGAAGCAGATTGGTGAAGCCGATGCCCAGCCAATTCGCCTCCGCCTCGATGAGTGTGCGCGCGCGCCCGTCGCCTGCACGCGCGGCATCGACCACGTGCCTGGCCGAGATGTCGCCGTCGGCCGAAAGGCGCCGCAGCAGCGAGCCGTCGCCCGGCGCCGTCAGCGCCGTGGCGCGCCGCCCGAGCGCGGTTCCGGAGGCGACCGCCTCGAAGCAGCCGACGGCGCCGCAGAAGCAGCGGTCTCCTTCGCCGGTGATGGTCATGTGGCCGATCTCGGCCGCCAGCCCGCGCCGGCCATGATAGACGTGACCCTCGGCAACGACGCCACCGCCAATGCCAGTCGACACGGTGACGAACACCATCGACCCGGTGCCACGCCCGGCGCCGAAGCGCCATTCGCCGAGTGCTGCGGCATTGGCGTCGTTCTCCAGCCGCACCGGCAGACCGAAATACTTGCCGAGAATGTCGATCAAGGGCACATCGTGCCAGCCAGCCAGTGTCGGCGGTGCGATCACGATCCCGGCCTTGGGGTCGAGCGGCCCCGGTGCGCCGACGCCGATGCCGGCAACCTTGGCCTGTGGGTGCTGTGTCAGAAGGTCCCCGGCCAGCGCGATGATCTGGCCGATCACCGCTTCCGATCCCGCGATCGCCATCGTCGGGGCCGAAACATGGGCGATCACGTGGCCGCCGCTCTCGACCAGCGCGCCGCGCAGCTCCGTTCCGCCGAGATCGAAGGCAAGCGCAACCTTTGTCATCAGGCGGCAATCTCCAGCCCATGCAGCCAGGCCATGCGCTGCGCAAGGTCGGGGTCGCCGAATGCCAGCGATCCGAGCACCACGGTTTCGGCGCCGGCGGCGCGCAGGCGGGGCACCGTTTCGTGGCGGATGCCGCCATCGGCAGCCAAGATGATTTCGTTCTCGCGACCTGCTTTTCGCATCAGCGCCCGTGCCTCGATCAGGCGCGGGCCGGCCTGGTCGGACAGGCTCTGGCCCTTGACGCCGATGGATGTGCCGAGAAGCGTCACGAAAGCCACTTGCGACAGGAAAGGTTTGACCGCGGCCACCGGCGTTTCCAGTCTCAGCACCACCCCGGCCTCGACGCCGAGCTCACGCGCCAGCCGCACGGCGCGTAGGCCGGCCTCGCCGTTTTCCGCATGGACGCTGACAAGATCGGCGCCGGCCTCGATGAATTGGCGCGCCTGCTCCTCGACGATCTCCGCTTCAACCATCAAATGCACATGGATCGGCTTTGCCGTCAGCATGGCAATCCGCGCCACCAGGTCCGGAAAGAACAGGAAGCCGGGGGTGAAGCGGGCGTCCGCGACGTCGATGTGGTGGAGGTCGACAAACGGATCTATGCGCTTCAGGTCGCGCTCCATATTGGCGAGGTCGGCCGACCACAGCGAAAACTCGCCGAGCAGCCGGTTGCGCGGAAGGGCGGCGATGGCAGCGGGGCCGCACAGGGATTTGGTCGTCATAACGGGACAAGGCTCCGGATGTTGAAGTGAGCGCGAAGGAAGGTCGTGATCTCAGCCTGCAGCTCGGCGAAATGCCTGACGCTGTCGAGCGCCTTGGGAGAGATTTCCGCAAAGGTTGCGCCGGGGATCGCCGTGGCAAGCGTGCGCGCAGCCGGCAGCGGATGCACCGCATCCATGGCGTTGCCGATAACCAGCGTGGGGACGCCAAGGGCAGCGGCGTTGCTTTCAGAAACGCCCGGTCCGTCGGCGGCGATGTCGGCGAGGACCTGCGCGAATGGCGCGGCGTCCGGCCGGTCGAAATAGCCGAATAATGAGGCGAGATTGTCGGGCGCGTGGCGCTGCAGGCGCTCGGCGGTTTCCGATTGCGCGAAGATCGTCCTGGCCTTGTCGGGGCCGTGGTCGAGGATGAGGCCGGCGACCTCGGCGATCGGCCGCAGGTTCACCGGCGCGCTGTCGAAAATCCAGGCCGGGCGTACAAGCAGCAGACCCGCGATGCGGTCCGGGTGGCGACAGGCAAGGCGCAAGGCAATGGCGGCGCCCATGGAAACGCCGCCGGCGACGAAACGGTCGAGACCGGCTTGATCGGCGGCGGCAACAACATCGTCCGCGAACATGCTCAGGGAAAACGGACGGCGGCTGCCCAGTCCGGAGGCGCCGTGCCCGCGGCATTCCAGCGTGATGCGCCGCAAGTCGGCACCGGCCGGGAAAGCCTGGGCGATTTGCGCCTCGCCGCCGCCCAGCCCATGCTGGAAGACGACGGCAAGCCCGTTGCCATTATCAGAAATCCGAAGCGTGGCGTCGTCGCGAAGCAGAGCGGCCAGGCGCGCCATCAGGTCAGCCCCATCAGGAAGCGAGCAACCCCTGGTGCCTCTTCGGCCGAGAGGCCATGCGTGACCAGCGGCCCGTCAAAGCCTGATGACTTCAGCCTGGCGACGAAATCCGGGAAATCGACGACGCCCCTGCCGGCGGTGGCAAAGCGCCCGTCGGCGAAGCGGTCCTTGGCATGCGCCATGGCGACGTGGCCGGCAGTGCGTTCGACGGCGGCGGCCACGATGGCGCTTGCTTCCTCGGGGCTCGCCTGTTCGAACAGGTTGGCCGGATCGAGCACGACGCGCAACCGCTTCGAGCCCATCTCGGCGATGAGGCGCATCGCATCCTGCGCCGAGGTTACGATGTTGGCCTGTTCGGGCTCGATGCCGAGATCGACGCCATGACGCTCGGCGAGTTGAAGCGCCTTTTCGATCTCGCCTGCCATGTCGTCCCATGCCTCACGGTCGGCGTTGTCGGGGTGATACGCCCATTGATCGTCCGCGTTGCGCGTTCCCGTGCACAGGGTGACGAGCGGAACAGCAAGGGACGCCGCGGCCTTGATGACCACGCCAAGCCGGCGCATGCCGTCGTCGCGCACCGCTTTGTCCGAATGGGCCATATTGTAGGTGCCCGACAGCGCCACCAGGGCGACGCCGGAGGCACCGGATGCTGCCGCGATGGCGCTGATGGCACCGTCAGGTACCGCATCCGGCATCGACGGCAGGCCGGCGCAGGCAAGATTGAACTGGGTGACGGCAAATCCCGCGTCGCGCACCGCCGCCAGCACGCCGGCCGGCTCGCTGCCCGGGAAGGTCCTGGCGAACACCCCGACCTGCATCAGACCGCTCCCGTGACGGCAGCGATCTCGACGCGCAGCCCGCTCTCCACCGAGCGGGCGATCGCCACCATGGCGCGGATCGAGGCGAGGCCGTCCTCGACATCGGCGCCGCGCAGCGGCGCGCCGTCGAGGACCGTGTTGGCGAGGCCTTCGAGTTGCCGCCTGAAGAAATGGCCGTCGGCGCCAAGCGGCTTTCGCGCCGTCGCATCCTTCTCGTGAAAGATGTCGACCTCGCTCGCTCGGAAATACCAGGGATTGAAGGTCTTTGCGATCACGGAGCCGTTCTCGCCATAGAGTTGAAAGCCTTCGTGCCAGTCCATGCGGACGGCGACGGTGAGGTCGAGATGGCCGAGCGCGCCATTGGCGAATTCAGTTTCGACGAACCAGCAATAGGCGCCGAAACGCTCATTGAGGCGGGCGCGCACCGCGACAATCTCGCCGCAGAGGAAGCGTGCTGTATCGACAAGGTGCGAGCCGTGCGCGAGCATGAAATACTGCCTGAGGTCGGCCTTCGGATTGCCGGCCGGCTTCTTTGCCAGCTTGCTGGTGACGGGCAGCGGCTGCACCGCGTCGGTGTTGGTGTAGCGATGCGTGGAATCGCAATACCAGGCCTTCAGCGCCAGGATTTCGCCCATCTCGTCGCGGACGAAATCGCGCGCCGCTTCCAGTGCCGGGTCGAAGCGCTTCATATGTCCGACCTGCAGCACCTTGCCGGAGCGCTTAACCGCATCGGCGAGCGTCTCACCTTCCTCGACCGAGACGCCGATCGGCTTCTCGCACAGCACGTGCTTGCCGGCCTCGAGCGCCTTGATCGACATCGCAACGTGATAGGCGTCCGAGGTCGCAACGATCACCGCTTCCAGCTCAGGGTCGGCGAGCATCTCATCGTAGTCGCCATACATTTTTTCGGGCTCATAAGTCGCGCCCATGCGCGCCAGCAGGTCGGGAGCGGCATCGCAGATCGCATAGAGGTCGGCATTCCTGGCTTTCACGCAGGATTCCAGATGGGCAAATTGCGCGATCGGCCCGCAGCCGAGCACACCGACACGTAGGCGACGGTCTTGCTTGCGGATCATGGTCTCTTCCTCAGGCGCCGTAGCCGCGCATCGTCTGGCGGTTGGTCTTGACCGCGGGCCCCCGGGGGGGGGGCGGGGGGGGGGGTTAGGGGTGCCGCCCCCCCCCCCCCATTTAGCGGGGGGGGGGCCGGGCGGGGGGGGTCACCCCCCCGGGGGTG
>NZ_JAMYOT010000060.1:0-17515 GCF_040320005.1 Mesorhizobium sp. M0816 | reverse complement strand
CTTTTTGGTGCGCGGGCGGGGGCACTGTGCCCGCCCCCGGCGCGCCTGGTCCCCCCCAATAGCACTCCCCCCCCCCCCCCGGCGGGGGGGGGGGTGCCCCCCCCCCGGCTCTTTTCTTCAAGACGGGTTGCCTTCAAGTCGATCCACACTTCGTCTCGGCTTGCCTCGACACCTCTCCTCCGTTCGACGGGGAGAGGAAGTGCCAACCGCAACGCCCGGCGCCCTTCCTCTATCCCTTTCAGGGCAAAGGTGCGGAGCGAGGCGGAGTGGGGAGGGCGAGTGAACGCAAACTTTCCATCGGCCTGGAATTCGGTTCTCAGTCCGGCCGTTGCCGTATCCGTCAATGGAAGGATACTTTCCGTTTGTGCGGTAAAATCGTCATCGCGCTTTCCATACGCGTCGTTCGCTATCCAGAGATCAACCTATTTCGCAACCATTTGCCGGCCCCCGGCCAATTGGCCCGCCTCTTGCTGCTGGAAGAAAAAGGTCGAAAGGAGGCTTCCCAATGAACGACGCGCCACGGGTGCTCGTGCTCGGCATCGGAAATCTGCTATGGGCCGACGAGGGCTTCGGCATCCGCGTGGTGGAGGAGTTCCACCGGCTCTGCGAAACGGCGGACAACGTCCGGGCCATGGATGGCGGCACGCAGGGCATCTACCTCCTCCAACATATCCGCGAGGCCGACATCCTCGTGGTGTTCGACGCGGTCGACTACGGCTTGGCGCCCGGCACGCTGAAGCTCGTCGAAGGCAGCGAGGTGCCGGCCTTCCTCGGTGTGAAGAAGATTTCGCTCCACCAGACTGGCTTTCAGGAAGTTCTCGCCATGGCCGAGATGATGGGTGACTATCCCGCCCATCTCCTTCTCGTCGGCGTGCAACCGGTCGAGCTGGACGACTACGGCGGCAGTCTCCGGCCCGCGGTGAAGGCTCAGATCGAGCCTGCAATCGAGATCGCCATCGAGTGGCTCGCCTGGCTCGGCGCGACGATCGCCAAGCGCACCGAACCGCTGGCCGAAGAAGAGACGCTCGCCTCGCGCGAAATGCGCATCGGCATCTACGAGAGCGGTCGACCCCGACCGGAAGAGGCCTGTCGTCACGGCGCGCGGCTTCTCGAGAATGGTGCCTTCGCTGGTCCGGCGAATTTCGAGTGCGAGGTCGACGCGCTTTTGCAATCGTCTGGAAGGCAGGGCTGATGTGTGTCGGCGTTCCCTTCCAGGTGGTTGAATGCAGCGGCGGCATTGCCCTGTGCACCGGTCGCAGCGGCACGCGGCGCCTCGATATGACCCTGGTGGGCGACCAGCCAGCGGGTACGTGGATACTCGCCTTCCTCGACACCGCGCGCGAGACTGTCACTGCCGAGACGGCGCGCCTGATCGCCGACGCGATCGAAGCGACGGAGCGTGCGCTCGCCGGCGACACCGACCTCGACCACCTCTTCGCCGACCTGGTCGGCCGCGAGCCGCAACTGCCGGAGCATTTGCGGCCGGGGCAAGCCCTTTCACCGCAAGGCACGGAGGACG
Organism: Mesorhizobium sp. M0816; assembly: GCF_040320005.1. Taxonomy (NCBI): domain Bacteria; kingdom Pseudomonadati; phylum Pseudomonadota; class Alphaproteobacteria; order Hyphomicrobiales; family Phyllobacteriaceae; genus Mesorhizobium; species Mesorhizobium sp. M0816. The sequence continues at coordinate 15,996 of NZ_JAMYOT010000060.1, read as the reverse complement.
CCTGAGTCCATGTTTTCACCCGTTCTCACCATGATGATGGAGCGCCACCGCATCCCGGTGGTTGACGAGGCGAACATCGACGCATTCGCCGAGGCCCACGACCTCACCGCGCTGTTTTTTCCCGGTGACTGGTTGCGGCTCGCCGAGAGCAACGATGTGGCGGTGATCCTCCCGGAGCTGGTGCAGGCCTTCCAGGGCGTGTTCAAGCCCGCCGTGGTATCGCGCGAGAGCGAACGCGAGCTGCAAAGCCGCTATCGCTTCGACGCCTTCCCGGCGCTTGTCTTCCTGAGGAACGGCGAATATCTCGGCGCCATAAAGCGCGTGCTCGACTGGGAAGACTACCTCACTGAGATCGACGGCAAACTGAGGCGCGGGCCGAGCGCGCCGCCGCGTTTCGAGCTTCCCGAAGCCTGCGCGACCCACGACCGTCACGACCACGATCATTTCCAGTGAGCGAAAGCGGCCGGGAGGGCGCATCATGGCAGCATCGCTATTCGGCGGCATCGGGCCGGGTTCACAGCCGAGCGAAGGGGACGGCAGCGACTTGCAGTATATGGAAATGCCGAAGGGCATGGCGACCTCTGCGTCACCCATGTTGCCGGAGAAGGAAAATGTCGCCGGGCTCGAAGCTGCTTTGGCGGTGCTCTCCGCGCTGGCTGAAAGCCTCGGCCGGTCCTCGCCGGATTGCGAAAACGCGGTGCATGATCTTTCCGGCCTCGACGACGCCAATCTTGCGCTGATCGACCAGGCGCTGGGCGAGGGCGAGGTCTTGATCATCTGCGGCGACGACCTGAAGGCTCAGGAGTCGGTGCTCGCCGGTATCTGGCGCGTGCGCCAGACCGGAACGGATGGCAGGCTCGTGCGCGATTTCGTCGAGGTCGGCGCCTTTCCCTCGGCCGTGCTGGAGAGGGCCTTCGCCGGCTGCCGCAATACGCTCGCTGCGCCGGCGACCTATCCGACGGGCGTCTTCAACGCGCCGCCGCTGATTTCGGAGCTCAATGGCCGCATCCCGCTCGTCGGGCCCGACGTCGGGCCGCACGCCATAAACCTGTCGCTGCTGCCGCACACTGAAGAGGACTTGACCTTCCTCGACGGCCTGCTTGGCCACGGGCCGGTGGTCGTGCTGTCGCGTGGCTACGGCAATTGCCGCGTGACCACGACGGGGACGCGCGGCGTCTGGTGGGTGCGCTTCTTCAATTCGACCGACGATCTCATCCTCAACACGATCGAGGTCACGGCCTTGCCGGGGGTGGTCCGCGCTGCGCCCGAGGATATTGCGGACAGCCGCCAGCGGCTCCTCGAAATCCTGGAGGTCTACCGGTGAACGACTCCTTCTTTGCCGGTTCATATGGCGGCGACAATGCCAAGATCGGCCCGATGTCGCGGCTCGAATGCAGGATTTGCTGGCATGTCTACGACCCGGCTGAGGGCGACGACTACTGGCAGATCCCGCCCGGCACGCCCTTCGCCGAACTGCCGGCCAACTGGAGCTGCCCCACCTGTGACGGCTCCAAGCAGGGCTTCATGGTCGTGAGCGATTGACATGGATCATTCGCAAGCCGTCGCTGCCCATCTAGAGTTCGTGTTTCAGCGGATCGAACGGACGGCCATGGCAGGAATTCCGATCCTCAATCCGGCGCTTTGCGTCAGCGCGGTGGGCGTGCGGCAGTGGCAGGGCAAATGGCTCGCGGTTCTTGTCACGCCCTGGTTCATGAACCTCGTGCTTCTACCATTTGGCGACGGGCAAGCGCGCCCGCGCGTGCCTACGGGCACGAAGGAGCATGCATCATTCCCGGCGGGCCGGTTCGAGTTCTTCCGGGCCTATGAAGAGGAGCTCGGCTGCTACCGCATGTGCTCGCTGTTCTCGCCGATGTTCGAATTCGCCGACCAGGAGAGTGCGCAAGAGGCCGCGCGGCAGGTGCTTGCGGAACTGTTCAACCGTGAGGCGGAAGAAGACGAAGACGGCGAGATGATCCGTGTCTGGGAAGGCCGGCTACCTGAGGAAGAGGCAAGCGCGTTGGACGAGGTTGAGACAGCCGGAACACCCGCGAGCTCCCAGCCGGCGAAATTGACCCGCCGCTGGCTGTTCGGTTTGGGCGACAAGGAGGAGACCGCTGCATGAGCGTTGATGGCCGCGTCTCCATCGATCTCGTCTGCGATGGCGGTCGCGTTATGGAAGCCATCGTCACGCCGCCGCGCCCGGTTGCGCTTGGCCCGATCGTGCGAGCCCGGCCGGTGACGGAGGTCATCTCGGCGATCGGTTCGCTGTTCAGTGTCTGTAGTATTGCGCAGTCGGCGGCGAGCGTTGAGGCAGCCGAGGCGGCCCTGGAGATCGGGACGGACCGGCGCACGAAGCAAGCGCGGCGGCTTCTTGTGCTTACCGAAACGCTGCGCGAGCACCTGCTGCGCATTGGCTTGGATACTGCCAGTCTCGCGGGCGAGCCTGCCGACGGTAAAACCCTGCGCCGGTCTATGCGCCTGCCGCAGCGCCTCAAGCAGGCACTTTTTCCAGGCGGGAATGCGTTCGTTCCCGGCGTGTGCGTGGGGATTCCGGGCGCGGACGCTGCCGAAACGGCCGCCGAAGCGAGCCATCTAACGCAGTCCGTGGTCTACGAAGGCGAAAAGCCGCTTGGCGAGATGGATCGCGATGCCTTCGCGCAGTGGGCTATGGAGCGCGGCACGATTGCGGCCCGTCTCATCGCCCCGGTCTTGGCAAGGGGCTGGGCCATGATAGGCCACCCCGAAACGACAAACGGGGGAAACGAACATTTGCCGAAGGAAACGTCGGCCGACACGAGCTGCCTCGCCAGGCAGGCTGGTGCGCCGCTCGTTCGCGCTTTCCTTTCCGAAAACGGTGGAGCCGGCCTGGCCGCGCGGCTGGCTGCCCGCGTGGTCGAGGCATCGACGCTGCCGGCGCAGATCGCCGGAGGGCTCGCGGCCCTGCGGGATGTCGCGGAGGGGTCCGAAGTGCCTACGCGCGAAGTCTTTCGCGACGAGAACGGGGGCCGCTCTGCTACTGCCTTCGCCGAGGCAGCACGCGGCCGGCTGGAACATCGGATTGTTTTGAACGACGACCGAATCGCCGACTACGCCATCACGGCTCCGACCAGCATTCATTTCGCCGAGAGCGGCATTGCCGCGAGCTCGCTTTCGGCGCTCGCTGCATCCAGACGTGAAGATCTGGCGGTCCAGGCCGATCTCCTGGTCCGGGCCATCGACCCCTGCGTCGGCTACGATATCAGGCTCCGCTGATGCACGAGATGGCGATATGCGAGAGCGTCCGTGGCATCATCGAGGAAGAGGCCGCGAGACAGGATTTTCGGAAGGTGGGCCGCGTCTGCATGGAAATCGGGCGGCTATCCGCTGTCGAGGTCGAGGCGCTGAAGTTCGGCTTCGATGTCGTCATGCGTGGCTCTCTGGCGCAAGACGCAAGGCTGGAAATCGTCGAGACGGAAGGCAGGGCCTGGTGCATGCCTTGCGGCCAGAGCGTGCCGATCGCGGCACGCTTTGATCCATGCCCGGACTGCGGAAGCCATCAGCTGCAGGTGACCGGCGGCCAAGAAATGAAGATCAGGGAATTGGAGGTGAGCTGATGTGCACTATTTGCGGATGCGGCGAGGGCGCCGTCCGGATCGAGGGCAAGGCGCATGGCCATCACCATCATCACGGCCACGATCATGATCACCACCACGATCATGATCACGGCCCCCATCATGACGATCATGTGCACGATTGTGGCTCGGGCCCCGGTGGCACCCGTGCGCCGGGCATGAGCCAGGCGCGGATGGTCAAGCTGGAAAAGGATATCCATTCCAAGAACAACGAGTATGCCGATGCGAACAGGAAAATGTTCGCCGAGCGCGGCGTGCTTGCGCTCAACCTCGTCTCCAGCCCCGGCTCTGGCAAAACGACGCTGCTTTGCCGCACGATCGAGGCACTGAAGGGCAAGTTGCCGATCGCCGTGATCGAGGGCGACCAGCAGACTTCCAATGATGCCGACCGCATCCGCGCCACCGGCGCGCCCGCGATCCAGGTCAACACCGGCAAGGGCTGCCACCTCGACGCGCATATGGTCGGCCATGCCGCAGATCACCTCGACCTTGCCGAAGGAGGCCTGCTCCTCGTCGAAAACGTGGGAAACCTCGTCTGTCCGGCGGGCTTCGACCTAGGCGAGGCACACAAGGTGGTGGTGCTCTCAGTCACCGAGGGAGAGGACAAGCCATTGAAATATCACGACATGTTCGCCGCCGCCGATCTCATGATCCTCAACAAGACTGACCTGTTGCCGCATCTCGACTTCGACGTGGAGGCCTGCATCGCCAACGCCCGAAAGGTGAACCCGCGGATCAAGGTGCTGAGGGTTTCCGCGCGCACGGGCGAGGGGATGTCGGACTGGACGGCCTGGATCGGCGCGGTCCGCGCCATGGCGCTAGTCGGCCATCGGCGGGCGGCCGAGCTCGGAGCAGCCTGATGTGCCTGGCCATTCCCGCCCGCGTCGTTGAACTGCTCGATGACGACATGGCCGTGGTCGCGTTCGACAGGGTCACGAAGCGCATCTCATTGGCTTTGGTGGCAGACGTTTCGCTTGGCGATTTCGTGCTCGTCCATGTCGGTTATGCGCTCCACAAGGTGAGCCCCGAGGAGGCCGAGCGCACGCTGCAGCTGATGGCCGAAGCGGGCGTGCTGGAGGAGGGGCTGGAGGAGATTTCGGCGTGAAATATGTCGACGAATATCGCGACCAGGAGCTTGCGAAGACCATCGCCGGCGCCATCGCGATCGAGGCTGATCCGGAAAAGAGCTACCATTTCATGGAGTTCTGCGGTGGGCACACGCATGCGATTTTTCGCCACGGCGTGCAGGACCTGATGCCGCAGAACGTGCATTTCGTGCACGGACCCGGATGCCCCGTTTGCGTGCTTCCCATCTCTCGCCTCGACGATGCGGTGGAGCTCGCCGAGCGGCACGGGGTCATCCTTTGCACCTACGGCGACATGATGCGCGTGCCGGGCACCAAGCAACGCAGCCTGATCCGCGCCAAGGCGGACGGAGCGGATGTCCGCATGGTCTATTCAACGCTCGATGCCCTAAAGATCGCGCGTGAAAACCCCGAGCGGCAAGTCGTCTTCTTCGCCATCGGTTTCGAAACCACGACGCCGCCGACGGCCGTCGCGATCAAGACGGCGCAAGCCGAGGGGTTCAAGAATTTCAGCGTGTTCTGCAACCATGTGCTCACGCCGGCCGCGATCTCTCACATTCTTGAATCGCCGGAAGTGCGGGAACTGGGCATCGTCAAGATTGACGGGTTTCTGGGACCTTCGCACGTCTCCTCCGTGATCGGCTCGCAGCCATATGAATTCTTTGCCGAGGAATTCCAGAAGCCGGTTGTCATCGCCGGCTTCGAACCGCTGGACGTCATGCAGTCCATCCTGATGCTGATCCGGCAGGTCAATGAAGACCGGCACGAGGTCGAGAACGAATATACCCGCGTCGTGACCGAGGAGGGCAACCTCAAGGCGCAGGCACTGGTGAGCGAGGTCTTCGAGCTGCGCAAGACCTTTGACTGGCGCGGCCTCGGCACCGTGCCCTACAGCGCCCTGCGCATCCGCGACGCTTATGCCGATTTCGACGCCGAGAAGCGTTTCGAGCTGTCGGTCAAGGCTTCGCGCCAGGTGAAGTCCTGCGAATGCCCTTCGATCCTGCGCGGGGTGAAGAAGCCGACCGACTGCAAGCTGTTCGGCACCGTGTGCACGCCGCAGAACCCGATTGGCTCATGCATGGTCTCCTCCGAAGGCGCCTGCGCGGCCTACTGGACCTATGGCCGTTTCCGCGAGCCGAAGCTGTTGGAGGCGGCGGAATAATGAGCGCGAACGATCCCAGCCTAGCCGTCACCACCTCGTCGGTCCGCGGCGCGGTGGACATGACGCATGGCGCGGGCGGCCGCGCGATGGCCGAGCTGATTCGGGATATTTTTCAAAGACATCTGGCCAACGAGTTCCTGGCCCAGGCTAACGACGCGGCCCTGCTCGGCACCGTCTGCGGACGCCTGGTGATGGCAACGGACGCGCATGTCATCTCGCCTCTGTTCTTTCCGGGCGGGGATATCGGAGCACTGGCGGTCCACGGCACGATTAACGACGTCGCCATGATGGGCGCGCGGCCGCTCTGGTTGTCCGCGTCCTTCATCCTGGAGGAAGGTTTTCCGTTGGCCGAACTGGAAAGAATAGTTGTTTCAATGGCTTTTGCCGCCCGGGAAGCAGGCGTACCCGTGGTTACGGGCGACACCAAGGTGGTGGAGAAGGGCAAAGGCGACGGCGTTTTCATCTCCGCGACCGCTGTTGGCGTGCTGGCGGACGGCACAGACATCTCCGGAAGCAATGCCCGGCCGGGCGATGCAATCCTTGTCTCCGGCACCATGGGCGACCACGGAGTCGCAATCCTGTCGAAGCGCGAACACCTTGATTTTGAAACGGAAATTATCTCCGACAGCCAAGCTCTGCACGATCTGGTGGCGGCGATGCTTGGCTCCGTTCCTGGTATCCGGGTGTTGCGTGACCCCACGCGCGGCGGACTGTCGGCGACGCTGAACGAAATCGCGCAGCAGTCCAAGGTCGGAATGGTAATCCGGGAAGCGGCGGTTCCGGTGAAGCCGGAGGTCGCGGCGGCGTGCGAACTGCTCGGCCTCGACCCGCTGAATGTTGCCAACGAAGGCAAGCTGATCGCCATCTGCGTGGCGCAAGACGCGAAGACTTTGCTCGCCGAGATACGCGCTCATCCCATGGGCCGGGATGCCGCAATCATTGGCGAAGTCGTCACAGACCAGCATGCGCTGGTGCGGATGAAAACGAGACTTGGCGGTATGCGCGTGGTCGACTGGATCGCCGGGGAACAGCTCCCGAGGATCTGCTGAAGATGCGCATTCTGCTTCTCGTCACCGCCTTCAACGCCTTGAGTCAGAGGATTTTCGTGGCGCTTGGCGAGCACGCACACGAGGTCTCGGTCGAGATGGACGTCAACGACGAGCGGACCATGGAGGCGGTAGATTTGTTTCGGCCGGACCTCGTTATTGCCCCGTTTCTGAAGCGGGCAATCCCGAAAGAAGTCTATGAAAATCGATGCTGTATGATCGTTCACCCAGGCATCGTCGGCGACCGCGGCCCCTCCGCGCTGGACTGGGCGATGGTGGACGGGGCGACGCAGTGGGGTGTCACGGTGCTGGAAGCGGCGGCCCAAATGGATGCGGGGCCGGTCTGGGCGAGCGCCACCTTCGCGATGCGAAAGGCGACGAAATCGAGCCTCTACAGCAACGAGGTGACCGACGCGGCGGTGACGGCGGTGCTCGAAGCGATCGCGCGGTTCGAGCAGGGCGAAAAGCCGATTGCCCTGGAAGAACAATCTGTAGCGCCGCTGGGCCGGTGGCGGGACGCGATCAAACAGGCGGACCGGCGGATCGATTGGGCTGCCGACACGACCGAAACGGTGCTGAAGAATATCGCAGCAGCCGACGGCGCGCCCGGCGTGCGGGACGAACTTTTCGGCGAAACGGTCTTCCTTTTCGACGCGCGAGACGCACGTGAACCAGGGGGTGACTTGCCTCTCGCGCGGGGTGAACGGGGCAAGATATCGCTCCCCGAGCCGGGAGTGGTCGCCGCCAGAAGCGGGCCGGCGATCGCCATCGTCACCGGCGACGGCGCGTTGTGGATCGGCCATGTCCGGCATCCCAATTCGCCACACCCGTTCAAGCTGCCGGCGACCATGGTCTTCGCGAAGGAAGTTGCAGACCTGCCGGAGATCCCGCTCAATTCACCGGGCGGTTATCAGGACATCATCTACGAAGAAGAAGCTGCGGTCGGCTATCTGCACTTCCCCTTCTATAACGGTGCAATGGGAAAGGACGCCTGTCGAAGACTTTTGGACGCTTATACAAAAGCGACGGAGCGTCCGACCAGGGCGATCGTGCTGTGCGGAGGGCCGCAGTTCTGGTCCAACGGGCTCGACCTCAACCGGATCGAGGCGGCCGACAGCGCGGCCGACGATTCCTGGGTCAACATCAATGCCATCGACGACCTCGCCGATGCGATCATCCGCACGACAAGCCACATCACCGTAGCAGCGCTTGCCGGAAATGCGGCAGCGGGCGGCGTGTTTCTCGCCCGCAGCACCGACCAGCTCTGGATGCGCTCGAGCGTCATCCTCAACCCGCATTACAAGGACATGGGCAATCTCTACGGCTCGGAGTTCTGGACCTATCTCCTGCCGAGCTGCTGCGGGACTGAGAATGCCCGCCGGATCGCGGCAGCGCGCCTGCCGATGGGCGCGAAGGAGGCGCTGAATCTGAATCTGGCCAACCGGGTGTTCGCGGGGGCAAGCGAGCTGTTCACGGCGCAAGTGAGGGCGTCGGCTGCCGCGCTGGCCGGGAGCGAAGAGTTTCCGGGGTTGCTCGCCGAAAAACAAGCCCGGCGCGCAGCCGACGAGGCGGCCAAGCCGCTTTGCGCCTATCGCGAGGAGGAGCTTTCGCGGATGCGCCGCAATTTCTATGGCTTCGACCCAAGCTACCACGTCGCGCGGCATAATTTCGTGCACAAGGTGCCGAAGTCGCGCACCCCAGTGACGATCGCCCGCCACCGCGACGTCGCCTGGCAGGCCGGCCGGGAGGGAAGGAAAAAGGCATCGTGAGCGACCTGCCGGGCATATTGATCGTCGACGACGAAATCCGCTCGCTGGAGGCGCAACGGCGCGTCCTGAGCGAGGATTTCGATGTCCACGTAGCCAGCGACACCAAGGCCGCCAGCTCGATCCTGGAGATGGAATGGATCCAGATCATCCTGTGTGACCAGCGCATAGCCGGCACCTGCCGCACCGAGTTCCTGAAGCAGGCGCGCACCCGCTGGCCGGACATCGTGCGCATGATCATCTCGGGCTACACCGACGCGCATGACACCATCGACGGCATCAACGAGGCCGGCATCTACCAGTACATCACCAAGCTCTGTCATCCGGAAAACCTCACGCTCACGCTGAAGAACGGGGTGCAGCTCTTTCTCCAGATCGCGGTTCGTCGCCGCCACCACGCGCAGATCGACCTGCTCTACGCATTGCAGAACTTTTCGCCACGCGACTGGGCCGGCAATCGTGGCCCGCTGGAGCTGGCGCTCGAAGGTGCGCCGGTGCGGCTCGGCGAGACCGAGCCGGTTGCAGTCCAGCACATCGTGCGGTCGTTGGACCCGTGCATAGTGTGCACGGTGCGCTGATGGGCCCGCCGCTCGCCGAGCCCGCAGTGGAGGGACGCCTGGTCCGGGTGACGGGGCTGGTGCAAGGCGTCGGCTTCCGGCCGACAGTGTGGCGCATCGCGACCGCTATGGGGCTATCGGGTCACGTCCGCAACGATGCTGCAGGCGTGGAGATCGCGCTGTGGTGCAGCGATGCCGAGTTCGAGACCTTCGCGGACAGGCTAAAGGCGCAATGCCCGCCGTTGGCGCGGATCGACGGGATCGAGACGGCGACGCTTGAGGGGCCGCGGCCGGCGGGCGGCTTCGCCATAGCGGCGAGCGCGGGCGGGCGGGTGAAGACCGGCATCGTGCCCGATGCCGCCTGCTGCCTGGAATGTCTTGCGGAAGTGCTCGACCCCAAGGACCGGCGCTATTTCTACCCGTTCGCCAATTGCACGCATTGCGGGCCGCGTCTGTCAATCGTCAAGGCTATCCCCTATGACCGCCGCTCGACCGCTATGGCACGATTTTCGACCTGCGAGGAATGCCGGGCCGAGTATGAAAATCCGGCCGACCGCCGCTATCACGCCCAGCCGATCGCCTGCCCGGCCTGCGGCCCGCGCGTCTGGTTGGAAGGTCCAGACCACGTCGTGGTCGGCGGCGGCCCGCAGGCGGTGATCCGCGAGGCGGCGGCGCTGATCGGGGAAGGGCGGATCGTCGCGATCAAGGGCATCGGCGGGTTCCACCTCGCCTGCGACGCGACGGACGAAGCGGCGGTGGCGCAGCTGCGCGCCCGCAAGAAGCGCGACGGTAAGCCGTTCGCGCTGATGGCGCGCGACTTGGAGCAGCTTGCCGAATTCGCGGAGCTGTCGGGCGAGGAGCGCGTGGCGCTTGCCGCCCGAGCGGCGCCGATCGTGCTGGTGAAGCGCCGTGACAGCTGCGGCGTTGCGGCGGGCGTGGCGCCGCAGCACGAGCGGCTCGGTTTCATGCTGCCCTACACGCCGTTGCATCATCTCTTGCTGCGGGCGCTGGACGGTCCGGTGGTGATGACCTCCGGCAATCGTTCGGGCGAGCCGCAATGCACGGACAATGACGAGGCGCGGCAGGAGCTTGCCGGGATCGCCGACTTCTGGCTGATGCACGACCGCGAGATTGTCAACCGGCTCGACGACAGCGTGGTGCGATTCGACGGGCACGGCATTTCGGTGTTGCGGCGCGCGCGCGGCTTCGCGCCGGAGCCGCTGGCGCTGCCGGCGGGCTTCGATGGCCCGGTCAGGGCGCTGGCTGCGGGCGGCGACCTAAAGGCCGCGTTCTGCCTGGCGGGCGACGGCAACGCGCTGCTGTCGCAGCATCTCGGCGACCTCGACGAGCTGAAGAACCAGAACGCGTGGAGGCAGGCGTTGGGGCTGTATCGAAGCCTGTTCGACACGAAGCCGGACCTCATTGTGGCCGACCGGAATCCGGGCTACCGTTCGACCCAGCTTGCCATGGAGCTTGCCCGTGAGACCGCGGCGAGGTTTGTGCAGGTCCAGCACCATCACGCGCATCTCGCCTCGTGCCTTGCCCAGCACGGCCGCGCAATCGACGCACCGCCGGTGCTGGGCATTATCCTCGACGGTCTCGGATACGGCGATGACGGCACGATCTGGGGCGGCGAGTTCCTGCTCGGCGGCTATCGAGGGTTCCGGAGGCTGGCATACTTCGAGCCGGTCGCCATGCCCGGCGGCGACAAGGCCAGCCTCGAGCCGTGGCGCAATGCCTATGCGCATCTGCGGGCGGCTTTCGGTCCGGATTTCCTGGCCAAGCTTCCTGCCGATCGGCCCTTCGTCCCCGCCTTGGCCGAAAAGCCGCTTCGGGTGCTGGACCGGATGATCGAGAGGGGCGTCAATGCTCCGCTTGCCTCCTCGGCGGGGCGGCTTTTCGATGCCTGCGCGGCAGTCCTCGGCATCTGTTTGGAGCGCCAGAGCTACGAGGGGCAAGCCGGCATGGAGATGGAGGCGCTCGCCAGCCCGTTCATGGATGCGGCCGAGGCTTGGCCAGCAACCTCGCGGAAGGGACCGGTTATCTCCTGGAAAGGTCTGTGGGAAGCGCTTCTTTGTGATCAGGCTTTGGGCGCCGAAACCGGGCTGATTGCTGCGCGCTTCCACAGGACGCTGATAGAGATCATCTCGCGGAAGGCCATCGGACTCACTAACGAAAACGGCGTCGGCACGGTCGCACTGTCCGGTGGCGCTTTCCAGAATCGGCTGCTGCTCAAAGGCGTACTTGCCGAGCTCACAGTCGCAGGATTGGAGGGGCTGGCGCACGTAAGCATTCCCGCAAACGACGGCGGTCTGGCGCTCGGCCAGGCAACGATCGGCCTAGCCCTTTCGCATTGAGACCAATCGTTGAAGAAAAAATATCAGCATCGTCCAAATAAGGCGCTGCGCATTGTGACGTGCGGCGGCCAGCTTTGCGCATTTCGTCCGGGCCGTGAGTGGCTGATCGCGTATGGCCGGGTAAAAGGACTAGCCAGGAATGATGCTCCGAGGGAATCGTCGAGGACGGGTACGCAGCCAAGGATCGTGTCGCTTGGCAGTTAATGGGGCTCTGCCTCACTTTGTGTGGTTCATTCGCCGTTGGCGAGGGATGCCGCTATGTGCGGGCATGCGAACGAAAACAAAATGGTCCCCCGGCCCAGGGGCTAAAATACGGGGTGTCGCGCTCACTGATGATGACAGTTGGCTTGTTTCCGCTGCCGGACCGGCGTTCGGCATTTTGCCCAGATTGCGGACGACGGACCCGAAGTCGGCATGGCTGGTCCAACCGCAGCCTTCAGAATCTGCCGGTCCAGGGCAAGACCGTGACGGTGAAGCCTCGGTTGAGCCGCTGGCGGTGCGCACATCAGAAATGTGAACGACAAACATTCACCGACCGTCTGCCGACGATTGCTTCCCCTTGGAGGGTCGCGGAGATTGTCGGTCTGCTCGGCCATAGCACCGGCGGCCGTCCCGGCGAGCGCTTGATGCGACGGCTCGGCATGCCGGTCTGCGACGACACTATCCTGTGGCAGCTGAAGCGAGATGCCGCGGTCGCTCACAGCAACTCCACCATTCGGGTCGTTGGCATCGATGACTGGAGCTGGCGGCGATCATGGCGCTACGGCACGATGATCGTGGACCTGGAGCGCCATTCGGTTGTCGACATCCTGGATGACAGAAGCGTGGCGAGTGCGTCGCAATGGCTAGAGCGGCACCCTTCCGTCGAGATCGTGAGCCGAGACCGATGCGGGCTCTATGCGCAAGCTGTTCGCGAGGGTGCACCGCAAGCGCGCCAGGTGGCTGATCGGTTCCATCTCATGTAGAATCTGCGGGTCGCAATCGAGGAGCAGATGAGCCTTTCGGGCCGCGCCACGGGGCCTGCATTGCTGCCCGATAAGGGTATCGGGAGCGCGCAAGTCGATCTGATGCAGGATGATCCGCACGTTGACGCAACGCATCGGCGCCGGGTGCGCCACGCTCATCGACAATCGCGGCAGACGGTGTTCGAAATGGTTCACGCCTTGCGCAAGGAAAGGGCTGTCCTGTTCCGAGATCGCCCGTCGTACCGGCTACGGCCGGCGCAGCATCGCCAAATGGCTGAATTTCGACACGCCACCCGACCGACGCAGGGCCGCGTCGAGCCGACGTCACCCTTATATTTCGAGGCGTTTCTTAGCCAGTCCTGGAGAGACGGCAATCGCTGCGGACGACACCTGTTCCACGATATCAAACAGCGCGGCTACACGGGCAGTTTCTCGAATCTGGAGCGGCTTCTCCCAAGCTGGCGCCGCGCCGAGAGGACGGGCGAGGACAGTGCGTCGCCTGCTTCGATCATACGCCATCAACCAGCCCGCGATGCTGTCCCCATCCAGGATCCGGCGACCGGCCATGTGATCTCGCCGGTAGTCGCCGCGGCCCTCTGCATGAAGGCCCGGGGTATGCTGACGATCAACCAGGCGAGAAAGGTCGACGTCCTGAAGCAAGGATCACATGAGTTTGCCACGATGCGCAGGCTTGCCATGCGCTTCCGCGGCATTTTGCGGGGCCTGTGAATTGGACAAGCTCGACACTTGGATCGAGGATGCCGTCAACTCCGGGCTCGTCGCCATCACGCGTTTCGCTCGGGTCCTACGCCGTGACGTTGACGCCGTTCGCAATGCCATTGAATTACGGTGGAGCAACGGCCAGGCGGAAGGGCAGATCAACCGCCTGAAGACGATCAAGCGTGCGATGTACGGCAGAGCGGGCTCCGAACTCCTTAGGGCACGCATGCTGCCACTCAACCGGCCTGATCACCACACAAAGTGAGGAAGAACCTGGTTAAGTGCAAAGCGACAATTGCCTCGACGGCGGGTCCCGGCAGGTTTATGCTGCCCAATGTTACCGCAACCCGGAATGGTGATTGAGTACCTTCACGAGTGAAGGGATTCCCGCGGTCTTAGAGATGAGTTGTCGAATGGCGCGAAGTCGCACAGAATCGTGTGTTTGATATCGATCAGGATCGCGAGCTATTTCAGGCGCAGAGAGGTGTTGCGCCCGATGCACAAGTTGCTCCCGGTCCAACGGAAGTGAATGGGGTGGAACTGCTTTGTTGGCCAAATTGTTGACGGAACGTCCGGCGCCCATTGTTGCTACATGTCTGGATTCTTGGGGCGTTTTGGATGATGCAATCCACCATCTCACTCCAAAGGGCAGTGGAATCTGGAACAATGTCGCTTTTGTACGCACGACATCCTTCGTGCCCGATTGGCATATCGTCTTTAACTCTGCTTCTCTTTTTGGGCTCCCTGTTGATATCGAGGCGAGCCCAAACAGGACAATTTTTGCAATCGGCGAACCGCCGACGAAAGCTCATCGCGCATTTCATGAAGGGCAGGGGAAAAATACTATCGTCCTGACGTCTGACGCAGAGCTGGCTGCTCGGCAGAATGCAGGGCGCCGATTCGTTTTGGCTCCACCTATCACTCGGTCTTGGTCTGTAAACAAGACATATGACCAACTTCTGGTCAGCGAAGTCGTGGACAAGCCGCTTCGGCTCTCATGGATTACCAGTAACATCGCCCTGCTTAAAGGGCATCGATATCGGCTGGCGTTTCTGGAACGGCTGAGAGAGGAGCTCGATTTTGACCTGTTCGGCCGAGGTTTTCGGCTGATTGGAGATAAATGGAACGCACTCGCACCTTACCGTTACAGTATAGCTTTCGAGAATACTCGTGCTGATTACTATTTCACAGAGAAGCTTATGGACTGCTTCGTTGCTGAAACAATGCCGATCTATTACGGCAGCCCGGCAATCACGAGGTTCTTCCCTTCGGACTCAATGGTTCTGATTGACCCAGAGGACAAGAACGTAATCCAAAAAATTCAAGAAATCATCAACTCGGACCTCTGGAAGGAGCGTCGCGGCGCAATACGAGAGGCGAAGCGGTTGGTCCTCGAGAAATACAATACGTTTGCTTATCTCGCGGGCTTCATCGAAAGCGTTCAGGATAAACCCTTACCGCCAGAAATTATACACATCGATTCGCCTGAGGTCGATTTTGGAATAGACGAATGAAGCACTCCAACGCTCGCTTCGCGTGCCCGGCGGTTGGTGGTCTGGCGAGATCGGTACGGAAAGCTCGGCGGAGAATGCCTACTGCGCAGAACGGCCGGTACGGGCGCACGAGGTCATGCGCCCCCGGCTGCCGCTGATTAGACGAACTGGGGAAGGCCAGGAACTGAATTGAGGACCTCGTCCACGAGTTCGTCGCCGACACGTTCCTTGGTGAAGGCGATCGTCTCGTTGGCGAGGCCGGCGATCTTTGCCATGCTGAGACCCTCACTCATCAATTGCTGGCCGAGCCCCATAAGGCCGCCACCCTCTGGGTCGTCGCCATGATACTTCGCTACTAATTCCGAAGCTCCCGGAATGGCCTCGATCATGCGGGCAACGGGACCGTCGGCCGCGTGGCTTTGCAGGAAACCCAGCATTAACCCAACGGCCTTCTCTGCGAGAGCCGGGCCGATGCCGGCACCAGTGGCGATGCGCGGTAAGAATTCTTCCATGCAGGGTCTCTCTCTCTTTACACGGGGCCGGTCCGGCGCCCAGCGCCCTTGGCCGAACCACAATTGAACTCCACAAAAATAGGCCGAGCGGAAGTGCTATTGCGCGTAAAACCGCCTCTGTCAACGCAAGCTGCGTCGGACGTGCGTATTTCGCAAAAACGAGACAGTCGTTCCGCTAAATCGGGGACAGCAGTTTCACTAATTCGCGGACAGCAGGATGGGGTCGGCGCTCGGTTGCCTGGTTGAAGTCATTTGCGATTGATTTCGCCGTTTTCGGCGCCGGTCAAGGGCGGCGGTGTTTTTTGCTTTCTCATGCTCGCCGATCATGGCGTGCCACTGGGCGATCGGCAGTTGGGCGGTGATCAGCGTTGATTTCCGGCGATAGCGTTCCTCGAAGATTTCCAGCAGATCGAGACGCTGCTGGTCGGTCAGGCTGTGGGTGCCCCAGTCGTCAAGGATGAGCAGTTGCACCCGAGCCAGCTTGTCGATGAGACGGGGAAAGCGGCCGTCGCGACGCGCCAGGGCGAGATCTTCGAACAGACGCGGCATGCGCAGGTAGAATGATTCGAGCCGGGCGGCCTGACGTCCGAAGGCGCAGGCCAGCCAAGTCTTTCCGGTGCCGGTCGGACTGGGCTCATAATGCCCGTTATCAGGATGGCGAGGCAAAGAAGATTGTCCGTTACGCCTTTCATCCACGTTCGGGCGGGGAGATTTTCGTCACA
>NZ_JAMYOT010000059.1:0-17955 GCF_040320005.1 Mesorhizobium sp. M0816 | reverse complement strand
GCCTTAGCGTATGATTTCGAGCAGTTCTTGTTCTGACCCCATTCTGGCTGATTTGGGCGGCGAGAGCAATCGCTATCGATAAGAGGTCATTATCGATAGTGATGTGGCGCCCCCGGAAGACCCGGTGTGAATGAAGCAAAGTGCAAGATAGCTTCAGCAAGTCGAATCGGCTAAAGCGATATCAATGGCTTACGACGTCACCAGTTTGCATCAAGAGAGGCTGGAGACTGGCCGCAAGCGGGTGCGCCGATTTTTGCCTAAGAATTTCAATTGGCAGCGCCAGAGCGAAGGCCGGAACGACGCCCGATGACTCTTTTTGACCTTGACCGTACCAATGCAATCCCGTGGCGCGACCTCGCGGGACCGCTCGTCACCGCAGAGGATTCTTTGGCGCGCCTCGATGAGCGGCTGGCCAGAAGTCCGGTGCGCGAAGGTTTTGTCGCGCGCACGCATTTCTACGACGCCGCCGCCGCGCTGTGGCTCGAGGGCGAGCTTGTCCATGTCGAGGATCTGGTCCTACACGACACCCACATGGACATCCGCACGCCGACCCACGAGCTCACCCGTGCCCATGCGGTGCTGCGGGCACGGCGGCTGATTGTTGCCAACAGGCCGGACTGGGCGCTGAGCCCGAACGGCCTAAGCCAATTGCGCGGGCGTGGCGCTAGCGCCCAGAACGCTTTGCCACCGGAGCGTCATGCGACGGCAGCGGAGGGCGGCGGTGATGAAGAGGCGGGCGAGTCGGCCAACGACGATCTGAACGATGGCCTAGGCGCCGAATTTGCTGCCATCGATGCGCTGCTCGATCGTACGCGCAACGTGCTCGACGGGCTCGCCGCCGCGCCGGTTTCGCGACCGCAACAGGTCCCGACGGACGAAAAAAATCCGCTCGTCTACGATCCCGACTGGGACGAGGAGGAACGGCTGTCGGACTGGCGGGCCATTTTGAACCGGACCACTGGCCAGCCGCCCGTGCTGAGCGCCGCCCTGCTATGGGATGCGTGGGAAACAAAAGAACCGCTGCAGCATCTGCCCTGGCTCGGACATCTGCTCGTCGGCGCCATGCTCAGGCAGGTCCGAAAAACGAGCGCACACCTCGTCTGTCTCAACACCGGGCTGCGCGCCATTCCGCGCGAAAGGCGGCGCGCCCGCGACAGGACGGCGCGGCTGATCGGGTTTCTGGAGGGCGTCACTGAAGCGGCCGTCGCCGGGCTGAAGGAACACGACCGGCTGGTGCTCGCCCGGGAGCAGATGGCTCGGCGCCTGCGCGGCCGGCGGGGGCATTCGAAGCTGCCGCAACTGGTCGAGCTGGTGCTCGCCCGGCCGCTCGTCTCCACGGCGATGATCGAAAAGGAGCTGAAGTTAAGTACACGCGGCGCGCTTAATCTCGTCGCCGAACTCGGCCTGCGCGAGATCACGGGCAGGGGACGTTACCGGGCGTGGGGGATCCTCTGACAGCTCGCGTGTGCGCGGAAAGATCGCCTAGCACGCCGGCGTGCGGCCGGCACCACCGTGCTATTGCGAGTCGCTTCGTCTTGGCAGCGGGAACAGGCTTCCCACTTCATAGCTCGGCAACCCTGACTATCCAGTTTCCTCATCTTCTCTGGCGCGCCAAACCTTCGAACGCATTGATGTGAACCGCGACTACGAGCCGACTTCTTCAACGATATCCGCGCAATTCGCTCGTTTGACGATCGCCAGCTGTTTAGTTCTGCGGCTGTAAGTGCACGTACAGGCTCTCAGCAGTGTCGCTTTCGAGGTCCTAGGGCAATCCGTTACGAACGTTGGGCGAGAAGGCACTTACAGGCGCCGTGGTCGGCGAGGTTGTCCGATTGCGCATTCGAGAGCGGCGGCATCCCATTCCGCGAGGTCGGCAGCGGCGCGATAGGTGCTCTCGAGAAAACCCATGAGCATCGCTTCCGGATCGGCTGCTCCGCGCACCGCGTCATAAGGCAGCAGGAATTCTCCAAGGCTCGCTTCGTAGTATGCGGCGTCGGGAAGGATCTTTGCCGCGGCGAAGCCAGCCGGTGCCGGATAGGCATAGGAATAGAAGGCGGGAAAGTCGACCGCTCCACCGCCCGGCCAAAAGCCAGCCGACGAAACCTCATGACTGTAGGCTTCGCGGGTGATCTCGTCGGGCAGGGCGGGAATGCCACCCGGGTGCAGGGGCGCTCGCCGCCCGGAAAAGCGCGTCACTGCGAGATCGAAGCTCCCCCAGAACAGGTGCACCGGGCTGACCTTGCCGAGATAAGCGGTGCGGAAGGTCTGGAGTACGGCTGTCACCGCTATGCTTGCCTTGAAAAAGCGCGCGACGGCATCGGCATCGTAGGGCCGCTCGGCCCGGTCCTCTGCGAACGGAATCGCGTTCGGGATTTCATTCGGCATGCCGTTCAGCTCCGCCGTCCCGCCGAGGCTGCGAACGAGGTCTAATGCGTGAGCATGGAAGGAAGCGACCGACATCGGCTCGAGCGGAAATCGGGCAGTGCGTCCGTCGGTGGCCGCTCCGACCACCTGATGGTCGACCAGGTCGAGGCTGAGCTCGATCCCGCCAGCTCCATCAGGCACGAGCCCGGTCGTGAAGCCGCGAGCATTAGGATAGAGGGTCGCGTGCCACGAATGGTTCACCCAGGGCGTGCGCGCAAGCCGATATTTCCCTATGATCTGGGAATAAAGATGCAGCGCGGAGCAGGTACCGCGCCAAGGACCATACGGTATGTCCGGCCACCGATCATGGATGCGGTCGTTCATCGGGCTAACCTACCTTCGACAAAGTTGAACAACAATCCGCGAGTGCCCCCTTCGCTCCGGTCACAATACCCGCCCCGTTGAGATAGAGTAGGTCCAAGGCATTGTCAGTTTCGCTTAGGATCGATCCGTTCATTTGGGTTCCCGCTTCAACCACAAGGATGCCGAAATTTGCAAAAGGGCTCTGACCTCCTCGTTGCCGCCCTCGAGAATGAGGGAGTGGATCGGATCTTCGGTGTCCCCGGCGAGGAAAATCTCGACGTCCTGGAGTCGTTGCGCACCTCGCGGATCGAATTGATCACAACGCGGCATGAGCAGGCGGCCGGCTTCATGGCGGCCACGCATGGACGGCTGACCGGGCGGCCCGGCGTTTGCATCTCGACGCTTGGACCAGGCGCGCTCAATTTCTCGACCGCCGCGGCCTATGCCCATCTGGGCGCAATGCCGATGATCATGATCACCGGGCAGAAGCCAATACTTGCAGCCAAGCAGGCCCGTTTTCAGATCGTCGACGTGATCGGATCAATGCGGCCGCTGACCAAGATGACGCGGCAAATTGTCAGCCCGCACAGCATTCCGGCCGTGGTGCGCGATGCTTTCAGGGTTGCTGCGCAAGAGCGTCCAGGGCCAGTTCACCTGGAGCTCCCCGAGGATGTCGCGGCCGAGCAGATCCCGTTGGCTTCACTCATTCCGGTGCATCCGCTTGAACGTCCCATCGCTCATCCCGACGCGATTGATCGTGCGGCGCAGATGATACTGGCGGCCAAGCGTCCGCTGATCATGATCGGCGCGGCCGGAAATCGCCCCCGGCTGGTTGGTTCGCTCTCGGACTTCGTGCGGCGGATGCGCATCCCGTTCTTCAATACGCAGATGGGCAAGGGGGCGGTCGACGGCGGTTCAAACCTCTATGTCGGAACGGCAGCACTTTCCGAGCGCGATTATGTCCATGATGCGATCGAAATTTCGGACCTGATCATCGCCATTGGACACGACACGGTTGAAAAGCCACCATTCCTGATGCGCGACGAGGGCGGCCCGAAAGTTATCCATATCGGGTTTACGTCCGCGACAGTCGAACAGGTGTTCCACCCCGACGCCGAAGTGGTTGGCGACATCGGCACGACCGCGGCCGTGCTCGCCGATCGGCTTGAGGGTCGGCTCAGCCCCGACACGAAGATCATCGAGCTTCGTCAGACGATTCTGTCGCGGATCAACGAGCGCAGCCTGGAGGATCGTTTCCCGATCAAGCCGCAGCGCATCGTACACGACGTCAGAACGGTCATGCCCGAGGACGGCATCGTCTGCCTGGACAACGGCATGTACAAGATCTGGTTCGCCCGCAACTACCGCACCCATCATGCGAACACGTTGCTGCTCGACAACGCGCTCGCGACCATGGGGGCGGGATTGCCGTCGGCGATCATGGCGTCGCTCCTCTATCCCGAGCGCCGCGTGATGGCGGTATGCGGTGACGGCGGCTTCATGATGAACTCCCAGGAACTCGAGACAGCCATTCGCTTGAGGCTTAACCTTGTCGTGATGATCCTCAACGATTCCGCCTACGGCATGATCCGCTGGAAGCAGGCGGTCGACGGATTTCCGGACTTCGGGCTCACATTCGGCAATCCCGACTTCGTCCGCTACGCCGAGTCGTACGGGGCCAGCGGTTCCCGCGTCGGCGCAGCGGAGGAGCTGGTTCCAACGCTGGAGGAAGCCTTCAAGGGAGGCGGCGTCCATCTGGTGGACGTCCCGATCGACTATTCGGAGAATGCCCGCGTCCTCGTCGAAGAGCTGCGCAGGCATTTCGCGGCCAAGGAATCGGAATGAGGCGAACCTATGCTGCCAATCCTGCAAGTCAGCGGAGAAGCCCCTCGCAGGCGGTCCTGCCCCGGCCGCTTTCGCCTCGTAGGAAGAGGCTTCATGAATTGGTTGCAGTCGAAGCATCAATGCAATGTCGGGAAATGGCGCCCAGTGTGCCCTTTGCCAAGGTGCACTTCATCGGGCACCGCCAACCGGCAATTCTCAAACCGAATCCTTAGTAGCGCTTTCTGGTGAGACGCTACAATTCCCAGGCTCGCGTCGAGCGCTACGGCTGCGGAGGGCGGCACGGAGACGAACCATGTGTCCGGCGGGAACATGGCTGTTCATGACCCTACCACCGGGTTTGCGACAGAGCCGACGAAATGTCCCGGATCAGCAAGTCGCAGAGGGGTCAGCTCTCATTCGCAACATCCTGTCCCGCATATTCCACCTGTTCATCGAAGTCCGGCCGGCCCTCGGGCATCAGGTCCATCATGTTCCACAGCGGCTCGATCGTGCCCTGCTGGCGCGGATCCTGGCCAGGATCGGACTCGGCGTACATCATTTCGGACGACCAGAAATGGCGGATACCATCTGGCGTCTTCTGGAAGACATGGGTCATCGGGGCGAGTTGCCCGTCCTCAAACAGTGCGTTGAAATCCTGCTTGAACGTTGTGCCGACAGCCGAAAGCATGTCGAGGTTCCTCCAGCCGCGCTGGTCTGCAAAAGCCTGTGCGCGCTCCACGGGCGCTTGCGTGACCACCGCAAAATTGAAGCCGGCGGCACAGAAATGGTGCGCCGCGCCGTTCAACTGGTCGAGCAAACCCGTGCAGGAAGGGCATGGCGTTTCCTCACGAGGCAGGTCGGCAAAAAGGCCGGTCGAGGGCTGCGGCCGATCGTCCAGCGCGTGGCGTGGGAACATCATGTTGTAAATCAACAGCGATGTCGTGCCTGGTGCAAACAGGTCCGACAGCCTCACCTTCTGCGGCTTGCCGTCCGCGCCGATTCGCTCGAACTGATAATCCATCTCGACCAACGGCCCAGGCGGCTGAGCACGTCGCTCGGCGGCTACTGCCTCCATCTGCCGGCGCAGCGCGATTTCGGATTGCAAGAGCCTGTCGCGCGCGGCGCGATAGTCGGCGCTCTCGCCCTTGAAGGTGACACCCATGACTCGACCTCCCGTGCTCGCCTCCCGCATCGGCTGATCCACCATACTCGAAGATTATGATTAGGTACGATGCCGGCCGTTGAGCAGCCGCAGGCTCCTGCCAGACACTGACGCCGTAGACCGACGACCAGAAACTCCGGCATCCCTCGTTCAAGGGCGTCAGAGAACGCGCGGATGAAGCGACGGTGTATTCTTTAGAAAAGTGAGAGGGAGTCGTCAGAGCGACCATGCCCTATGAAAGCGCCTTCCGTGCAGTGCAGCTGGCCTGGACTCCTAATCTTGTGCATGTGCTTTCCCGTTCAACATGGATGAAGTCATGCCTTGGCTAAAAGAATTGAGAAATTCGTGAGACCTGGCAGGGTCACTTTCTCTTGATCAGTCCGCCTTTCAATCGAGGCCGGACTCTAATCTCAGATGGGAGGAAATTGCCCGTGGCCAGGCTGGAGCGCCGCTGCACATCGCCGTTGCGGCTTCGGCAAAAGGGGGAAAATCTGATGACAGAAAGCATTGCGAAACTCGAAATCCAGCATCAATACGCCAATCATCCGCTGTTCATAGTTCTTACTGAATGCTGCAACATGACCCTGGACCCAGGCCACGAAGATACTCCCCAATGTGATCGATGGTAGAGGCGACTTGGAGGGGATCCCGTCCGACAATCGGTGGCGCGTGTTTTCCTCAGTTCTCGTTCGCCATCTCAAGATAGCGGCAAAACGCGTTTGCGAGTTGCATCTGCCGTGGCGTGCGGCACCTTGCTTCAAATAACGAAGGCGATGCCACGAGGATGCAGAGACATTTTGCGCGAGATGTCGCTACATTCAACCTGTTTGGTGAGTACAAGAACTCCATTCCGCGCGGCGCGTCGGTGTAGCTCGATGTCGTCATGGAGTAGATAACGATGGGCGCTTCCTGGCCCTGGAACTTATCGACCGTGCCGACTCGTGCCCCAGGCAATCGATCTTGAAGCTCGAAAACCTGAGCATTGTAGGGCGCAATGATTAGGATATCCGAGAGCGTCAAAGGCCGTTCGACATTATTCCTGTCGATCCAGGTCGCGCCGGAGCCAAGAATCTCCGCGACCATCGCGTGCACACAAGTTGCTTCCTCAGGCGAACTGCTTTGGTTGCCTTCGGTAGAAACAGCCACGTAGCAAAGGCCAGTGCCGGAAAAACGGCTGGTCGAAATAATCTGCTGACGCTCCAACCCAGCACGGGGGCGAAGTCGCCCGCCGTAGAAGAGTTCTGAGGTGTACGATCCGGGTGCAGCCGCCACGTCTCGGCCAGAAATAAGCCCCTAGATGACCTGACGGTCTGTTCTCCGTGAAGGAGGTGATGCAGGGCGGAGACATCGGTACCTTCGGGATGGCTGCCCTGCATTGGTTGTTCAAGTTGCTGCGGGTCGCCGAGCAGCACTACGCTCTTTGCTGCCTGACAGACCGCCAGGACATTCGCGAGTGACATCTGGGCTGCTTCATCGATAAAGAGCACGTCCACCGCGCCGGTCGCCTCCGGTGAAGCCCATAGCCAGGCAGTCGCTCCAGCAACGTTGCAGCCGTTGCTAATTGCGTCCAGCAGCGCGGCATTGTTCTTGGCAAAACGCAACCGTGGCTGGTCATCCTCTATCTCGGAAGGCTTTTGGATGCATTGCACGCCGATGCCCATCTCGTCGGCCGCTTTCACGACCTCATCAAGAAGATTGCGGATAACCTTATGGCTGTTGGCGGTAATGCCAACCCTTCGCCCGGCGGCCACGAGCGCGCAGATCATCCTCGCGCCAGTATGGGTCTTGCCAGCGCCGGGCGGCCCTTGAATCGGAAATACGCCTCCCTCCAGAGCTGGCGCGATCCGAAGTGCAGCGTTGAGTGTTGTCTCGCCCTCCACTTGTATAGGCTCTCCGCCTGTTCGGGGCGGCAGGCGCATGGGGAGGTCGCGTGCGGCAAGGTGCGGCCCGTCACCTTCCATGCCGTGATCCGCGACATACTCGCCTATCTGAAACAGCGCGTCGGCTAGAATGTCGGCGTCAATGACTTTGTGAGCGAAGACCGCATCGGCGTGGATTTCGGCACTGTCACCGCGCTTCTTGATGTCGATCCATCGCTCTTCTAACGAAATGTCGTCGACGGAGCCGAATTTCGCGCCGCCTACATTGTGGAGATTTTCGCCGCCGCGGAATTCAGTCTCCTGCGGCTGAAAGCTATAACGATGAATGGGAGCCTTCGCTGTTCCACCAGTGGCGGCAACGAAGGTTAGACCAGACAGTGCCGCGCGTTCGTCAAGCAGATCGTCTGCCGCCAGGTCAGACAAACGAAAATACTCCCACCAAAGCGCCTTCTGCTCACGCCGGTGCCAGTCGAGCGAATATGCAAGCAGCCACCGCCCATGCTGCTCCGCCGTTCGCTCTGCGGCGTCGGCCGGTACCCCCTCCGTCAGGCGCGCAATTAGGGTGTTGACCTTTTCCTGCCGTTCGCCGAGCTCTTCACTTGGCTCACCCGCCGGCACCGCCGGGCGAGGGACCGCGATGCCCTGTTCGATCAACGATGTCCGGCTGCTCTCGAGCCAGTCCCGAAGCCCCAGCGTCGAGAGGCAATCATCGCGATTGTACCCTGCCACCACGTCGCGCTCAGCTGCTTCGATAAAATTGAGATCGCCCAGTTCCAGGCATGCCTGCACCTTGGCGAGCGCCTTGTTGGCATCCGACAGCGCTGTTTCCCGCACGTACCCGTAGAGGGGTTCGAGCTTCTTGATTGAATAGCTCTCAACGCTTGCCCGCAGGCCGTTTCGCACGACACCATAAAGATCAACGAAACGCCTTGAGCGGAGGAGGAAGTCAATTTCCTCCTGCCTGCTCGCGTAGCGTCCCATTAACCGCTTCAGTGCAGCCGGTTCATACGGTGCGTAATGGTAGATGTGGAGGTTAGGATATGTCCCCAGCCGCGCTATCACGAAATCTACGAAGCGCTCGAACGTTGCCTTTTCCGCTTCACGCGAAAACGACCAGTCCGCCGTGTAGGCGATTGAGCCGTCGTCCTTTAGGAATGCGTACCCGAACAAATACTCAAGCCCGCCTTCGCCAACGAACGGATCACCCTCCAGGTCGAAAAAAATGTCGCCCGGAGATGATTCTGGTAGGCAGGCGAGGCCGAATCCAGGCACGACTGCCAACAGTTCATGCAGCAGCGTGCCCGCTTCCCGACCCTCAACCTGGATCCGCGCCTGCTCGCGGATGCGCCCGTAGGACTGAGCTGCGCCACGTGAGGGCTTCCAAGTTAGCGGCACGGGCATCGCGGCAAGCGCGGCCGTAATTTGCACGCCCTGCCGCTTAAGTTCCTCAATCTGCACCTTCGTCGCTCCAGCAACGAGGCAGAGATTGTCATCCGCTCGACGTCGGGCGTCACATCGCTTTTGCCAGCGGCAAATATCGCAATGCTCCAGCGGATCGGGGTAAATCTCTTGTCCGTCGAGAGCGCCGACCGCCGCCGCCAGGTCGTCGCGGACGTGCCGGAAATACGCGCCATAGTCGTCCACGCGATAGGCCTGCGGTTCATAGTTCGACCACGGCGCTACGACATAACAAAAAGCGGGTCGCAATCCTTGAACACTGGAGACCAGGTCAGAGTAGAGGCAAAGCTGCAGAACGGTGCCGCCCTTGGTTTCCCGCGCAAGCTTCGTGTCAATCACCTCATAGGACCATGAGCCGAGGTCGGAAGGGATATCGATCCGCCGCAATATGTCCGTGCGCCCGATCCAATTGCCGGACCGGAAGGCGCCCTGCACTATGATCTCGGCACCGCCTTCCATTGCCTCGCGTGTTTGCGCGACCGCTCCGTCATCGACACCTATTCCCTCGACAACGGTGACAGCAAATCCGTTAGCCTTGAGGTGATCGACATAGCCCTGCTCATGACGGGCGCCACGCTCCCAAAGGATCTGAAGCAGTGGGTCCCACACCTTGGGCTTTGCGAGCGTGCCCTTGGCGACCGCCACGTCAAGCTCCGTCAGATGACGGCAGTTTAGGTGCCCGACGAGATCAGATGCACTAAGTAAAAAGGCGTCGCCCGCCATTTTCATCTAATTTTGACCAAAACTAATCTAGGCTTCTCTCGCGCGGAGAAAGCTATTGAATTTATCGTAACGCGTCCGAAGATTCGGTTCAAACATAAGCCCAAGATATACCCCCAAAAAATCCTTGCGGAGTTGAGCCTATGATCATAGCGAATATTAAACGAGCGATGATTCTTGCTGACCGAACAGCACTCGTTGGAGTCGCCCTTGCCGACGGTTTATTTGAAGGATGTCGTAGCGACCCCTGCGGCCCTTCTTGTAGTCGGCCGTCAGAGCATTCCAGTGCGGATAGCCCAGTTGCTGGGCGGTCATCTCGAGCGCGATGATGTGTTTGATGCATCGGGCGCGCGCGAGCTTTTTGGCGAAGGTCTTAATGGTGTCGAGGGATTCAATCGCAGCCATGATCCATTCCTGATAGCAACGGATCCGACCAATTGCCCACCGCTAGTCAAATCCGCCCAACCGGGAACGGTCTCAAAGCTGACCAGGTTCGTCGCACTGCCATGAGCTTCGCATGGTGGGCACACGGGCCTGTGCGCAGAGGCGATCGTTACTGTGGGCTGTTGCGGATTTGACGTCAAGGTAGGGAGCCGGAGCCCGGTGGTTTATCCACTTAGGGGCGTTGGCGCCTCGTCGATGGCGTCGGACGGCACACCGCTCAATGAAGAGCGGCAGGACCAATCCCTACGCCAGCGGAACCCCATGATCCATAGAAGAGGGGCTCGCGTTGAAAGCCCGCTAAACAACGCCAAGCCGAAAACCTAACGGAAACAGATAGATCTGGTTATCCGCATATTCGTATGGTTCGGTAGCGGATGCGCGAGGCCCCGGAACCTCTCGTCGCCTTCCGCCAGCATCTTGCCGAGCTGATGGGCGATGCCTCGCGCATGCCGACCGACCTTGAGGTGGCAGAAGCGTTTGTGCGGCGCAGGGCGTATGGCGTGATGCCGACGCCGCGACTGCGTTATATCCTGGAGCAAATTGAGTACGGGACTCGCACGCGATTCGACGAGGTGACGGTGGCAACGACCAATCTCACTGTCGAGCACGTAATGCCGCGCAAATGGGCGACACACTGGCCGCTGGCGAACGGCTCTTCGGTGCCGGTTGAATCGTCCTTTGAGGCAACAGTCGGGAACCATGTTCTCACCGACGAGCAGAAGGCGCAGATGGACGCGCGGCAAAGGGCGATTGATACGCTCGGCAATCTGACGCTTCTCACCGAGGCCCTAAACCCCAGCATCGGCAATGGCAAATGGGCAGCAAAGCGCGAGAAGATCGCGAAGTCGTTGCTCGCGCTGAATCGCGAGATCGCAACAGTTGAAGCCTGGTCGGAGCCTGAGATTGCTGCCCGAGCTGGAAGGCTTGCCGCGACATCCAACAGGGTTTGGCCCAGCGCCTGAAGCAAAGGCGGCAGCCCGGAAACCGGGCTGCCGCGTGCCCCGGTCAACCGAGCCTGAAGCTCGGAGCGGCGAGAGCCCTGCGGATATTCTGAACGTTCGCGTGAGCGTTCCGCAGTTCCGTCGACCCCGCCGAAAGTATCGGCAGTTCGGCTGCTATCCTGCGAAGCAGCATCATCAGCTCTGGACGCATCAGCTGCGAAAGCTCGGCTTGTGATGACCGCCGCTGCCTTCGTACGGGCCGGTTCACGCGCCCCGGCAGCGGGCTGCACCGCTTGCGGCTGGAACGGAGCCGAGGTGTGCAATGCACTTGCGGCCCTTAGCTGACGAGGGTGCGAAAGAGCCGAGAGAAGAAGGACGTGCGGGACGCGCGCACGAAGGAGGAAAAGGGTGAATTTCATAAGGTAGAAAGCCGAGTTGCAGATCGCGGTTTTCGCGACTGGTGATATACTTCCGGCAATCCAGTACGGGGTGCTGTAAGAACAGACGGGCTTGGGGGAATAGCGTGAGCGAGGGAGAACAGTAAGAAGATGAGCCGCAGAGCAATCTCGTGCGGCTACAGGGCCACCTGAAGGTAGGAAGCCTTGCGGCAGAATTGGTTGCCGCCCGCATCGCAGCTGGCGATGGCGACCCGCGCCCGCCCTTGCGCAAGGCAATGCTCGACCGAATTGACGCGCTGACGGCCAAGCATGACCCTGTGTAAAATCAATAAGCTTGAGATTCAGGGATTCAGGGCGTTCGGCCGAAACCCGCAGACGCTTGAATTCCCCTCACTGCTGGCAGCGATCTGGGGGCCGAACAGCCAGGGCAAGACGAGCCTTGCCGAGGCGGTCGAGTTCCTGCTGACCGGTGAAATCGTCCGCCGCGCCCTGATGGCGAGCGGGCAGGATGAGTTTGCCGATTCCTTACAGAACGCGCATCTCCCCGCAGGGGCGGAGGTGTTCGTTCAGGCGACCATCCTGGGAATGGACGGCAAGGAGTATGTCGTCAGGCGCACGCTCACAACCGACTATGGCAAAAAGCAGGAATGTACGACGGCGCTGACCGTCGACGGCGCGCCGTCGAAGGAGGGAGGGCTTGCGGCGCTCGGCATCCGGTTGTCGCAGCCGCCGCTGCGCGCGCCGGTCCTTGCGCAACATACGCTCGGCTACGTGTTCTCGGCCCGGCCCCAGGACCGGGCGAGCTACTTCAAGGCACTGCTTGAAGTGACCGATCTTGACGAGTTTCGCAGCCAGGTGGCAGCGCTCGAAAAGGAGATCGCCGCGCCTGAAAACCCGCTTCTGGCAAAGTTCACGCTCGCGGCATCAGTGCCGGGGGCGGCGCAGCATTTGAAGCCGTTTCTTTTGAAAGTGCCGAGCGAGGTTGAGCTTACGGCATCGTTTTCCGCGGCCTTTAAGGGCCTCATCGAAGCGAATGGTGAAGCCGCGCCGCCCGGCGATGATGAACGGAAGGCGCGTGTCGTTGCGCTGCTTGCGGAGAAGCAGGCGAAGACGTTCCCGCTCAAAGGGTTTGGCCGCAAGGCGTTGTCAGCATGGACAGCGCCCGCGCCCGAAAAGTTTGAAAGCCTGCATCGTTTCGTGGAGGAGCGCGCGAAGGTCGATGCGGAAGTGCGCCGCCTTGCGAACTTGTTTCGCGAGGCGCTCGCCCTGCCTGCCGTGCATGAGGCAGAGCATCCTGTCGACTGCCCGCTTTGCGGGGCCGACGACACATTGACCCCGGAGCGGATTGCGCTGCTCCGTGAGCGCGTGGCCGACACCGAAGCCTTTCAGAAGGCGTTGAAGGAAGCCCGTGAAATCCTTGGTCCGATGGCAACAGGGTTATCCAATCTTGCGACCGCGCTCGGCGAGGCACTGCCGATCTTCATCACCAATCCCTCGAAGTTCCGGCGGGCACGCGGGTTTCGGGTTGAGCGCATCCGCGAGCTGCTTGGGGCGGATGCGAATGCCGACATATCAGGATGGCTTTCTTCGCTGCGGACGCTTGCTCGCGCGAGGGGCCGCGTCATGCCGGTGATCCGCATGACGAGCGGGCTTGTGGAGAACTGCGCCGCGGACATGGACAGGTTTGACGAGTGCGCGTCCATCGAAAAGGGATACGGCGCAATCGCGGAGGCTAATGCCGATTTTGCGGCGGCGCTTGCGGCATACGGCACGTCCGAGGAGAAGGTTCGAGCAGGTTTGCAACCCATCGTCGACGCGCAGAGCGAGACGGCGGGATGGCAGGAGCTTATCGAGCTTGCGGGCGGCCCCGCAGCGCTGCGATCGGCGATGATCGAGCGTACCGCATATGCGGAAGCCGCGAAGGAGCTCGCGCAAGCCATCAAGCAGATCGACAAGGGGAACGAGACCGTCCTTGACGAGAAATTCGGCGATCTCAGCGACGGCGTTCAGAAATGGTGGGATATTCTCAGGCCCGAAGAGCCCAGCTTCTTCGATGGCGTAAAGCAGCGGCCCGGCGCGCGCCGCACCATTGATTTCAAGGCGGGCCTGTCGATTGCTCCTGATCGGAGCAGCCCGCAGTTTCGCGACGTCGTCGCCGTCTTCAGCATGTCGCAGCTTCACTGTCTTGGCCTTGCGCTGTTCCTTGCCCGCGCGGTGAACGAGAAGGCAGGATTCGTCGTGCTGGACGACCCCATCCTGTCAAGCGACGAGGATTATCGCGCCTTCTTCAACGCCCTGGTGATCGAGGAGCTCATCAGTCTCGGGATGCAGGTGATCGTGCTGACGCAAGATCAAAAAACATGGAAGGACTTAGGCGAGCGGTATCTTCATCAAGGCATCGGCCTCTTCCAGATCGACCTGCGAAGCCCGGCAGATGGTGCGGCGGTCGCCAACACCGCCGATGACCTTGAGACGAAATTCATGAAAGCCGAAATTCTCGTGCGCGGCGGTCATCCAAGCCTGCACAAGCAGGGCGGTGAGGTGATACGCGACGCCGCCGAGCGGTTTTGCAAGGAGATGCTTATCAAGGAACGGCGGGCGAAGGGCGACGCGGCCGCTTCACTCAACGACTACAGCCTCAAGAATCTCGGTCATCTCGCGCCGTTGGTCGAGCCGCTTCTGACCCTCGACCCGTCGCACCCCGGAAAGCTGCGCGCGATGGGCGGCGCGCTGAACCCCGCGAAGCACGATGACGCTATCCCGGCGGCTGGCGTTTTGAAGGTCGCGCTTGGCGATCTTCGGTTTCTCAAGAAGACCTATCTTTGAAGAACTGACGGCGTGAACCGTCAGTGCAACGTTAAGTTCTCTTCGCCATCGCCACCTTCCATGGGCTCGGCATACCAAAGCACTTCCAGAACCTCTTTCCAGAACGACTCCCACTCGGTTCCTTCCGCCGCCGCCATGTACATAGAGATTGTCGCATCCGCAGCCAGAACGCTGAACGATGCGGCTAGCGATCTCGGCGGCATCGCTGTGATCTACACGGAAAGCGTCATATTGCATCTACACGGAAAGCGTCATATTGCCGGATTACCACAACGGTGCATTCACCGCGCCTGTCTGTGCTATCAGTCGAGCACGTTGCTCTTCCGCAAAACGGCACCGTCATTATGCGGCACAAGACGGTATAGAAGCTTTTTGATTGGTCGGACTTCAGTTGGCGTGATGCAATGAGATCATGTTTAGGCAAAAACAAACCCTCCTATGCTCCGCACTAGGAGGGTTGATTGCTACGCCCGTTTCGTTGCCGATCGGCCGCATCCCCATTCGGGAAACCACCTTGCCCGGCAAGGCAGGTTGGCGAGGGCGAGCCCTCCTCTTGATGCAAGCCAGACGGTGATCGATGAATGCGTCCGTGGCAACTGACAGCTCAAATAAGTGGTTCATCAAAGGGTGGTTAAATAGGATTGCTACTTTTCATTTTGAGCTAGTGCGGTAAGCTGGGCGCATTGAAGTATACCCAAAAATGGCCAATGCCATTCTATGCACCAAAGCCGGCGGCATCTGACCAGGCGCGCTGTCAGTCGGGTTCGCCGGCATGGTACAGGGCCTCGTAGTCGCGGCCGCCGTAAAACACGTTGGTGATCTCGACGTTGTCGGTCACGCGGTAGGCGATGATTGTGTTTCGGCGTGGAATAAGGACCCTGTTTCAGGGGTGATCGGCATCCAAAAAGAACCCCTGTAACGCAGGGGCTTCAGACTGCCTCCGATTTTAATCGGAGGCATTTGTTTTGGATGTTGGTTGTGGAGACGATTGCGAAGATACGCCGGCTGTCGCTGGTCCAGGGGAAGTCGATCAAGGAGATCTGCCGCGAGTTGCGCATCTCGCGGAAGGTAGTGCGCAAGGTGCTGCGCTCCGACGCGACGGAGTTCCGTTACGAGCGCGAGCACCAGCCGATGCCGAAGATCGGTCCCTGGAGGAACGAGCTCGACCGCCTTCTTGCGGCCAACCACGGCAAGGTGGCCCGCGAACGGCTGACGCTGATCCGGATTTACGAAGAGCTTCGCGAGCGGGGATATGACGGCAGCTACGACGCCGTCCGCCGATACGCGAAGAGCCGGGCGAAGGCGCAGGGGTCGGCGACGGCGGACGCCTATGTGCCGCTGTTCTTCGCGCCGGGCGAGGTCTACCAGTTCGACTGGAGCCACGAGATCGTCCTGATCAACGGCGTGACAGTGACCGTGAAGGTCGCCCATGTCCGGCTCTGCCACAGCCGCATGATGTTCGTCAGGGCCTATCCGCGGGAGACGCAGGAGATGGTGTTCGACGCCCACGACCGGGCCTTCGCCTTCTTCGGGGGCGCCTGCACGCGCGGCATCTACGACAACATGAAGACGGCGGTGGAAACGATCTTCGTTGGCAAGGACCGCCAATACAATCGCCGCTTCCTGCAGATGTGCAGCCATTATCTGGTGCAGCCGGTCGCCTGCACGCCGGCATCGGGCTGGGAGAAGGGTCAGGTCGAGAACCAGGTCGGGCTGGTGCGCGAGCGCTTCTTCACGCCCAGGCTGCGCTTCAAGACCTATGAGGAGCTGAACGCCTGGCTGCAAGACAAGTGCGTCGCCTACGCCAAGGCGCATCGTCACGTCGAGCAACCGGAACGAACGATCTGGAACGTGTTCGAGGAGGAGCGTGGCAAGCTGGTTGAATACCGCGGTTCCTTCGACGGGTTCCATACTGTGCCGGCCTCGGTGTCGAAGACCTGCACGGTGCGCTTCGACAACAACAAATACTCGGTCCTGTCGACGGCCGTCGGCCGCCCGGTCGAGATCCATGCCTATGCCGGCAAGATCGTCATCCGCCAGGACGGCGTGGTCGTCGCCGAACATGCCCGCTCCTTCGGGCGCGGCGACACGATCTACGATCCCTGGCATTACATGCCGGTCCTTGCCCGCAAGCCCGGTGCACTGCGCAACGGCGCGCCGTTCCAGGGCTGGGTTCTGCCGTCGGCGATGGAGCGTATCCGACGCAGATTGAAGGCGGCGCATGACGGCGACCGGCAGGTGGTGTCGATCCTGGCTGCGGTGTTGACCGACGGCATCGATGCCGTGGAGGCTGCCTGTCAGGAAGCGATCGACCAGAACGTCTGCTCCGCCGCCATCATCATCAACATACTGGCACGGCGGCGCGATCCGGCGCCGGCCGTCACCATTCTCACCCCGGACGCACTTCGCCTGCAACACGAGCCGCAGGCCGACTGCGCCCGCTACGACAGCCTCAGGAGGGCAAGCTGATGGAACGCACGCAGGTTCTGGAACTAATGGGGACGCTGAAGCTCTACGGGATGCGCGGCGCCTATGACGAGGTCATGGCGATAGGCATCAAGCGCCAGCATGAGCCGCCGAGGATCGTCGGCGATCTGCTGTCGGCCGAGATCGCCGAGAAGCAGGCCCGCTCCATCAAATACCAGCTCACTGTCGCCAAGCTGCCGATCGCCAAGGATATCGATGAGTTCGACTTCGACGGTACGCCGGTCAACGAGGTACTGGTCCGGGACCTTGCCAACGGCACCTTCGTCGCCGACCAGCGCAACGCCGTGCTCATCGGCGGCACCGATCCCACGACATAATGCACACCTCGCTATGTTATTGAAAAAGCTGGATCTGCTGATCCTGTGATTGTGATAATGGACTGTGTCCGCTCCTGCCGGAATGGTGCTGGATATCGAGTTGCTCGATATGTTCATGACGGATGATCCAGGGCGTACCCTTGCAATACTGCTCGGCCTTCAGATCGCCGGCGCGGATCATGCGCAGCACGGTCATTGGCCGCAGGCCGAGCTTCGCAGCCGTTTCCTGCAATGTATGCTCGCCGCGCTCCGACCGTTCGTCCTTTTTGTAGACGGCGATGTCGTGCTGGTTGCGGAAAGTGCAGACACGGGACTGCGTCCATCCGTTCAGACGACCCGTGGTTTTGCCGAGCCGGTTGAGAAGCGATGCGATCGCTCTATCCGGCAATTGGCGTGCCAGGGCACGGATCAGGTCCTCGATGTCCGGCGGGGCGCCCCAACGGTGATGGCCTGCCTTGTTCTTCCTGACCGAAAGCGCGGTATGGTCGCCGCCCTGCCAATGCACCAGCATTTTGATGTGGTCGTCTTCGATGGCGACGACAATCTCGCGGATCACGGCACGGATGATCCGCTTGCGCGTGGTGGCGGTGGCGTTGGCATGATGCCATGCCAGTTCGAGATCGGCGCCCATGCGCAGCAGGCTCCGCCGTTCCTCTTCTCCCAGAGCTTCAGGCTTGTGGCGGTCGAGCGCGTCAAGCTCGTCCTGACGCTCGCGGACGGCTACGAGCGCGGCATTCCAGCGTCGCTCCAGTTCGCCTGCTACAAGCCGGT
>NZ_JAMYOT010000058.1:0-18211 GCF_040320005.1 Mesorhizobium sp. M0816 | reverse complement strand
GTAAAGCGGATGATGTGGGTCCATAACCCGGATCAGCTCACCCGATGATTCGTCAGACTCACCAGCAGGGATATTCCTGGATGCCTTCGTTGGACGGGATCGACTGGCGGCGGACAGTTGCGCCGGAACCGGTCACGCGCCCGGAATCCCTTCGAAGAGCTGCATGGCGTTGATGTTGGGGAATTCCTCCAATCGGCGACACGCGATCGGCCACGCGATGCGGAGCGCCTGGATGCGGCCTTGGCCAGGTTTGGCGTAGACCGGCTTTGGCTTCTCCGATGTCTTCGTGGGCGGTGCTGCGGTCGCGGGTGGGATCGCCAGCTTGGTTGCGGCGGACGGACTCGCAATGACCTTTTGGAGGCTTCGCAGATAAAGCGGTGGACGGATCTCGCCGGCGTGCCAGGCGCTTGATAGGCTTGCCGCGAATGCCGCCAGGTTAGGCGGCTCGGATGTCGCCGGGGACGGTATTTCGCCGTCAGCCAATGCTGCCAGGTGAGCCTGCACAGCACGCATTTCCTCGAGAAGTTTCAGCGGATCGAGCCCGGCGGCGATCTCGGTCAGCTTGGTCTTGGCGGCCAACGGGATACTCTCCGCCTGCAGCAGTCGATCACAGGGCGTCTGTGGCGGATGATAGCGCTTAGCCACCTTTGCGCCGTCGCGCCGCTTGGCAGCCAGCTTGAACGAGGGCTGGAAGAAGTTCACGAACAGCCTGGATGCTCCGTAGAGACGCGTGATCGCTCTGGCCGCTGGCAAGCCTTCGAAGCGCCGATAGCCGAAGAGCTGCGAATGACGGCGCCGTTTTTCTGCTCTATCCACGCCTGGTCGTTCTTGCGGTAAGGCCGCGAGCGGGTGAGTTCGATGCCGTGACCATGACAGTTGTTGACGAACTCGGTGCCGTTGTCCACGTCCTGGGCCGTCAGAGCAAAGGGCAAGCCCAGTCGGATACGCTCAAGTGTCTCGACCACGAGTGTGCCTTCTCGCACCACGATCTCCGTCCATCCGCTAGCGATATCGGTCAGAACCAGGCTCTGAACGTAGCTGCCGCGGTTGACCTCCCCGCAATGAGCCACCATGTCCATTTCCATGCTGCCGGGAACCGGCTCATTCCAGTCAGCAAAGGTGCGCATTTTGATTCGCCGCCGCGGCTCCGGCACAACTCTCAGCTTTTTCGTACGGCCCGTGCGCCTCGGCATCTGGAGCAAGCGGTCGATCGTGGCGCCGCTCATCGACAGGACTTTGTGGCGTATCTCCTCGTCGAACTTCAAGTGTCCATTGCGTTCCAACGCAGGCAGGAGAATAGGCAGCAATGCCTTCAGGCGCTTGCCGCAAACTCGATCAGACGCCTCCCACAGCACGATCAAGGCTCCTCTAGCGGCCTCATCATAAATCGAAGGCGGTTGACGAGACTGCCGACGCTTCGGCTTCGACGAGCTGTTCAACACACGGATTGCGGATTTTTCGTGATACCCTGTCGCCGCGATGAACTCCTCTAAGATCCTGCGCTTGTCCTTATTCGCTGCGGTCGCATAGCGATCCCGGACTGCATTGGCGAGTTCCATGCGCATGGCATGCGCCATCTTCGTCTTCATAATCCCTCGCTCATGGCGAAGGCATCATGCCGGAATGCGACTTCACAGGTAACATTTTTGGTGAGGCAACGAAGCCGATCGGTAACAATCTCCGTGAGGCAATGCGACATGCGCTGCACGAGACGACGCAGATGGCCGGATCTCCTTGCCCGCCGGGGTCTTGCCAGGTCGCAGGATCATGGCGACCGGGCGTCCTGTCGCGGCGTCGTAGATGTGGATCGGCACGAAGCAACGCTCGTCGTAGTGGGCGTTGAAGAGCGACAGCTGCTGATGGCCGTGAACGACATCGAGCCTAGCGTCGATGTCGAGCGTCACCATCTTGGGCGGCGCGGTATAGCTCGACAGCCACAGGTCGACCAGCACATCGCCGAGCCGGATGACGGTCTTGAGGTCGGGCAGGTTCTCCAGGCGCGAGCATGTCGGCTGCGAGCACAGGTCGAGCCCGCTGTCGGGCAACCGTCCGCAGGCGAGCTTGAAGGCCGGGTCGGTGCGCAGCCGGTCGAGATCGTTGCCATCCTCGTAGCCGCACGCGATCGCAAAGATGCGGGCGCGCAGAATGTCGGCCATGGCAATGCCTCACCCGCTGCGGGTGACGCGGATCGTGGATCGCAGCCGCAAGCCGGTCGGCCAGTCGCAAAGGCCGCTCGGCGGCGGCCAGAAGCATGACGCCGCCATCCGATGTGATGCGTCCGCCATCAAACGCAGCTGTGATCTTCTTGCGTCCGACGGCTGGAAAACACGCGGCGGCAACGTATCGTCGGTCATGGCGGGTGTGGCTCGCGAGATCTGGTGGAAGGGTTGACCTAAGCAACTGAATCCTACGCCAAATCAACCGCTTAAGCTACATCCGCCAGCCTCTCCAACACGCCGTTATGCATAAGACGGGCTAGGGAGTCCTCGATCTCGGTTGGGATATCTTGGACCAATTCCGCTCCAAGGCACACAGCGAGAAGCTGCATTCCGTTACAAATCCCAAGGATGGGTATCGATCGGATAGTGCTCCTTCAATCAAAGACTCGCTCGAAACTTGTCCGAGCCGGCTTCATAACGTAATCCTTGCGCGCATCCTGATGATAGAGCGCCAAGTCAATGTCGAACATGCCGCCGGTGATGAGGAGGCCGTCGATGGCATCGAGATAGTCGTCAACCTACTCACCGTACGGAAGAAGGAAAGGCAGACCGCCAGCCTGCGAGACGACGTCCGCGTAGTTTCGCCTGACGACGTATTCAGTTTCGGGAGCAGCAGTATCATTGATGTCCGGCGTGATGCCGATTCGCGGGAAGTGAGCCATCTCGATCCTTATGCTAACCAGGCTCGAGTGACGTCTTGGTAGATCTCAACGGCCTTTAGCACGTTCTCGATTGATACAAATTCATCGGGCTGTCCGCTCAGACCCAAGGAGCCGGGGCCAATAATCGCGAAAGGTACGGGCAAGCCATCTAAAAGAACGGTGCCATCGCTATAGTATGATACCCCTTTGATTTCTGGGGCGCGATTTCGATGACGTCCGCAAATTTCGATGCACAGCTTAACGAAGCTGTCATCTGGCTGGCTTTCCACTGCAGCCTTGAAATCCAAAACACTGATGGAGACGTCGTCGGGCGCGATCTCCGCCACTTTTGCTACGACTGCTTCATGATCCACACCGGGATGGAGCCGGATATCGAAATCGACTATACAGCGATCTGGTGTGAGGTTCACCGCTGAGCCGCCATGGATCCGACCAACGCGCACGGTTGGCTTGTCGAGAAGCGGGTGCTCCAGATATTCTAAGTCTAACGCATAAAGGCGAGTTAGAAACTCGTGAATGAGATCTATCGCATTCACGCCAGCCTCACCTGAGACATGGCCCAGTCTACCTATACCCGTTGCTCGTAGCCACAGCGCTGCCTTCTCGACGATCACGACGTCAAGATCACTCGGCTCTCCACAGAGGAACGCTCCTATTTCTTCTTTAAGGCCCCGCTCGACGAATCTGCGGGCTCCAAGCAAATTTGCACTTTCCCCTGCAGTGAACGCCAGGATCACGTCGCCCTTAAGCGCCTGGTGGGATCCCTGGGCCAGTTTGCCGGCAGCTGCGATCATAGCCGCGAGCGCGCTTTTCATATCAGTTGCGCCTCGTCCATAAAGCCGACCATTTTCGACCTCACCGGAAAACGGCCACCTTTGCCACGGCACGGTCCCAACCGGGACGGTATCCATGTGCGACGAAAGGACCAGAGCTGGCTTCTCA
Organism: Mesorhizobium sp. M0816; assembly: GCF_040320005.1. Classification (NCBI taxonomy): domain Bacteria; kingdom Pseudomonadati; phylum Pseudomonadota; class Alphaproteobacteria; order Hyphomicrobiales; family Phyllobacteriaceae; genus Mesorhizobium; species Mesorhizobium sp. M0816. Next base: position 14,388 of record NZ_JAMYOT010000058.1, on the reverse strand, counting down.
CCGGTTCCACGGATCCTTCCTAAAACATTCGCTCTCCCTGGAAGAAATTCGTCCAACTCGGACTCAATGCCAAGTGCGAGCAATTCTTTGTGCACGAGTTTAGCGATCTCAATTTCGCCACCTGGCGGATCACAGCTATCAATTGCAACGATTTGCTGAAGGAATTGGATCGGATCGAAATCACTCTTACCCTCGCTGTTGGCTCGAGCACTAATAGTCGCCATAGGAGATCCTCTTACATTTTTAGTAGAGAATGGCGATTTTGACCCTTCAACTGAAACGCAAAAGCCTAATGAATTAATCGAGGAACTTCATGAATAAAGTAGTGCGTGGGCGATGTCACGTTGTCTGCATATACACGCGTTGAGACCTGCGGACCGCTGATATCAGCTGACCATGGCCACGGCTTTCCATTCCGCCATGGCCTGCAGGCGGTGAATATGTGTAGCGAGAGCGGAGCGTTTTGAGCGGGGCGGGACGAAGAGATTGCGCAGAGCCGAGAAGATCGAAACGAAGCGTTGCAATGCTCCTGGCGATCGGAAGCCTTGCATCATCCGCTCCCGTTTTCGCAGCGGCACATGTGCATTCTCCGCCCGGTTGTTCAATCCCTTGTGCGACCGATGCTCGATGTCCGGCATCACCTGTCGCCTGGCTGCTCCATAGGAGCGCAGCTTGTCGGTGATCATGCGCTTCGGCGCGACGCCTTGCTTCTTCAACAGCCGCGTCAGCAAGCGCTTGGCCGCCTTGGTGTTGCGGCGGTTCTGGACGATCTCGTCGAGCACATAGCCCTCCTGGTCGACGGCGCGCCACAACCAGTATTTCCTGCCGGCGATGGTGATAACGACCTCGTCCAGGTGCCAGACATCGTTTCGGCTGGGCTGCTTGCGGCGCAAGCGGCGAACGTAGTCCGGACCGAACTTGATGCCCCACCGGCGGATTGTCTCATACGAAACCACGATCCTGCCCTCCAGCAGCATTTCCTCGACCAGACGCAGGCTCAAGGGGACCTGTAGTAGAGCCAGACTGCATTGGCGATGATCTGCGGCGGGAAACGATGGCGCTTGTAGCTGACGGTTGCACGTCGGCGCATCGGTCAGGAAAAGTTTGGTTTTGCTGTTGATCGCGGCCAGCATTCGTTGAGCGCCTTAAGCGTCATCGATCATCGATCGCATCGTGCAGCTTACGGGAGAGAGATTGGCTGTCTCCCTGCTGCTGGAACACCAGACTCCAAGAGGGCTCGCAATAGCCCTCTCGAAGACCCGTGGAAGCGCGCGTCCGAACGATTGGTGCCGTTACAAACCGGCGGTTCACGGACGCCTCTGTTTTGCCCCCACCTTTTTGGGACCCTTTTGGGGGACATGTACACCTATGTACTCCTATATACGCCTCTTGCTAAGGCACTTGGCACGGAGCAGCCGCTCTTCGGCCTGCAGGCGCGCGGTCTGAATGGTGAGGCAAGACCTCACATGAGCATTCCGGAAATGGCGCGGGAATACGTAGAGGCTATCAAGAGCGTACAACCACGCCGCCCTTATCAACTCGTCGGCTTGTCCATGGGCGGTAGCATTGCTTGGGAAATGGGCTGCCAATTGCGCGATGCTGGTGACGAGGTAGCAATAGTTGGACTGCTCGATGCCAAAGCGCTTCACAAGGATGAAGAGCACACAAGCAGCCGGTACCATCGCTTGCTCGGCAACCGCCGTATTCCTAACTGGCTTAGCGAGCAAGCGGTCACATTGAGTGTCCTTTTTCCCGTGCTGGAGAAACATTGGCGAAGGCTGAAATCCATCAAACGTGAGTGTCAGGTCACGGCATTGCTGGATTTCGGGATGCAAGCAGGCAACGTACCCGAAATGGGCGAAACGCAGCTCAATAATATCCTGGCAGTTGCCGAGGCAAATAAAATTGCGCTCCGTGAATACGCCTCGGCTCAACGACAGCAGGTCCGTTCTTTTTGCAGCCAAGAAGGGGCTGCGCACATCAACTAATGAACCTAATGGCGATCTTGGGTGGAAGCAATTCGCGCGGGGATGCCTGGAAATTCATGAGGTGCCTGGTGACCATTACACGTTCGCTCCGGCTCATGTACGCGTCCTAGCAACGAAGCTCAAAGATTATCTCAATCGAAACGACTAAGCGACGGCACCAGCAGCGGATCGCAAAAGCGGGACAAGGGTCGGCGACCAAACTGTTGCAACAAATCCTTGAAGTAAATTTACAGAATCTTTGCGACTGAAAATCGCTGACAATGGTACCTTCACTACAAGGTCTGAGATCAGGCAAGGCTGAAAAAGCTTTCGCCGATGTACGCTAAGGACCGCCGCAAAGCACGCAACGTCGGAGTCAACGGCCAATGACAAGAAGAGCGCTCATCCTGCTTGAAGGTTCAAGGTATAATGGTCCGCTATACGTCCAAGCGGCTCGGCATCTTGGTCTTCATCCAATTGTCATGTCGGCTGATCCAACTCGGTACGACTATCTTGGGGCCGAAGGAATTGAGGCAATCCGTGTCGATACAGCCGATCTCGATGCGCTGATCCGCGAATGTTCTCGGCTACGTGCGACCTATGACATTGCTGGCATTACGTCCGTCGGGGACTCCTTCTATGCGACAGTTGGTAAGCTCTGCCAGCATTTCGATCTGCCGGGACCGAACCCCAAATCCATCGAACAATGCTGCGACAAGTTCAAGCAACGTCAGCTTCTCGAGGAAGCCGGCGTTCCGATACCTGCCTACCGCTTGGCAGCGGATGCAACGGAGGTGGAAAGCGCTGCCGAGGAGATCGGCCTGCCGGTGATTATCAAGCCAGCCGTGGGCAGCGGCAGTAGGGGAGTCCGATTGTGCCGCAACGTCAAAGAGTTGGCCGAACATACGGCCTATCTGTTCGGCGGAAAGCACGCATGGGTGTCTTCACCGAGGATACTCGTGGAAGGTTACGCAGAAGGCCCCTACTATAGCGCCGATATCATGGGAAATGAGGTTATTGCGATTTCCGGCGGTAACTTCGGCCCTCCACCGCATTTCGTGTATCATGAGTTCAGCTGTCCGGCCACGCTGACTGACGACGAGCAGGAGCGTATTGCTGATATTTCACAAAGCTGTTTGCGAGCTCTCGGCCTCGGCTGGGGGCCAACGGGCATTGAATTCCGGTGTACGCAGCGTGGCCCGGTCGTCATCGAAGTCAATCCGCGTCTTGCGGGTGGGACCGGTCCTCAACTGGTTCAACAGGCTTACGGCATCGATCTTGTTACCGAGCACATCAAGCTTGTCGTCGGCGAGGAATGGAATTTGCGCAGAAAGCATTCGCAGACTGCGGCCGTGCGGTTCCTAATTCCTGATCGCGATGGCACCCTTGATCGGATCGGTGGCGAGAGTCGGGCGGCTGCTGTACCAGGGGTCGCCGAGGTCAAGTTGTATATTGAACCCGAGACGCCGATCGTCAGGAAAGGCGATCCCCGAGATTGTGTCGGATATGTCATCGCCGCTTCACCCACCCATGCCCGGACAGAGGCGATACTTCAGCGTGCCGTCGACTTAATCGATTGGTCGATCACACCATTCCCGACCCCTGGCGAACAGGAACAACCTGCGGCCCCTTAAGAACTCCAGCACTTGTCCTCGGCGCAGCCTCTTGCGGGTCACCACTCGCCAGCCCATCCGGCACCGTGAACTTGAAACCGCAGCATAAAACGCAGCAATACGTCGTCGCACGCCCGACACCCCCGATCGAAACATTCCAGACACAAAGGCGTGAAGCAAACCGTCCGCCGCAAGATGGTGGTGCGATCGACCGAAATGCCTTGCTCGGCCATCTCTTCGAGACCGCGCAGTGTCTGAGATCATAGGCCAAGTACCAGCAAACATAAAAAAGATGACAGACCGGTCAACCTGGTGGCCCTTACACATCGCAACTCTCCGCATGCTGGCAATGAAGAGGTTGCAAGCCATCCAGTAGGAGTCGACATGCAACAGAAAGCGCCGCTGCTTGGCTCCAGGCCATTCCATGTCACCAACCGGCAGGTCTTGGCGATCGCGGTTCCCATGACGCTCGCATGCCTCACAACGCCGCTGCTCGGCATCGTCGACACGGCCGTGGTCGGCCAGTTCGGCGATGCCGCATTGCTTGGCGGTCTTGCGATCGGAGCCACCTTTTTCGATCTCGTCTTTGTGCCCTTCAATTTCCTGCGGTCCGGTACGTCCGGTCACATCGCCCAGGCTTTCGGGAGGGGCGATGCCCTGGAAGAGCGGGCAGCCTTCTGGCGCGCATTTGTTGTTGCCACTTTATCCGGCTTGGCCTTGGTCCTGCTTGCGCCACTGATCTCCGCGGTGGGCGAATGGTTCATGAACGCCGAACCGGCCCTGACCGCCGCGATGGATGTGTATGTCCGAGTCCGTCTTCTCTCGGCGCCCGCCGCGCTAATCAACTATGCAATCCTTGGCTATTTCCTAGGTCGCGGCGAGGCCGGCGTCGGACTTTGCCTGCAATTTCTCCTCAACGGGATGAATATCGCGCTATGCATCTTTCTGGGCCTTTATCTCGGATGGGGCGTCGCAGGCGTCGCCTGGGCAACGGTGTGCGGCGAAGTTGCCGCCGCGATAGCCGGTATGGCGGTCCTCTTAGGGCGCTTCAGGGCGCTGCCGAAAATGTCACCCCGGCATACGTTCGACATCGCCGCGATAAGGTGGATGCTTCACGTTAACGTCGGCATTATGATCCGTTCCTTGGTGGTCACGGGCGCATACATCCTATTCGCGCGGCAGGGCGCGCAGCTGGGCACACTGACTCTCGCTGCCAATGCGGTGCTGATGCATTTTGTAGACGTCGCATACTACTTCCTCGGCGGGTTCGAGAGCGCCGCCCAGCAGCTCGCCGGTCGTGCCATCGGCGCCCGTGATCAGCCGGCGTTCTTGCGTGCCCTCAGGCTGACCGCGGGCTGGGGATTCTCGCTTGCGGGATTCGCAAGCGTCCTCGCCTTCGCGTTCGGCGAACAACTCGTCGGCGTCATAACAAGTGCAGCGGACGTGCGCGCGGAGGCGATTGTCTATCTGCCTTGGGCGGCTTTCGCGGCACCGAGCGGCGTGCTGGCCTTCCAGATGAACGGTGTCTTCATCGGCGCCAGTTGGGCGCGCGACATGCGCAACGTGATGCTCATATCTTTCGCGGTCTTTAGCGCCGCTTTGTTCGCCTTCGGACAGATGTTCGGCAACCACGGACTCTGGGCCGCCTTTCACATTTTTCTGCTCGTGCGGGGGGTAAGCCTGCTGTCGATCATGCGTCGCCGTGTTCGCACCGCCTTCGTGGAATGATCGTCGATCGGCTAACTCTCATGTACCCTGTCAAGGCTGAAGGCGAGAGGGAGCAACTGCTTGGAGCGAGTGTGCAAACTAGGCGGATTGGCTAGTGCTGCACAGGGCCGCGAGCATTCTCCTGCAGCTTGGAAACTCGGGCGAGAGGGAGCACTCTACGATGCAGCAGTCCGCTGAAACTAGGACTACGATCGACGCCGTCGCGCATGAGCAGCGCGTCTATGAACACTCGAACCCGACCAGCAAACCTGGCAGGAGACTAAGCTCACTGCCGGGCCGGCACGCCTTGGGAGGTGGCGTAAGTCAGTATGCTCGCGCATCAGTTCCAACCGCATTCTTGCGCTCCGGCAGGATCTGGAGGGCATTGCAGACAGTAACATGAGGGCGGCTAGGATTCTCATGCGTATGCGTCAGAAACAGTGTGTCGAAGATTTGGCCGCCGCGGCCGGCGCCGGGATCAATCTGTGGCTGGAGCGCGTACATGACAGGCCACGATGCGGCCGTCTGCCATCGGCACCAAGGGCGGCACATCGATCCGGCAACGCTCTACCGCGAGCGGACAACGCGGGTGGAATGCGCATCCACTCGGCGGGTTGATCGGACTTGGTACCTCGCCCTCAAGGGATGCCTCCAGCCGAACTCGGGTGGGATCCGGCACCGGAGCCGCCGCGATCAGCGCCTCGGTGTAGGGATGGACCGGCTTGGCGAAGAGCGTCTCGCAGGGCGCGAGTTCCACGATCCGTCCCAAATACATGACTGCAACGCGATGGGCGATATGCTCGACGACGCCAAGGTCATGCGAGATGAAGACGAAAGCGATGCCCATCTGTTGCTGGAGATCCAAAAGCAGATTCAGAATCTGTGCCTGCACGGAGACATCAAGGGCTGACACCGCTTCGTCGGCGATGATGAGAGAGGGGTTGAGCGACAGGGCGCGTGCAATCCCGAGCCGCTGGCGCTGACCGCCCGACAATTCGGACGGGAGCCTGTGCATCATATCGGGCGACATTCCGACTTTTCGGAGAAGGTCCGCGGCGAGTGCCTGACGCTGCTTCCGGCTGAGACGCTCAAAGTTCTCGACGGGCTCGGTGATAATTTGCCCGGCGGTGAGGCGCGGGTTCAGCGACGAGTACGGATCCTGGAAGACCATCTGCATCCGCCGGCGCCAGGCGTGAAGCGCGTCCTTCTTGAGCCCCGCAATGTCGGTTCCGTCGATCAGCACGCGTCCACCCGTCGGCTCAACGAGCCGCATCAAGAGCCGCGCGATAGTCGACTTGCCGCAGCCGGATTCACCGACGACGCAAAGCGTCTCGCCCGCCTCAACGGAAAAGGATACATCCTCCACCGCCCGGATCACCGGAATGGTCTTCTTCAGGAATCCCGCACCGAGCGGATAATGCTTGGTCAGATTCTCGACTTTCAGCAAAGGACTACTCATGCGCCCATCACCTCGTCGGCGCGCCAGCAAGCTGCGGCGTGGCCCGGCCTGACATCACGCAGGGCGGGTGCCTTCTCGCGGCAAATGCCGATCGCGAACGGGCAGCGAGGAGCAAAGCTGCAGCCGACAAAGGGCTCGCGCAGACTTGGCACGATGCCGGGAATTTCCGGAAGGCGGCGCTGACGGCGGCGCCGCGGATCAGGCACCGATCGCATCAGGCCCTGAGTGTAGGGATGCGTGGGGCGCGCGAACAGATCGATTACGGTCGCTTGCTCAACGATCCGACCAGCATACATGACAATCACGCGTTGGCATGTCTCGGCGACAACCCCCAGATCATGCGTGATGAACATGACGGCCGTTCCCGTGCGCTCTTTCAGATCGACGATGAGCCGCAGGATCTGCGCCTGGATGGTGACGTCGAGCGCAGTGGTTGGCTCATCGGCGATCAATAATTCCGGCGAGCAGGCAAGAGCCATGGCGATCATGGCGCGCTGGCGCATACCGCCCGACATTTCATGCGGATAGTTGCTGACGCGCCGTTCCGGGTCCGCGATGCGGACGAGACGGAGCATCTCTTCGGCCTTTGCCATGGCCACCGAGCGTGACGCTTTCGTATGGATCTGCACCGCCTCGGCGATCTGGTGGCCGACCGTATAGACCGGGTTCAAGCTCGTCATCGGCTCCTGGAAGATCATGGCGATCTGGTCGCCGCGGATCTTTCGCATCTCTCGATCCGACAGCTCAAGGATATCGCGTCCGTGAAAGCGGACCTCGCCTCCGACGGTCCTGGCGGTCAGCTTCGGCAGCAGGCGAAGGATGGAGAGGGCGGTGACGCTCTTTCCGCATCCCGATTCGCCAACGACGCCGAGCGTCTCCCCTTTCTTGACCTGGAAGCTGATGCCGCTGAGCGCGCGGGTGACGCTATCTTCGCCGAAAAAATGCGTTTCCAGGTTTCGGACTTCGAGTAGCACGTCGTTCCCTGCGGTTTGATGCATCTGCATGCTATCGCCTCCGCTTCGCGCGGGGATCGAACAGGTCGCGAAGGCCATCCCCGACTAAGTTGACGGCAAGGACCGTGACAGCAAGGCAGATACCGGGCGCGAAGATCGTCATAGGAGCGATGGCAAGATACAGTCGCGAACTGGCGATCATGTTACCCCAGCTGGGGATCTCGGGCGGCACGCCCACGCCGAGGAAGCTCAAGCCCGCCTCAGTCAGGATCGCGCTGGCGCAGACAGCGGCGCCCTGGACCATCAGCGCGGGAATCGTGCTCGGGAGGATGTGCCGCCACAGCACCTTGGGCAGACGCGCACCGCCACAGACTGCGGCCTCCACATAGGCACGCTCGCGAACACCCAGAACCACCGAACGAACCAGCCGCGCGACGGCTGGCGTCTCGGGGATCGTGATGGCGACGATGAGGATGCCGATTCCGGGTCCTGTCAGAGAAATGAGCGCAATCGCCAGCAGAATCGTCGGGATCGACATCAGGCCGTCCATGACCCGCATGACGACGTTGTCGAAGCTGCGGCTGTAGCCGGCAATGACACCGATCAGGAGCCCAACAAGTGCCGCGCATGCCGCCGACATCAATCCGACCATGAGGGAGATGCGGGCACCGAAGATCGTTCGCGCAAACACATCCCGGCCCAGATTGTCGCTCCCAAACCACATTTCGGCGGAAGGCGGCTGGAGGCGCTTGAACGGATCAATGTTCACCGGATCGTCGGCGTAAAGTGGGGCAGCGAGCGCCAGAATGATCAGGAGCGCCAACAGGCCGCCGCCTGCAAGAACGAGCGGATGTTGCCTTGCCAGACCGGGAAGGTCGGATAGTCGCAGCCGGCCGATCGGCGCGGCTTCAACTGGTGCGGAGAGGAGGGTCATATCAGTACCGGATGCGCGGATCGATCAGCGTATAGGCCAGATCGACCGCGAGATTGATAAGGACGTACAGACCTGAAGTCAGGATGAGCACGCCTTGAATGATCGGATAGTCGCGTTTACTGATCGCATTGACGACCAGACGACCGATACCGGGTATGTTGAACACCGTTTCCGTCAGGACGACTCCGCCGATCAGATAAGCGAAGCTTATGCCGATGACGGTCAGGATCGGGACACCGGCATTCTTCAGGGCATGGTGAAAAAGCATGGCATAGGACGAAGCGCCTTTGGCAGCGGCCGTTCGAATATAGTCTTCCGACAAAACCTCGAGCATGCTCGCCCGCGTAACCCGGGCGATGGATGCAATGAAGCCAAGACTTAACGCCACGGTGGGCAGGACCAGATGCACGAACCATGGCCCGAGGCCCCGCTCGATCGGCAGGTATCCCTGAACCGGCAGCCAGTGTGTCTTGATGGCGAAGAAGTATATGAGGAAATAGCCGATGACAAAGACCGGGACGGAATAACCAAGTGCTGAAAAGGCCGCGAGGAGACGGTCGACGACCCCGCCAGTTCGCCACGCGGCAAGGATGCCGAAAGAGACCCCGACCGTCATCGAAACGATCATCGTCTGGATCGACAGCGAAAGGGTTGGTTCAAGCCGTTGCGAGATGAGCTCGAGGACCGGTCGTCCGGCAAAGATTGAGGTGCCGAAATCGCCGCCGAGCATGTCCCGCACCCAATGTATGAACTGAACCGGCATAGGATCGTTCAAGCCCAGCTGCTCGCGGATGCCGGCGATCATCTCCGCCGTGGCCGACCTGCCGGCGATGATCGCCGCCGGGTCGCCCGGCGCCAGCCTGAGAAGCAGGAAGACGAAGATCCCGACCATCACCATGACGGCGATGGTCGAAACCAATCTGCGGAGGATGTAGGCCGCCATTAGGCGGAGGCTTTCTGCATGTTCCACATCGGGAAACCGTACGCGCCGGGGACCTCGAGGAGGCCGGTAAGCGCCTTTCGGTGGGCAGTTGGCTGGACAGCGCGCCCCAGGAGAACGCCGCCGACGAAGTCCCACCAAACCCCTTGCATTTTGCGGGCCAGTGCCTGGCGCTCTTCGAGCGTGTCGACATCTGCCCATTTGGCCCGAAGAGCCTCGTATTCATCGTTCTTCGGCCAGCCGAACCAGGCCTCGTTCCCATTTGCGAGCAAGAAGGGAGCGCTGATCGGATTGGCGATACTGTAGTCAGAGATGAAGATGTTCCAGCCCCCATCCTCGATGGAGCCCTTGTTCGCCCGACGCTGGGTAAGCTCACTAAAGGTCATCGGCTCAAGTTCGGCGTTTGCCCCAATCTTGCGCAGCGTGTTCGCCAGAAGCTGCGAGGCATCGCTGGCCGCCGCCCAGTCTGTGGGTTGGACGATGACGATTTTCTCGCCGGCATATCCGGCTTCCTGGAAGAGTTGCCTGGCCTTTTCCGGAGCGCCACCCTTCTCGAACCATCCCGTATTCTCGTGGTTGGAATAGAGGGGACTGTTTCCAAATATCGAAGTCACGGTTTGGGTGTATCTCGGGTCGGGGTGCATGCGCAAGAAGGCCTCTTGGTCGATTAGGTGAAGCATCGCCTGGCGCGCCTTCACGTTGTCGAACGGCGGCTGCAGAAAATTCATGCGCACGAACAATGTACCGCCCGCCTTACTTAGAACGTGGAGTTCAAGATTGGGATCGCTTTCGATCACCGGGTAGAGATCGGCGGGTGGGTCCAAGACGAAATCAGTCTCACCTGCCTGTAAGGCAGCTAAAGCAGTCTGTTGATCGGCGATATTCTGCCAGACGACGCGATCAACCTTGACGACCTTTCCGCCGGCGAACCCGTCGGGCCGTTCCTGGCGGGGCACATAATTTTCATTGCGGTCGTACGTGAAGCTCGCGCCAGGCTTGGCTCGGGCGTCATTGAACCTGAACGGCCCGGATCCGATGTTCGAGGTCACCTGCTCGGTAGCGGGACGATTTGCATCTTTCTCCCGCATAATAGGTAGGTAGAGCCCCTCCACCAGCGCACCAAGTAGAATCCCCAGTGGCTCTTTAAGGGCGATCGCGAAGGTCTTCTCGTCCTGTTTCGAGATATCCTTGGCCCTGGCCATGATCAGTTTTCCACCTGCGTCCACCTGGCTCCAGCGTCGTATCGAGGCCACACAGTCCGCCGCAGTGACGGGGCCGCCGTCGTGAAAATTTAGGCCATCGCGAAGCTCGAAAGTGTAGGTCTTCTTGTCCTTGGAAACGTCCCAGTTCGCTACCATTTGCGGCTGCGGCGCAAGCTTAGAGTCAAGTGAGAACAGCGTGTCGTAAATCGCCAAGCTATGCATGCGTGTTATGTCAGCCGTCGATAGAATCGGATCGAAGACCGCAAGGTCCGACATCACCATCCGGACCGCCCGAGCGTCATCTGGCGATGCCTGTGCCCGAAGGACCGACGGCATTGATAACGCCGTTCCCGCGGCCACGCCTGCCTTAATCAAGTCGCGTCGAGTGATTGTCATGTTCTTTCCTCCTCCTTTGGCCCGCGACCTCCGGCATTGCGAGTGTGCTGATCACCAGACCCGTTTTCCGATGTTTTTTGCTGCAGCAAACAGTCATGCCAAAACAGTTGCCGCCCTCCAGCTCGAACTGCAGCCCTTGTTCGGGCTTCAGCGCTCACTGCGTTGGCAAGCCCAATTAGCCGGCGGAGAACCTTTGGGTAATTACATGACGTTTGATGCAACAAATTTACTGAGCGTGTCAATATTCTCAAAGCGTGAGCAAAGAAGACGATTGCAAACATGAGCATCCCTCGCGCAGGGCGACCATCGTACTTGATTGCAGCCAAGATCGGCTGGAGCAGGCGCTGAACGAGTGAGTAAAGAAGGCCGAGGTTGATGCGGGCACGTGGATCCGTGTGTGCCCACGGACATGGTCGCCCGGCTTGAAGGAGCCGCCCTGGGGCGTTCGGAGGGCCGCCTCATGGACGCTGGTGTCGCCCCCGGACATGACTCTTTTTGCGCGCTCGTGCACAAGGCGGGAGAACGCTACGTTGATCAAGGCTGGCCTCCTTCGGCGGAAGGCTGCGCTCTATAAAGTCACAGCGGGAGCCGACCTGGCGCGGCGGCGGCGTCGATATCATTTGGGGATGAGCCACGGGTAAGCACGGGTTTTTCGTAGCTCTGAATCTTGCTGCAGAGCCGCTCCAGGTCCGCCGGGTCGTGATCTGCGGTTAGACAGATTCGTATGCCCGCGTGGCCACGAGCGACCGTCGGAAAGAACGTGACGGATGTATAAAGGCCGTCATCTAGAAGACGCCCTGCGAAATCGATGGCCGCGAACTCGTCGCCCACCTTGATCATGCGAATTGGCAAAGGCGCGCTCCGCTGATCTGTATCGATGCGCTCGTCGAAGAAGGCGATGCGCTCCGCCAACTGACCTTGTCGAATCTTGAGTTCGCTCGTCCGGTGAATTTCCGCCGAGGCAAGGGCCGCGCCAACGGCTGCGAGGTTGGGCGAAGCCGAGAAGGCATATGGAATGGAGTAGCAGCGAAATAGCGCTTCCTGATCCGCCGTTCCAAGCATGAGCATGCCGCCCGACGCGCCGAAGCCCTTGCCAAGGGACGCCGCGACGATCGTGCGCTCACCGAGATCACGGGGCAATTGCGAGCGCGCAAACCCTTCACCTTTTTCGCCAAAGAGGGAAATTCCGTGCGCGTCATCAATGTATAGAAAAAGACCATACTTCTCTTGCAACTGGAGAAGCCCTTCGATCGGTGCGAAGCCGCCCATCGAATAGACACCATCGCACACATAGACGACGATTGGATGCTTGCGGCAAATCTGCTCCAAAGCATCGAGGTCATTATGAGGAATTGTCTCGACCTGCGCCTCCTCGGCTACGACTGCCTTGTGAAAAGCGAGCGAGGCATGGGCGAGACGGTCGAAGACCATGACAGGTCTCTGTCCCTCCGTTAGATGTCCGGAGGCGATGATTGGCAGCGCGCCCATATTGGCAACCATGACCGTTGAATAGGCAATGACGCGCGCCCCAAAGAGTTGGGAGAGCGTAACTTCAAGATCACCAATGAGTCCGAAATTCAGCCGCGTGCGTGCGCACGACCAATGGAGTGAGCCATATTCTTCCATTGCGGCGACCGCGCCGGCAACGATGGCCGGATGATTGTCGAGGCCGAGGTAGGAACAACGTACATAGTCGATGATAGTATTGCCTCGAGGGTTGCCTCCTGTGAGCGAGACCGCCCTTCCCTCTTCGGACCGGCCGTAAACCGCCATCAGACCGCGATGGTGAGCCGCTTCGAAATGCATCCGCGTCCGATCGATCAGTGAAGCGGTGTTGCGGAAAGGAGTGGCGCGGATCGTGCTTGCTGCGGATTCTACTACAGACATCAGGATTTCCTTTCATAAGTAATACCTTGACGAAACTCGGCTGCCGGATTCGCTGCGTTGCAGCTAATGATTACCCTTCGGGAAGGGTGAGTATACCGCGTATATTGTGACGATATATGATATTTTAAAAACTATTTGCTGGTGTTTATGAAGTTATTCCGTGTTTTCACAATTATTCAATAAACAAAGGTTGAGTTGGCGGGATCCGTCTGTATGGATGTGACAAAACTGTTCGCTAAATGGGTCAGAGTGAGGTGGACTTCGTAGCCGTGCCAACTAGAGGTTTCATGAGTACCGATCAGCGGCGATACGCTTTTTTGCGGATGGTCCGCGCGGGCGGGTTCAAGCCGCTGGAAGCCCCGCGTGTGGTCGGCATCGACGACTGAGCTTGGCGCAAGGGGCAGCGTTATGGGACGATAATCTGCGATTTGGAGCGCAACCGCGTCCTCAATCTGTTGCCGGATCGCCATGCCCACACGGTTGCCGTCTGGTTGGGACGTCAGGGCATCGAGCTTCGAACGCGACGGCTGGCCCTGCTTGCGCGCTTGTGTCTCGCCGGTCTTGCGATAGCGGCGATACCAACCTGCGGCCGTCGAAATTCCGATCCGGAAGCGCCGCGCCGCCTCCCGCGTCGAAACCCCGCCTTCAATGGCTGCAATCACGCGCCCCCGCGAAGGTCCGCGCTCAGGCTCCTCGTCATCCTCACCTCCTCGCAAATCACCGAGACAGTGAATCAGACAGGAACTATCGCGTGAAAGTGCCCCAAACCGCTCTGCGTTCATCGAAGATGCTCTAGAAATCTTTCCGCCGCGATTTGCACCCGTCATGCGGCCACACGGGCTTCAAAGGCGCTGCCCATTGAGCCGCAAATTACTGTAAACACGAGAAAAACAGCCGTTTATGGACGGGCACTCTAGACTAAGACTAGGATAGATCGCGCACCCCTTCATGCACCGCGTCTGGAACTCAAATTCCCTTCAATTCTCCGGCCCGCAGCAGCCGCGCCAGACTGACCGCATCGCGCCGGTTCGTCTTGACGCGCTCGCCCGGGCGCTTGGGGATCAGCGAGGGCGCAACGACATCGCAGCGCTGACCGAGCTCGACGGATCTGCCGGGTTAAGCCCGTAGCCGGTCGGGCCGGCTTCGTAACAGAAATGCAGGCGAGGATGCTTTTCTCCAGCTTGCGCACGATCACCGGGAGAGAAATTAAAAAAATGTTGCGTTAATGCGGGCTTTCGCTATTTTGTTGCAACAAAACGTCCGGCGGACGATGGTCCCGTTCATTTCCCGAGGAGAGTCTGATAATATGTTGCACGAAATCCCCGCGCCG